>MVZQ01000089.1 GCA_002068435.1 Euryarchaeota archaeon ADurb.BinA087 | reverse complement strand
CAAGTGCAGCATCCTCGTCGACCCGGAAAAAGACCAGCCCGGCCTCCTGTACCAGATCCTCGGGGTCTTTGCTGAGCGGGGGATCAACCTCACGAGGATCGAGTCCCGGCCATCGAAGCGGAGGATGGGGGAGTACCTGTTCTTCATCGATCTCGCCTACTCGCCCAGATGCCGTGATGCCCTTGTCGCTCTCCGGGAGAAGTCCCGGTTCCGCGACCTGGGATGTTACAAGGAGGTGAAGGTACCGGAATGAACGTCACGCTGGAACGTTCAGGGCCTGTCGATATCACCATCAGGGCTCCCGCTTCCAAGAGCTATACCCACCGTGCCCTGATCGCTGCCGGCCTTGCCGGGGGTACCAGTACACTCCACCGGGTCCTCAGGTCCGATGACACCTGTATCACGGCCTCTGCCCTGCAGCAGCTGGGAGTTCGCCTTTCCTGGAATGAGGATCAGATCCGGATAGATGGGACCGGGGGAGTTCTGCAGTGCGGTGATCCTTCCGTTATCGACCTGGGGGATTCGGGGACCAGTCTCCGTCTTTTGACCTCCGTTGCCCTCCTCTGTCAAAGACCGGTGATCATCACCGGAAGCCCGCGGATGAAAGAGCGGCCGGTCGGCGGGCTGGTAAACGCCCTGAATTCCCTGGGGGGGAGGATCCAGTATCTCGAGACAGCCGGATTCCCTCCTCTGATGGTTGACGGGATTCTTAAAGGAGGATCCGTGCAGGTCGACAGCACAGTGAGCAGTCAGTTTGCCTCATCCCTCCTCCTCTCAGCCCCCTATGCCGGATCCCCGCTTGGGCTTCATCTCCTCCCGGGAGCGGTGTCCCGTTCGTATCTTGATGTGACGGTCGATGTCATGAAGGCGTTCGGGGTGCCGGTGGAGCGGGAGGGGCAGGACCATTTCCTGGTGCATCCCGGGAAGGGGTATTGCGGAAGGGAGTACCTGGTGGAGGGCGATTATTCCTCCGCATCGTACTTTTTTGCCATTGCCGCGGTCTGCGGGGGAAGGGCGCGGGTCTCCTCTCTCTCTCCTGGATCAGTCCAGGGAGACAGGCAGTTCCTCGATGCGCTTGCCGCTATGGGGTGCCGGGTATCCTGCTCCGATGACTGTATCACGGTGGAAAGTGATGGCGCGCTCACAGGGATCGAAAGAGACCTCTCCTCTTCCCCCGATACCGTTCAGACCCTCTGTATGGTAGCCGCCTGTGCCAGATCCCCGTCCCGGTTCTTCGGTATCTCCCACCTGAAGTTCAAGGAGAGCAACCGGATCTTTGCCATCCTCTCCACCCTCCAGAAGCTGGGCGGGGATGTCAGGGCCGACAAGGACGGGTCGATTACGATCCGGCCTGCACCCCTGCACGGAGGAACGATCGATCCGGCGGGTGATCACCGGACGGCAATGAGCGCTGCGGTGCTCGGGCTTGCCGTTGGCGGTATCACGGTAACGGATGCCGGTTGCGTCAGCAAGTCTTTTCCGGAGTTCTGGGATATACTACACAAAGAAGGGCTTGTATGAGAGTTGTTCTGATCGGATTCAGGGGAACGGGGAAGACTGAGACGGGACGGCTCCTCTCCCGCCTGACATCAGTGCCGTTCCTTGACACGGATGCCCTGATCGAGGCATCGGCAGGGATGACCATCCACGATATCTTCCGCCGCGAGGGTGAAGAGGGATTCCGGGTACGGGAGCGCGAGGTGATCCGCGCCCTCCCGCCCGGTGATGCGGTGATCGGGACCGGTGGGGGGGCCATCCTCGATCCGGCAAATGTCGCCGCATTGCGGAGGGGAAGCACCATGGTCCTGCTTGAAGCGGACGAAGTGGTCATCGAGAAGAGGATCGCTGCCTCCACGAGGCCCCCCCTCACCACCCTGCCGCTCCGCGAGGAAATCCATGAATTATTGGAACTCCGCAGGCCGCACTATGCTGCGGCGTCTGATCTCCGTATCGATACCTCCCTGAAAAGTCCGAACGAGGTTGTCCTCGCCATCAGGAAGTTCCTTCAGGATGGGACGGTTCCGTTGCAGGCCAGGAAGAGCCTTGTCCAGTTCCTTGCCGGATCCGGGATCCCTGATTCAGAAGTGGCCGAGGCCAGGATTCTCACCGATGTTGATCTGTGGGACCCCCGGACACGCCTCTATGGCATTGCGGGATCTCCGGCAGTCCAGAGCAGGAGCCCGGCCCTGTTCAACCGGCTCTTCAGGCAGTACGGGATCACCTGCCACTATCTCCGGTTCCAGGACCCGGATCTCTCACGGATTCTCCGGCTTGGGGAGGAGATAGACATCCGCGGATTATCGGTGACAATTCCGTTCAAGCAGGAGATCATACCCACTCTGACCGATGTGGAGGTCCACGCAGATGCAATCGGAGCGGTCAACACGGTGGTCTGGTGCGGCAGCAGGTGTTTCGGGTACAACACCGACTGGATCGGGATCCGGGAACCGCTCTCCGACCACCACGGAGAAAAGGCGGTCATTCTTGGTGCAGGGGGTGCTGCCGCCGCAGCGGTGTATGCCCTCCAGTCGCTCGATATGGAGGTGACGATCCTGAACCGGACCGTTGAGAAAGCAGCATCGCTGGCAGAGCGGTTTGACTGTGCATACGGGCCATCCTCTGCGTTCGACCGGCTCAATCCCGCCGTTGTGGTCAATGCAACCTCAATCGGCATGGAACCGGAACTGAAGAGCCCTCTCCAGAAACATCAGCTACGACCTTCTATGACCATCTTTGACCTGGTATACACCCCCCCTGAGACCCCCCTCCTCAGGATTGCCCGGAACTCGGGGTGCCAGACCATCCCGGGGACAGAGATGTTTGTGCGCCAGGCTGCTGCCCAGTTCCGGCACTTTATGGGGATCGCTCCCTCTCTCGAGCTCGTCAGGAGCGCGATGGGATGAACACCTTCGGCCGGTCGTTTCGCATCACGACGTTTGGGGAGAGCCACGGACCCGCGATCGGGGTCGTGATCGACGGCTGCCCGGCGGGACTCCCGCTCTCTGTTTCGGATATCCAGCCGCTGCTCGACCGGAGGAGGCCGGGAACGAGCCCGCTCACCTCAGCCCGGGCTGAACCAGACCAGGTGGAGATCCTTTCCGGGGTCTTTGAAGGGAAGACCACGGGGATGCCGGTCGCCCTGCTTGTGCGGAACACGGATGCCCGTTCCTCTGACTACGAGATGCTCCGGGAGGTCTACCGGCCGGGCCATGCCGATTTCACCTACCAGGAGAAGTACGGGATCCGTGATCACCGGGGCGGGGGAAGGTCATCGGGCCGTGAGACGGTAGGCAGGGTCGCGGCCGGTGCGGTCGCAGCAAAGTTCCTTGCCCGGGCCGGGATCGAGATCTCCGCGAAGGTAGAGGAAGTACACGGAGTGTCGGATCCCGGTGCAATGGAGGAGGAGATCAGGAAGGCGAAGCAGTCGGGTGATTCGGTCGGGGGTATCATCCGGATCTCGGCGACCGGTGTCCCTCCCGGCCTTGGCGACCCGGTCTTTGGGAAGCTCGATGCGCAGATCGCCGGTGCAATGATGGGGATCGGTGCGGTGAAGGGGGTGGAGATTGGCGACGGTTTTGCCTCTGCACGCCTGAAGGGGAGTGAGCACAACGATCCCATGGATGGGACCGGGTTTCTCTCCAACCATGCCGGGGGCATCCTTGGCGGGATCAGCAACGGGAACGAGATCGTGGTACGGATCGCGGTCAAACCCACGGCCTCGATCGTGCTCCCCCAGAAAACCCGGAGCGTTTCAGGAGATGAGCAGACAATCTCTATTACGGGGAGGCATGATCCCTGCATCGTCCCCCGGCTCATGCCGGTTGCCGAGGCGATGCTTGCCCTGGCCCTGTTCGATGCCTGGCTCGAACAGGAGAAGTACAGGGCTTTTCCACAAGAGCGTGATCTGAAGTAATTCTATTTCATCCGCAAGGAATCTTCAAAATCACAATCCCCCTCGCAGCATTTCTTTCAGTCGGAGTCGACTTCTTAAAAAACCTGTCATTGTTATCTCTTAACTTGCCGTATCCTCCTATTTTATATATCCAAGTAAATAAAACTCCCAAAGATTACGATGAAACCCCTGGCCTCTTGTACTTGGAATGATTGTGCTACTTGCGGTTGTTTGTTCCCCCGGCCTGGCAATCACCAAAAGCGAAATATTTCCCCAATATCAGAGAGGGTTCCCCTTAAGCCCGATCCCTATACCTTCAGCCACCACTAGCTTGACGGGTTCACTCTTGGTCTTCTCTGATCCTTCTGGTTCTGCGGTTTATCTGGATGATGTGTCCAAAGGGATCACCCCGGTGAACATCATGGGAATCTCCCCAGGTTACCACAAACTGACGGTGACCCGATCAAAACACCAGGATTATTCGATCTCGGTCCTGATCTATGCCGGGAGGACGGTACCAGTTTATGCAGTGTTGGAGTCTGGACATCCCGTCAAGATATTCGATAAGATTGCGGTAGATGACTCCTCTACGCCGAACCCACCGGGTTGGCGAACGCTGAACTCGCAGTTTGGTATCGGATCCCCCCTCTCTGATACCTCATTTGAGGAATCTTATACCTCACTAATAGAACGAACCAAGTCCCATCCCCCATATGATAGAACTGACTACTTAGAGATAGACACCTCCGTAGAAAAACCGAGCATCTATCTGTACAGTGACCATGATCTCACCGCCCAGGTACGGCTCATGCCAGAGAGTTCCATCACCGTTTCCGATCCGGTGTACCAGCCCGGGATGGGATGGCAGGCAGCGATCTGGAATGGCAGCCTGAACGGGAAGGGGGATTTCCTCTTCTACGAAGGCATGGTGCCTGATTCCGGGTGGCAGAAAGAGAGGGGTACGTCATTCGTGCGACATACCGTGGGCAGGATATGGCCTTCATGCTTGGACAGTATGGGTTTAACGAGAAAGAGACAGCGGAATTCATCGACTATTGGGTGAGCCCCCTTCCCGGGGATGTGGACTATGTCTTTTACCCCCAGGAGACCGGGGCTGTGGAACAGGTTATGCCGCTCATCATCAGTCCGGAACCAGACGATGTCATGCGCATCTGGTTCTGCGCTGAACCTCTGATCTCCGCTCCTGCACAGGTGACATCCCCGGAAAAGATCGTCCGCGAAGGATTCTATGTCGTGGAATGGGGTGTCATGGTCAAGGACAAATAAAACAAATCCACCTTTTTACCCTCACCTGGTTTTTCCGTCACCTGTGGAACGCTTTCCGGGGCAGGGTCGGAGCGTATAGGGAGGGAAAACGGTATCAGTAGTGAAGAAGAACCACGGCCGCCTACTCCATCAGGGCATCCACAAGCTGCCGCATCTCCCGGACATGGAACTGTCCTTCCGCGGTTGGCTGACCGGCATACCCGAATGCCATCTCTGACCCGAACAGGGGGAGCATCACTCTGGTATATCGATACTTCGACCCGATGACGCTGGTGATGATCGGTTTCTCCGTCCGGTGGGTGAACCAGCAGAGCGTCAAGACATCGATCGGGCTCTCCGGCCGGACCACAACCTTCGGGGTCCCATATGCCCGGAGCCGTGTTGCTATCGCTCCCAGCTCTCCCCCTATCAGCATCCTCCCCGAATGGAACGAGGCAATCACCTCAACCCCCGCATCGTTGATGAGAGGGGTGAGCATCGAGAAATCCTGCTCCACGTCAACCAATGTTGCATCGGTGAGCCAGGGTAAAACGAGCCTCCACCAGTCATCCGGGGAGCCGCGGAAATATCCGCCCTCCTGCCGGCTCCGTACTGTGATGATCAGGGGAAGGGTGCACCTCTTCACGCAGGTCTTCTGCTCCTGCGACAGGTCCGTGGGGAAGAGATCCAGCCGCAGCTCGACCAGATCTGCCCCGGCCTCTTCCGCTTCCGGGATGCACCGCGGATCAGAGACCGAGGCGACACACTTCATAAGAGTGGATAGATCTGCGGGATATATAAGGCCCCTGCTTATCATCACCCCCCCATTGCTGGTTTTATCACCGGTGCGGGGGATACGTAGTATACCTAATCCATGTCTCAGAACAAGGGGGGAATTCCCGAGCTCCTTGCACCGGCAGGGTCCATGGACGCGCTCGTGGCCGCGATCAATGCCGGTGCCGATGCAGTCTATCTCGGCGGAAAACGGTTCGGAGCACGAAAATACAGTCCGAATTTCAGCGATGAGGAACTCCGGCAGGCACTGGCGTATGCGCACCTGCGCGGTACCCGGGTCTATATAACAGTCAATACCCTGGTCCATGACCGCGAACTTGCCTCGGTTGCCAGATATCTCTGTGACCTGTACGCGATGGGGGCTGATGCGGTACTCATCCAGGATCCAGGCATCGCCCTGATCGCACGCGATGTCGTTCCTGACCTGCCGCGCCATGCCTCCACCCAGTGCACGATCACCAACCTGGAAGGAGTGGTCCATGCCCAACGGGAGGGATATGAGCGGATTGTCCTCGCCCGGGAGGTCCCGCTCGCCGAACTCGACCGGATCTTCCGGGTCCCTCCCGATAAACGGCCGGGTATTGAGATCTTCATCCATGGGGCACTCTGTTATGCCTACTCCGGCCAGTGCCTCCTCTCCTCTGTTATTGGAGGAAGGAGCGGGAACCGGGGCGCCTGTGCCCAGCCCTGCAGAAGGGACTATTCACTGGTAGCAGGAACCGCTGATTCATACGGAAGAATCACCAGGCCCCGCAGGATCCCGCTCTGGGAGCCCTGTCTCCTCTCCACCAGGGATCTCTGCCTGTATCCGCACCTTGCCAGAATCCTGGAACGGCCGGTTGCGGCACTGAAGATCGAGGGAAGGATGCGTTCCCCTGACTACGTGGCCGTCGTCGTCTCCATTTACCGCAAAGCCCTCGATGCAGTGGCGGACGGGACCTTTGTCCCCGACCAGTCGGACATGGATGATCTTGCCATCGCATTCTCGCGCGGATTCACCTCCGGCTATCTCTGCGGGGACCGGGGGCCATCGCTCATGGGGCGTGACCGGCCT
>MVZQ01000088.1 GCA_002068435.1 Euryarchaeota archaeon ADurb.BinA087 | reverse complement strand
TGCAGCCAGGAGTATTTTTTGAAGAATACCTGCAGTTGCTGCGCTCCGCCGCCGGGACCCCATTTCTGTCCGGAATGCGGGGGGGAGCTCCGCAGGATAGGCGGGGATTACTTCTGCTCTCCTGATAATTACGATATGGATTGAGAACGGACATCATGCAATGAGACTGATCCCCTCCCTTCTGCCCTCCACGAAAGGATTAGTTATACCGGTTGATCATGTCGTTGTCCCCTCTCTTTATTCCCCGCGGATCCGATAGGCATCCGGTGGCGTTCAGTTTGCCGGTGTGGGATCCTTTTTTAACCTCATCCGCCACAATGCGACAGCATGGACTGTGTGCTGTGTAAAGTGGCACGGGGCGAGATCCCTTCACGGAAGATCTACGAGGATGAGTACTGTATCGGCATCCTCGATCTGGCGCCCTGTGCGCCCGGACATTGTCTGGTCGTGCCAAAAGGACATGTTGAAAAGTTCTACGACCTTCCGGATGCTGAGATAACACGGCTGTTTGCAGCAGCGAAGAAGGTCGCACTCATGATCAAAAACGCGTATTCACCGGACCATGTCTGCATGTTCATCAGGGGCGGAAGGTTGCCTCATCTCCACGTTGCATTGTTCCCCTCAACAGAAGGCGATGGCGTCAGCGGCTTTCCCCAGAGCAACTACCCAAAGCAGACAGTCGACCTGGAGGAATCAGCAAAACGTCTGCACAGGGGAGGATCAGAGGAGGATTTTCCTCGCGGGACACTGCGATAACCCCTCCGAGAGGTGAATTGCCGGCATCATTTCACTTCACGAATCACATTATCGATCGGAAGAATCCGGCAATCTCACCCTATAAGGCTTTTCTTAAAAATTCAATACTACTTTTCTTAAAAATCCAATATTATTGCCCTCTTTGAGGGGAGTACGATGCAAGACTAGATATACTCGCACAGCATGTGTCATACAACAGTTTCCAATAACTGTTTTGAGAAAGATCATGTATAATCGATCAAATTATGGGAGTCCGAGAACTACCGGACCCCGCGAAATGACAAAAGTAGTATGTTCAGATTGTGGAAAGGATTGCGAAGTACCGTTCAAGCCCACTGAGGGACGCCCCGTGTATTGTCAGGAATGCCTGCCAAAGCACCGGCAGCCCCGGTATTAATCTTTTTTTATTCCCTTCTCGTTCACAACGTAATGTTCAGGCTTCCCTGTTCGCTGGCATCGTTTCTTCGGCGGGATATCATCAATCCCTCACTGCGGCCTTCAGCCCCTTTCCTGCTCCTCGTGTACTGCGCCTTCCGAGTTCTCCGGCAATGACCATCAGGAGGATGAATCCGATCACTGCCACGTCCATCACCTCCAGTACCACATCAGGATTGGCTGCAAAATTGCTGGTCGCGATGGCGAACGCGGCAGCCAGATTACGTTGGCCGGTTCCGAGGGCAAGGACCTTCCTGATCTCTTTATTGGTCCCGCCGAGCAGATACCCTATTACCACCGCTCCGGCAATCAGCAGTACCGCCGCCAGAATACCGCCCGTTCCAAGAATGCCAAAGGAGTCATCGAAATAAGCGACAAAGTATCCGATGAACATTGCGGCAAGGGAGAGGTTGGCGGCCATGGTCATCGTATGGACGAGTCCCGTGGCCACCTCTTCATACCTCGCCCGGATGAAGAGAGCAAAAGCGAGCGGGATAAGCATCAGCACGATAAGGCTCTTTGAGATCTCCCAGGGGCTCACCTCCACTCCGGGCAGGACAAAAGGCAGAACGATGGGGAGATAAATGATAGTGATCACCATCAGAAGGACCATCAGCCCGGCGGTGAAGGCCATGTCGCCTTTGGCCAGCTGTACCAGCTTGGGGAGGAACGGAGCCCCTGCAGCGAACCCGACAAGGATAATGCCGATCTGCAGTCCCTCGGAGAGCGGGATGATCCACACAATCAGGAGTGCAAGCACGGGCACCAGGACAAAGTTGGCCACAAGAGCCATGATGAGGAGCTTCCTGTTCTTCAGGGGGGCCAGGATCTGAGGAATGGTCAGGTTAAATCCCATGCCGAGCATGCTGGTGATGATAAATACCAGCACCCCCAGGTTGGCGATGGCCAGAAAAATCGGATCGAACTGGGTCATCCGTTTTCAGCTCCCGGACCGGTATTGATATTCATGATCAGCCCTGCCCTCGTGATAGTACCATGCCCTCATCTCCATCTCCCTTCAGCTATGGGGCGGTTGTTATCCATGGTTAAAAGAGTTATGATTTAATTCAAACCGATCGGAACATGAGAGCCACTGCTGGGTCCACCTGATACCTCAATACAAGAGTTGATTCTTCCGTGCAAGGGACAGGGACCGGATCACCTCATCGTCATCAAGGTCGTACCAGTTCTGATAGGCATCAGCGACCGCAAACGGATAGTAGTCCCGGAGGTTCAGGCAGATCATACGAGCAACCATGCCGGAGATCATGGCAACTGATTTCGCCGACCCCGTTGGGACAGCAACGATGATCTTCTCAGGATTCTCGGAATTGAGTGCTTCCACCGCTGCCTTCATCGTGTATCCTGACGCAAGCCCGTCATCGGTGATAATTACAGTCATGCCATGGATCGGAGGGATCGAAAGCCCACCGGTGAACTGCTCGATCCGTTCCCGGATGTTCTTCTCTGTCTCAGCAACAGCCTGCCGGATATCTTCCTCGGTCAGGTTCAGGGTCCTGACCAGCTCCTTGTTCAGGTAGACCTTCCCGTTCCAGGTCATCGACCCGAAACCAGCCTCGGGATTCCAGGGGATCTTCAGCTTTCTCACTACCCCAAGGAACATCCGTGCCTGGAACCCTTTGGCCAGTTCCAGGCCGATCGGGATACCCCCTGCCGGAATGGCACAGACCAGGGGTTCGGTAACAGGACTATGCTGACGCATGAATGCGGCAAGACGCCTTCCTGCATCGTTCCGGTCTCGGAATACTGCCTCGCGGTTCCGGAGCGCCGGATCTTCTAGGAGATGCACCATGGATCCTCCTGCTTCCAGCCTTCGGTACTACCCTGCCTGTTTAAAATTCTTCTCACCCTGTGCGAAAATGCATACCTGATGCATCATTCCAGAACGCTGTTTTTTTTATAGGAGAAATCCCCGAAGATACCGTGAGGGTATTATCAGGGTTGGGATGGAACATCCCGTCCCTTGTAATAGCGGTGGAACATCATCATCATCACTGTTTCTTCCTCCTCAAATGATACTCGAGGATTGGAAAAAAATTAAAATCAGACCTTATTTCATATTTTTCTCCCAGGATACCTGCGAAATTTTTCGAAGTCAACGCCAGATTGATGGGATCATCTCCCAATACGCTAGCGTGAGATAATGTCACCAAAATATACTCCTCTTATACTCTGTGCCCTAGTCATCCTCATCGCAGTCATTGCAGCAGGATGCATGAGCACGCTCTCCCCCGTCCCATCCGTTCCATCAGAACTGAAGAAGTTCAACTCCACCACCGAGATCGAGCAGTATCTGAAAGATTCGCTGGCTGCAGGCCAGCATGATGGCTACTACCCTCCTTCTCTCACAACCGGGGGCATGGGCACCGGGGTGAATGTCCCGCAACGGTCTCAGGAGAAATCCGACTCCAACATCCCCGCACCCTCCATTCCTGGCGGAATCGATTACTCGCAAACCAATATCCAGGTTACCGGGGTCGATGAGCCCGACATCATCAAGAATGATAACCGGTATATCTACACCATCTCCGGCCAGACCCTCACCATCATCGACGCTTACCCTGCAGAAGATGCCTCTGTGGTATCGAGGACCGAGATCAATGATACGCCACAGGACCTATTTGTCAGCGGGGACCGCCTTGTCCTCTTCAGTACAGGAACAGAACCTTCTGAAACCCGGCCGGAGACTACCGACCCATGGAGGAATCCGGTGCCCCCCTACTACCACCCCTCTTCCCCGGTCACCTTCACGACCATCTATGATATCAGTGATCGGAACCATCCGACGGTGCTGGAGGAGTATACGATCGAAGGCGATTATCTCGATGCCCGGATGATTGGTTCGCTGGTATACCAGATCACCAGGGAGCAGATCTCACCCTATTATGGCGATCACATCGTTGTCCCGGCCCTCCGCGAAGGGTCAAACACTGTGCTCCAGCCTGATGTCTGGTACTTCGACCATCCCGAGTCCCAGTACACGTTCACCACCATCACCTCCCTTGATGCCTCGAGCGGAAAGGAGAAGGATGCCCAGACCTACCTGCTCGGCACGGGAAACACCCTCTACGTATCAGAAGATGCGATCTATGTGAGCTACCCGAGGTATCACCCCGTAATCTATAAGGGGATGCCACAGGAGGTCTCTCCGGGTCTGGCCGTTGATGCCGGTGGTTCGGCAGGGATCTCATCATCACAGGTCTCGGCCATCCCGCCCGACTTCAACACCCTTCCCGAGGGTGAGCGGGAGTCGATCCTTGACAGTCTCCGGAATGCCGAAAAAGATGCAATCCAACGGCAAGAGGCCGACCAGACCACCACGGTCATCCACAAGATTGGCATCAGTGATGGAGCGATCACCTACCTGGCAAAAGGCGAGGTCCCGGGAACCCTGGACAACCAGTTCTCGATGGATGAATACAAGGACAATCTCCGCGTCGCCACAACGTCCAGCATATACACCCCGCGGTTCGGGCAATACACCTACAACAATGTCTATGTCCTTGACGAGAAGATGGCCACGATTGGTGAACTGACCCACATTGCCGAGCAGGAGACCATCTACTCGACCCGCTTTATCGGTGATAGGCTTTACATGGTGACCTTCAAGCGGATCGACCCGTTCTTCGTGATCGACCTTGCAAAGCCGGAGAACCCGAAGATCCTTGGCAAACTGAAGATCCCCGGCTACTCCGACTACCTGCACCCGTATGATGCAACACACATTATCGGGATCGGCAAGGAGACGACCACCAACGACTGGGGCGGGGTCTCCACGAGCGGGGTCAAGCTGGCCCTCTTTGACGTCTCTGATGTCACCAGTCCCAAACAAATCGATAAGGTCCAGATCGGGGATGCAGGCTCTGATTCAGCAGCACTCACGGATCATCACGCGTTTCTCTTTGATAAAGGAAAAAACCTCCTTGTGATCCCGGTCCGGGCAGTCTCCAACGCTCCTGTCGTAAAAGAGGGCAATTACAATTATCAGCCGCAGATCTGGTATGGGGCGTACGTCTTTGGCCTCACTCCGGAGACCGGTTTTACCCTCCGGGGCACCGTCCAGCATGGCAGCGGTGACAGCGGATACTACTATTATGGCAGTTCAAATTCCGAAGTGAAGCGATCCCTGTATATCGGGGATATCCTCTATACCATGTCAGCAAAACAGATCAAGGCAAACCCGCTTGGTGATCTCAACACGACCGTTGCAACCATCCCCCTTCCCAACGTTGGGGATGTTTTATACCCGGTAGCGGTGGAGTAAAGGCTTGGGATCAGGGGATTTCATTTTTTGATTTGTTATAATTTGGGAGAAAGAATTTATCCTGATAGTTGGAAAGGCTCAGTATCCTGGTGAACAGGTGCTGTGGTAGGGATACCAGGGAATGCGACAATATGAGAGATTCTACCATTTTCATTGTCGAGGGAGGTAGAGAGCGATGCGTAATAAAATACCCGTACTAGCCTTGATGGTGATTGTATGGGGTATAATGGGGATCTTCACCCCGGTCTCGGGAACATCAGGAGAAGAAGATTCGTATCCTTTGTTTGAGGGATTCTCTGATGAAAGGATAGGGACTATCTCCATTGATAGAGCCGGTTCTCGTTACACAATCGTGGCAAACGTTTCTGAACAAAACGGCACATTGTATTATGAAATCCTGGCTCATCATCCATCGGGAGTTCCCTCGAGCATCACATGGGGAATGCTGCAAGCAAACAGGAATGGAAACCTGCGATGCAATGATACCTTTGATTCGGAAACGTCGGCCTGGATTCAGGCGTGGGGTCGTCATGGAACGATTTACTGTGTCAGACCATTGAAACACGTTTGATTTTTTTCATTTATTCAGAGGGTATCAGAGCAATTGAGCGATCCGAATGGGTGTGGACCAGGGTCCCCTTGAGTTGGCCGGCCCAGTTACTTCCCACTTTTGAGTACTTTTCCCCCTTAAGCAGCCTCAGCAGAATCGCACATGCGGCGGTGCAGTACCTGAATTATTCCCTTATAAAGCGTCTTTGGATAGACATTGTTCTCTTTTTGTGGTTCCCAAATCCTGCCCATACCATTAAATACCCTACATCCCCAGCATTTCCGCATACATGACGGGGGTGTCATGGATCTGGTTTTTTCTTCCTAGTGGAACGCGGATTGTGAACACCCGTTATGGAAACCGATGAAGGGGTTTTGAATGAGAGGGAGATTCGTAATCATGATAATTGCCATGGCATTCCTCTGTGCTGTGGTCGGTATCGCAACGGCAATGACCGTGACTCCGGAAATAACGTATCAGGGAGTGCTGACGGATGGAAGTGGGAACCCTTTGACAGGAACCTATGGAATCACGTTTCGTCTGTATGATGTAGATTACGGAGGGATTCCTCTCGCAACCAGCGTCCAACACGTCCAGGTTACAAACGGCCAGTTCACGACACCGGTCACCTTCGATCTGACCTTTTTTGACGGCCGGGCACTCTGGATTGGTATTGCGGTGGAAAGTGATCCCGAGCTGTCCCCCCGGCAGGAGATACGCCCGGTTCCGTTCGCATTGAGTCTCAGACCGGGCGCTGTGATCAGGGATGCTACTTCTGGTTGGATGGTGCTGGCTGAAAATCAGGGGACAGGAGCCGCCCTCGTCGGCCTGAGCTGGGACGGTGAAGGAGTGTTCGGGAGGGGAAAATATGGCGGCACCTTCAGGACAAACGCAGCAGGAACCGATATCGATCCACGGATCGGGGTGAATGTCTCGACTGGGTATAACTATAATCCCGGTATCATTGTATCCACGTCCGGCCAGTTCAGTGGCGGATTACGGAGCTCTACTGCGGGATATGGCAGTAATGCAATCTATGCCAGTACCGGTGGTGAGACCAGCTATGGAATGGTTGCCACTACCTCGGGGAG
>MVZQ01000087.1 GCA_002068435.1 Euryarchaeota archaeon ADurb.BinA087 | reverse complement strand
CCTGCACCCACTGTACTGATCCTGTCTTACCCATATGGAAAACTCCTTTATTGTTATGTCAGGCGTTCTCTTAAATCTTGTCACCGGGTGTATTGGGGGAGATCTCCCGGGAGATCTCTTCCTTCAGGACCTGGCTCACCACCCGACCATCGACTGAACCTCTTACTTCTGCCATGACAATCCCCATAAGAGGCCCAAGAGATCCCATGCCTTTCTCCCTGACAAAGTCACGCCTCTCCCGTACGACCATGCGGACAATTTCTTCAAGCCTGCTCCGAGAAACAGCCGGGGCACATTCGGCAATAGCCTCAGAAACACTGGTTCCCGCTCCTACTTTTTCAAGGATGACAGGCACTGCTTCCTTCGCAGCCCTCCCGTCTTCTACTGCTTTCAATACCATCAGGATATTCTCAGCTGACAGGCAGGAGATATCTGAACCTCCCCTTGCGAGTTCCTTTCTGCTGGAGAGCAGGGTCCGTGCAGCAAGGGAGGGAGCAATACCCTCCGATACTGCCCTTTCAAAGAGAAATACCTGGTCTGATGATGCAAGTTGTGAAGCGAGGGCAGGATCAATATGAAGATCACGGACAAACCGCTCCGCTTTTTCGACAAGCAGTTCCGGAACGGGGAGGTTCTCGTACCATGTGGGCTCTATCCGGACAGGAAAGACATCAGTTTCGGGATACATGCGGGCAGCTCCAGGCAGAGGCCTCATATATGACGTGCTTCCTCCCTCAAGCATCTTCCTCGTCTCTTCGGGTACACCCGTCAATGCGGTCTCAGCTCTCCGTATCACCTGCATTGCAGCACAATGTGCTTTCTTCCTGTCAGCAGCGACAATCACAATGCATTCATCCGATCCGGCGCTGAGCTGCATGAAAAGATGGTCGACTTCATCACGGGTTATCCCATATGCGGGAAGTTCATCGGTGTGGAAAATCCCTCCCACTCCGCATTTCTTTGCATAATCCGAGAACTCGCTCCCAAGTCTCCTTCCTGGCTGGATCTCTCTTCCGACAAGGCCGGCGAATCCTGGGAGTCGGACAGCGAGGATACATTGTGCTTTTTTCAGTATCGTTGACGAGGAGGCGAAAAAAATTTTTGTGACATCAACAGGCTCTGTGATAACTGTTGCTTGCCGTGAAATAAGTTCATTCCTGATGTCAACCAGATTTTTCTGTCTTAGTACCTCCCGCTGGACCACTTCTGCTATCAGGTCCAGTTCCTGCACCCCCTTGATCTCAACGCGGGCCCCTTCTGCTATCGAGATATTGATGTCCTGGCGGATAGTACCGAGACCTCTTTTGACTCTCCCGGTTGATCGGAGCACCATGCCCAGATATCCGGCAATCTCGCGGACCTCCTCAGGGGTCTTCATGCAGGGCGAGGTCGTGATCTCAACGAGTGGAATACCGAGCCGGTCTAGGGAGAAGGTATCTCCGTCAACCCTCTGTGCAGCTTCCTCTTCGAGGCAGATGGTCTCTATTTTGCCCCCGTTGGGGAGGATCCCGTCAACAGCGATAAGCGCCGTTCTCTGGAATCCGCTTGTGTTCGATCCATCGATAACGAGTTTCCGCATGGTATGGATCTGTTCGACAGGGGTCATTTCAAAAAGGCGCGATATGATGCAGGCAAGCTCAAGTGCCTCAAAGTTGAGCGGTGCAGGCGGCTCCTCATCATACTCAACGAGGCAGGTCGTGTCATAGCCGAAGTAACAGAACATCCGCTCATGCTTCATCTCCTCCTTTGCTGCCGCGTCAATTTCGCCAAGTTCGCTCTCGGTCGCTCTCAAATAACGGAAAAATTCCTTGTCATGCTCATCAATTGTTCTGAGCGTTGTGGGACAATTGCAGAAGAGCTTCTCCGCGGTGTTCAACTGCTGGTGGATCTCAATGCCAGCTTTGAGCCCGACCTTGCCATAATCGATCAAAGGGATCTCCTCCCGCACTCACCTTTCAGGCAGGACCTCATCATGGCCGCAGCACGTTCGGGATCTTTTTCATTGCCAAGGACCCACATCTGTTTTACGAGGGCAACCTCAGGGAGGATATCTCCTCCCTCAATGGCTCCTGCTTTTATCAGATCACGGCCGGTATCATACACTCTGTCACATACCCTCCCGTGAAGGCATTGCGATGTCATAACCACCATAGTCCCCTCATCGACCAGTTCCTTTATGGTCGGGATGAGTGAGGTGCTGACGTGACCAAGACCGGTTCCTGCAATAATGAGCCCTTTATAATCTGAAAATGAAGTGAAGGCTTCCTGGGGCATTCCCGGATAAAAATGGAGGAGTCCGCATCTCTCTTCAAGAGAAGCGGCAAGGGATGGTTCCTGTGATCCTCTCCGGATGGCCGCAGGTTCGAGGTGAACCTCGAGGGAAGGATAGCTCACACTTCCAATGGGAGGAATACCGATACTCTTAAAAGCACTCCTGCGTGAGGTGTGCATCTTTCTCACCCTGGTCCCCCGATGAATATGGCACATGTCGTCGCTCATTGTTCCATGCATCACGACAACGACTTCGCCGAGATCGCTCACGGCAGCACTGGCACTGCAGAGTGCATTTACCGTGTTGTCACTGCTCGGGCGATCCGCCGACCGCTGTGAACCCACAAAAATAACAGGGACTGGGGTATCGATCATGAAGCTCAATGCTGCAGCACTGTACGCCATCGTGTCAGTTCCATGGGTGACGATGATCCCGGACGAACCCATCCTGATCTCCTGGAAGACAGCTTCCGCAAGTTCCTTCCAGATAGCCGGATTCATGTTCTCTGATAATATCGTGTATAGTTTCCTGGCGCGGTAGCGGGCGATGGTGACAAGCCTTGGTATTGCCCTGATGATATCTTCGGCGTCGAACTGGCTGGTGACTGCCCCGGTCCGGTAATCGATCCTGCTTGCTATCGTTCCTCCGGTCGATACAATAGAGAGCTGGGGGAGAGCTTCGTTCTGGGTCACCGCAACGGTTGATGATGAAGTGATATCAGGGCGCTTTACAAGGCAGATCTCATCGAGTGATACTCCGATATTGTAGCCGCTGTCCAGCTTTATCGTCGCCATCCCATCCCGCATGGTGATAAATGTCCCGGAACGATCGGTCGTACCATGCCGACAGAGCACGATATCCCCCGGATGGAACTCACTGTTCAAGGGCGACCCTCCTCGTTTCGAAGATAAGGTTGTCAATTGCCTCTTTCAGTGCCATGGCTATCTGGTCAGTTCTGTTCCGATCGTCATCAAGCCTCTTTTTCCGCTCATCAATGGCTCTCTTGACAGAGGAGAAGGAGGGGCTTCCCGGGGCGGTTTTCAGATTGATACTCTTTTCAACATCGAGTGCTTCGATGATATCCGTATCCTCTATCTTACTGCCTGGCAACGGAGATCCAGTGATGCTTAACGATGCTTCATCAAGGTGGTGCCTGTCCAGGCCTCCGTTCTGGACCGCTCTCCCGACGATGCTATGGGCAGTGCGGAAAGGAAGACCACATCTCCTCACAAGCATATCGGCAAGGTCCGTTGCGGTCGAGTAACTTTTCCCTGCTTCCTCCTTCATCCGCTCACGGTCGAACGAGGCAGTCAGGAGCATCCCATTCAGAAGGCTGGTGCTCTGTCGTGCATCCAGAATCCCCCGGAAGAGAGAGGGGGTGAGCTCCTGAAGATCGCGGTTATAGCTCATGGGGAGCCCTTTCATGATCGCAGCAGCGGATGTGTAAGCGCCAATAAGAGAGGCTGCTTTTGCACGCATAATCTCAGCGGTGTCCGGATTCTTCTTCTGGGGCATGATAGAGCTTGTGGAACAGAATGCATCATCGAGCGAGATGAACCCCGCAAAAGGAGAACTCCAGATGATCAGTTCTTCACAGAGCCGGCTTACCCCTATCATCATGATCGAGAGACTGGAGAGAGTTTCAATGGCGAAATCCCGCGATGAAACCGCATCCATGGTATTTTCAAGTACCCCATCAAAACCGAGCAGCTGCGCAACATATTCTCTGTTCACCGGATATCCTGTTGATGCAAAAGCCGCTGCTCCAAGAGGAGACTGGTTGACGCGGGAATATCCTCCGGACAACCGTTCGCAGTCCCGCGAGAACGCCTGTTCATAGGCCAGAAGGTGGTGGGCAAGCGTGGTAGGCTGGGCATATTGCATATGGGTAAATCCAGGCATCACGGTTTCCCTGTGCTCTTCAGCAAGGGAGAGAAGTGTCTGCCGCAACCTGAAGAGGAGTGAGAGCTGCCGGATCAGATCTTCCCTGAGTCGGATACGGAGACAGGCAGCTACCTCATCATTCCGCGATCTTCCCATATGCATCCTTCCGCCTGTCTCTTCACCCACCATGGCAATCAGGAAGGCCTCGATCCCTGCATGAATATCCTCATAATCATCCTCGAATGCTGACTCGGGGATCCCTTCATCATACAGTTTGAGGAGTGCAGCGAGCAATGGCCGGGTTGTCGCCTCATCAAGAATCCGCTGTTTTGACAGCATCATCACATGCGCGATATCGACAAGGATATCAGCTTCGGCGATATGCCGGTCAGCAGCCATAGATGAGAGAAAATGCATCATCTCCCCGGTCCGCTCTCCAGAGAGCCGCCCTCTCCGCACCACATCATTGCGCATCCGAATTATACCTCTGGTACTAAGAGGAACGGGAAAAAAGATTAAAGCCACGCCTTGCGGGCAGCAAGCTCGATGGCACGTTGCACCGATTCACGCGGGATGATAGTGGCTACAGGAATATGCACAAGCTGCTCGATAATGCTGGAGACGATCGGGGCACATACGATAGCGGTAGCCCCTTCGCGTTCAGCCCGGACCGCAGCCACGATAGCGTCTTCCATGGTATGTACAGGGTACTCACGTATCCTGATGCGATGCCCGTCCACTTCCGCGTTTCTTTCCTGAACGGTATCAAGGACCGGCCTTGCAGCAATCAGGCCGATGAACTCTCCTTCTCCCAGCCGTTCAAAATGCTGGAGAGCATGTACGACAGCACGAAGAGTGGAGAGATTGGGTGAACGGTGACCATGAAGGATCTTATACAGAGAACTCTGGGCAATGCCACTCTTTTCAGCGAGTTCGCGTACACTGATTCTCACCTCGTTCTTCATAATCTGATTGAGCGTCCGTACGAACTCCTGGTCAGATATGAGAGCGGCGCGCATGAGACGGTTGACAGGATCACTCAGCACCATGAGTATACAGAAGGGATAATGTGTATCGACATATAACATTTTTGTACAAATTGTAATGGTATTTGGCCAATTCTGGACAGATAAATCATAATAGTGATATTATTGTATAATATTGTTTGATAATTAATACAATTATAGAATTTTATTGGGTCAATAGGAGAATTTATACTCCACTAATATGAGTAATAGTCATGATAAAAAGACTGACAGTTGCCCTTGCCGTGATGCTGACTGCACTCCTTATTTCGGGATGCATCACTCCATCACCTTCAGAAGAGAATTCTGTCTCGGTGATATACACCAAGGGCACCGGCCCGATGCCTACCCTTCTTGCAACCGATCAGATCGATGGATACATTGCCTGGCAGCCGTTTGTAGAGGTTGCACCTCTTGCCGGGATAGGTAAGGTTCTCGTTTACTCTGGCGATCTCCCCCCCGCTGGCAGATGGAAGAACCATCCCTGCTGTGTCTTTACCGCACGGCAGGATGCCATTGACAACAAACCTGAACTGACCAATGCCCTGACAGCGGCTTTTGTACTCTCTACCCAGTATATCAGCGAACACCCGAATGAGAGTGCGGAAATTGTCGCAGACTGGCTTGCCGGGAAGGGGAACTTCACCTATGGAAACATCACGGTCTCGTCCGTTGATGTTCTTCAGCGGGCATTTCCCACGGTCAAATTCGTGAATGAGCCCACCGAAGAATGGAAGAATGATAATCTGGAATTCGTGTATGCTCAGAGGGAACTTGGTGTCCTGACTGGCGCGCTTGTCAATACAACTGATGCCGAGTCACTCAGGCTCCTCTTCGATACCCGGCCTTATGAATCAGCACAGGTAATGATCCAGTCCGGGCAGATCACTACTCCGCCACCCCAGTCAAAACCGGTCTCTGTCGGGTACCTTCTTTCCGACCATGATGCAGCATTGTTTGTCGCGGTCAAGAACTGGAAATATTTCCAGGATACTTACGGGATCGCGCTGAAACCAAGGGACCTTACGGCATCCCGCCCCGATGTCGCTGACCTTATCGTGAATGGTGTGACAGTGGCCGAGGTCAGGCTCGTCCCCGCAGATGCCGGGCCCCAGCTGATGCAGCTTGCCAGTACTGATACCATCCAGTATGCCCTTGTCGGGAACCCCCCCACGATTGCAGCGATCGACAAGGGAACCCCCGTGAAGATCATCATGGCTCTCAATGAAGAAGGATCAGGGATAGTCATTGCAGAAGACGCCCCTGCCAACGACTGGGAGAGCTTTGTCACGTGGGCTGAAACCCGGTCAGCCGGAGGCCAGCCTGTAAAGATAGCAGCCCCGGGCAAAGGATCCATCCAGGACGTGCTCCTCCGCTATGCCCTTGAAGAGAGTGGTTTATCAATCAAGGAAGGATAACGTTTAGAGAATAATGAGGAGCCTCCGTATCCTGCTCCTCCCGATCCTTCTTATCGTGGGATGGGAGGTGGCAGCATATTTTATTGATAATCCGTTTGTTCTCCCTTCGCTCAGTACGGTTATTCCTATCCTCCTCCATCCCTTTTCCACAGAATATACTCTTGGAACTGGAAGTCTGGTTGAGAATGCAGCGGCGAGCCTCTTTAGGGTTGCCTCAGGATTTCTTCTCGCCGCAATCATCGCTATTCCGCTGGGGATTGGGATGGGCAGATCCATATTCCTCCACGATTTCCTGGACAGCACCATTGAACTTCTCAGGCCGATACCCCCGTTGGCATGGGTTCCCCTTGCCCTGGCATGGTTCAAGATCGGTTTTGTCTCGATCGTATTCATCATATTTATCGGAGCATTCTTCCCGATACTACTGAACACGATAGACGGCGTAAAATCGGTCAAGAAAACGTGGGTGGAAGTGGCAGAGACACTTGGTGCCCGGGAAACGGACGTACTTACAAAGGTGATCCTTCCCGGTTCAGCTCCCACGGTATGGACCGGGCTCCGGGTGGGATTCGGGATCGCATGGATGTGTGTGGTTGCGGCAGAGTGGATGCCGGGAATATCCCTTGGACTCGGCTACCTTATC
>MVZQ01000086.1 GCA_002068435.1 Euryarchaeota archaeon ADurb.BinA087 | reverse complement strand
GGCAACCTGCCGGCGCAAATGGCCGATGGCCCGGTTCCTGTACCGGACCCCTGCCGCGATCGTTGCTGATGCCACCGTGGGAATTCCCCTGATACGGTTTGTCACCGAGGAGATGGAGATGACCCCGGAACTGGTTGCCCTGTACACCTCGCACCGTCCCGTGCGGGACCTGCTGGAGAGCGAATTAAAAGACCTGAAGCTGACACCGAAGGTGGTGTATGGAGCGGATGTATTCCGGACGAGGATGAGCCTCCTGGAAGCAAAGCCACGGGTCATCTTCGGGAGCACCATCGAGCGGCATGCAAGCGAGGGACTCTCCCCGGTATACATTGTCGAGGTGGTGAGAATGATCCGCCAGTTCCGGATGATCAACCGGGAATACTTCGGGTATACTGGTATTCTGAACCTTTTTGAAGCGGTCCAGAATGAATGGACCATGGGATGGCGTTCAAAGGAGAGACGGTACGGGGCAAAATGGTGACGAGAGCATGAGACAGATTGCGATATACGGGAAAGGAGGTATCGGGAAGAGCACGATCGCCTCGAACCTGTCTGCAGCACTGAACGAAATGGGGCATACGGTGATGCAGGTCGGGTGTGATCCCAAGAGGGACTCGACGAGAATCCTGGCCGGGGGGCGCTTTATCCCGGCGGTCCTTGAAGAACACCGGGAACAGCTGAGGGTTGGCAGGGATGAATATGCCATCAAGCTTGAGAATATCATCTTCAAATCACCAGGGGGGATATTCCTCGTTGAAGCGGGGGGCCCGGAGCCGGGGGTCGGGTGTGCCGGCCGGGGGGTGCTGACCGCCCTGCAGATCTTGAAGGATCTCAATGCCTTCGGGACCTATGGGATCGATGTGGCGATCTACGATGTCCTCGGCGACGTCGTCTGCGGAGGATTCTCGATGCCCATACGGGAAGGGTTTGCAAAAGAGATCTACCTCATCTGCTCCGGGGGATTCATGAGCATCTATGCGGCCAACAACATCGCCCGGGCAGTGCAGCGCCTTGCAAAGCGGGGAGATGTAGGACTTGCCGGGATCATCTGCAACAGCAACGGCAACGAGGCGCTCGAGCACGCCGTCATCCCGGCATTTGCAGAGAAGCTCGGGACATCGTTTGTCCGGTTCGTCCCGAGGAGTCCCGTGATCCAGGCCTGCGAGCTGGAAGGCAGAGCCGTGGTTGAGCATGCCCCGGACTCGAAGGAAGCGGAGATCTTCAGGGATCTCGCGGAAGCGATCATGGAGAACGATTCCCGGGTGATCCCAACCCCGGTGGCCGAACTCGCGGAGCTCGAAGCGATGTACCGGGAGCACATCCCGAAACAATAAGGAGATCGCCCTGTTCGGACGAACTCAACAAATCTTCCTTTCTGACGCACTTCCCCTCCAGAATCGCACATGATTGACGGTAAGGTGAATGTCAGTCCGTGTACCGGTAATAGGCGAGCTTTACCAGTTCGGCGCAGATGAAGAACGCGACAACCAGGCTGAGGATGATCCCGAGTGCCGGGAGCGTTGGCGGGACAAAGGAGAACAGCGTTTGCCCAAACGAGGTATAGGGGATGAGGATGGTCAGGGCAGCGGCAGCCACCGTCAGCCCGATGACATACCCGGATGGCCGGCTCGCCTTGTAGAACGGGAGCCGTGTCCTGATGCAGAAGAGGAAGACGAGCTCGGTCAGAATGCTCCCGATGAACCAGCTCGTCTGGAGCACCGGAGCCCCCTCCCCCACAAAGATGGCAAAGAACGCGAAGTCATCGACCGTACTCACCACCCCGAGGAGGGTTGCGATCAGCACGATCTCCTTCAGGTCATAATGCCCAGGCCGCCCGAGCTCAGCCTCGTCCACGGTATCGGTGGCGATCGAGATCATCGGGAAGTCGGAGAGGAGGTTGACAAGCAGGATCTGGAGCGGCAGCATCGGGAGGAAGGGGATGAAGAGCGAGACGATGGCAATTGCGTAGAAGTTGCCGAAGTTGGAGGAGAGGGTGGCTTTCAGGTACTTGACGCTGTTGGCAAAGACCGCCCTCCCGCTCCGGATCCCCTCGATGATCACCTCGAGGTTCTTCTGGAGCAGGATGATATCGGCAGCCTCCCGGGCGATATCGGCCGCACTCTCCACGACGAGCGACACCCCGGCGAGCTTGAGGGCAGGGGCATCGTTGATCCCCTCTCCCAGGAACCCGACCGTCCTCGTCTTCTGAAGAATCTGGATAATCTCGTACTTCTGTTCAGGGGTGACCCGGGCAAAGACTGCATGATCATGCATCGCCCTTTCGCGTTCATACGGCGGCAACGCCATCAGGGCTGCGCCGGTGATCACCCGGGACGAATCTTGGACAAGGCCGATCTGCATACCGACGGCTCCTGCAACTTCGGCACTGTCACCCGTAATGATCTTGATCTCGACGCCGAGCTCCCGTGCCATCTCGACGGCACGGAACGTGGAGGGCTTGATCGGGTCGGTGAACGCGATGGCGCCGAGAAACTCGAGGTCCCGGATTTCGGCAGGGGTGATCGTGGTGGTCCCCAGGGGCATCGCCCGCTTCGCGATCGCGATCGTCCGTTCACCAGCCTGCCCCTTCCGGGAGAGCCAGGTGGTGACTGCCTCGCGTTCCGCCCCCTGAAATGAGGGGGACAACCGCAGGATCTCTTCGGGGGCACCACGGACTATCAGCACGATCTCTGGAGCTGTGCGGACCAGCACGGCATTCTTCCGGGTAGCGGGATCGAAGGGCAGTTCGCCCAGACGCTCCGTTATTCCAATCGATTCACCCGGGAACCGTGCCGCACCCTCAACGATCGCGATATCAAAGGGCTCGGTCTTCTCCTTTGTCTCAGCAACCGTGAGGGCTGCAGCGGAGAGGAGCCGGGGATCTGCCCCTGGTGAGATTTCGGTCACCGTCAGGGCGTTCTCAGTCAGGGTCCCGGTCTTGTCCGAACAGAGTATCTCGATGCTCCCGATATCCTCGATGGCGGTGAGCCGTTTTACCACCACATCATGCTGTGCCAGCTGCAGGGCCCCCTTCGAGAGCGACACCGTTGTCACGACCGGGAGGGCTTCCGGGACCACACTCACCACGAGTGCAATCGAAAAGACCACCAGCTCGATGATATCAACAGATTCCCCCTTGATCAGGATATTGGCGACGAAGACAAACACCAGGGTGACGAGGATCATCCGGAGGATGAACCGGCTGAACCGGCCGATCCCTTTCGAGAACTCGCTCTCCTTCGTGGTCTCGATGGTGAGTTTTGCGATCGTCCCCATGGCCGTGCGGGCACCGGTCTCCACCACCACGGCGACAGCCTCTCCACCGACCACCGAGGTGCCGGAGAAACAGAGGTTGTGGCTGTCGTAGACGGTCTGCGGCTCGACCGGGATACGATCGGGGCGTTTGGGAACCGCCACGGATTCCCCGGTCAGCACCGTCTCGTTGACGACCAGGTTCTGGGAGCTGATCACCCGGACATCCGCCGGGACCACATCCCCGGTCCCCAGTTTTATGATATCTCCCGGCACCAGCTCACGGGAGTCGAGGGTTTGCCAGACGGAGTCCCGTTTCACCCGGCTCTTCGGCCTGATATACTGCTGCAGGGCCCGGAGGGACTGCTCAGACCGGTATTCCTGGGAAAACCCGAGCGCTGCATTGACGAACACAAAGCCGATGATCACCGCTGCATCGAGATATTCCCCGATAACAAAGACGATCAGCGCTGCCACGAGGAGCAAATAGATGAACGCCGACTTGAACTGCCGGAGCGCGATCTCCCACCACTCGACCTTGTCAGCGGTGATCTCGTTGAACCCCGACCGCGACAACCGGGCTGCAGCTTCCCCGGCCGGGAGGCCATCAGGGAGCGATGTTCCAAGCTGCTCCAGGATCTCCTGTTCCCGGAGGGTGGCAATGGGGAAGATGGTCATCGGGGGTGCGGTTCGCCTCTCACCGTACTATCACAATGATTCCTCTTAAGGCAATGGTACGGGAGAGTGGAGAGAGACAGAATGCCGGGTCATACTTTCTCGATTATGATCCATTGAATACTTTCATGGGAGCCATGCTTTGCGAGGCATCAACCGTATCGCGGCACCCGGCAGCTGGATCTTGGTGAATCACCAGAGAGTGTATCAGAGAAAAACAGGGGATGGTGGTAAGAATCCCGGATCTATTCCCCGAGGTAGAGCCGGGTTGCTATTTCGAAACATCCAACAGCCTCCTCGGTCTTGCCCATTTTGAACAGGGTCTGCCCCTTGTTATACCAGGCATCAGCATCTTCCGGATCGATGGCAAGGGCATGGTCATATGCAGCGATAGCTTTTTGAAAAAAGCCCTGGCTGTCCCGGAGATTGCCATGCTCCATGCAGTCGCTTATCCTCTTGAGATCGGCGAGGTCCATTGTCTACGGGACACCTCCCTCCTGGTTGTTATCTTGATAATATTCACTGAATTATATTAATTTGCACAATAGAAGTGCATGGCAACGTTGTCACCATATCGCTGCAGGGAGAGGATTGGAGAGAGGACAGAGATCGGACAGCCGGTGGCACCGCCATGGAAAAACCGAGCGTTTATTATGGTGACACCAGCTTCCATTCACTGGAAATAAAGGGGTAGGATTATTCGGCAGGTGTCGCATACTCTTGCGACAATTCTCTCCGTTCCCAGGGAGTTAAAAAGAGAGGGTTAACCTTTATTTCCAGTGGATAGTATGCATGATTCTTCAGACAAATATCCTGGATCAGACCCACCGGGACCAGTACACCGGGACTGACCAGAACTGGATCTCCACAGGAACCAGTATGAGGACGTAGTGGAGGAACGGCACCACCAGGGTGAGCAGCACCAGGTATTGTGTTGGTGGGGATGGGGGGGTTCAGATATAAAAATTGAGTACGTCATGAATGCCAGGCTCTATCACTCGATTTCAACAGAATCAGCAGGGTGAAAAGAACCTATATGACATAGTCAGTCCAAACCACCATCATGGCAGAACGACCGTTGGGAATCACTATTCTTGCGATCCTCTGAATCCTCGGCGGGCTTTTCTGGATCATTGCCGGGTTCTTTGGCGGAGCAGTTCTGGGATTCATCGGGCTCGGGTTTCTTGGTGCCGCTCTTGGAATCATCCTCTTCATCCTCGGGATCATCGATCTCCTGATAGGCATCGGGTCTCTCAAGGGCTGGGGCTGGATATAGACCGTCGGGGTCATCGTTGTCATCATTAATATTGCACTCCACCTCCTTGTCCTGGTCTCCGGAGGGATCGGTGCCATCCTTGGACTGGCCATCGGCATTCTCATCCTGTGGTACCTGTACCAGCCCGCTGTCAAGGCCTTTTTCGGGAAGGGGTAGCATCAATATTTTTTCGTGCCCTTGTTGTGGGATACTTCATGGATTGAGAAGGGGTTGACTGTCTTCTTTTTCCGGTGCTTCTGGCCTCATCCTACCGGATGAAATCGTCCTCCTGTTCTTTGCGAGGATCCCGCCCGCGAGAGTGGAGAGGCTCCCAAGGAGGATTACTGTGATGGCAATCCCGGTGTTGACATCTCTCATCTTTATGAATGCAGCCGGCCCGGCTCCTTTTATGTGCACAAAATAATCGGAGCTAAAACCAAGAACTTTGTTGGTCCATCGGATCTCTTCAGGGATCCCTGTAGGGGGGGGAGGGGGATGATGCGGTCACGGTTGCGGTGAGCTGCTGCCCACAGGAAGTGCAGAATGGCTTTGAAAAGACGTGGACGAGGAAATTAAAAAAAAAGCGATCGGGTAAAGACTTGGGAGAAGGGCTGCTGTATCAGGGTCCGGGTACCTTTGCCCCACAGGATCCGCAGAACTGAGCCGCGGGTTTCAGGACAGCCCCGCAGTTGGCACACTGGCCTGTAAGTGGTATTGTTTTCATAGGGGTTGTCACCGCAGCACCACAGGATCCACAGAATTGTATGCCGGATCGGAGAAGTGCCCCGCAGCCGGCACATTGCTCTGCACCGGGAACCGCGGCAGGTTTCGGGGGCTCTCTTTTCATGGGAGGACCATTCATCGCCCCACAGGATCCGCAGAACTTCGCACCCGGCTGCAATACTACCCCGCAGGCCGTGCAGAACCGGGACGGGGCGGTCACGGAAGCACCCCGGGAAGATCTGAGATATGCATGGATAATCTCACAGAGAATGCTATGGAAATGAAGGTATCTAAACGATTGGTAAACCGCAAACCACGTACGGATCTGCCAGAGGACCTTCGCGGTACGGCGTGAGACGATGAAAAATGAAAGCGAAGAGATCTTTTCAGATATTTTCTACCGGGATGACCCGGTTCCTTACCGGGTAAGGGGCCATGGTCTCATGAAGATCGACTCCAAGCGCTTCTAAAAGGACCTGGTCTATGGTATCTACGAAGACGAAGCGGATCTCGGCCAGGACGTCTTCCGGGACGTCCTCGAGGTCACGCCGGTTCTCCTTCGGGAGGAGGATCGTCCGGATCCCAGCCCGGTGGGCAGCAAGGATCTTCTCACGAATCCCACCGACCGGGAGGACAACTCCGGAGAGCGTGATCTCCCCGGTCAGGGCGGTCTTCGGGTCGACGCCCTTACCGGTGATCAGCGAGGCGAGTGCGGTGAACAGCGCGATCCCGGCAGAAGGTCCGTCCTTCGGGGTTGCCCCTGACGGGACATGGATATGGACATCACTTGCAATGAAATCGAACCCGGCCGTCATGTGCGCCAGCCGGGACCGGGCTAGGCTCATGGAGATGGTGGCCGATTCCTTCATCACGTCGCCGAGCTGTCCGGTCAGGGTGAGGGTGCCCTTCCCTGGCATGGAAGTCCCCTCGATGAAGAGGATCTCACCCCCCACGGGAGTCCATGCAAGCCCCGTCACCACCCCGGGAACCGCCTCCTGCCTCGCTGCGTCCAGCCGGACGACCTCCCGTCCCAGGATTGTATCGAGCATCTCCTCGCGAACGACCAGGGGCTTTGAGGCAGTCCCTGAAACGATCTTCTCCGAGGCATACCGGGCAATCCGGGCGAGCTGCTTCTTCAGCCACCGGACGCCAGCCTCCCGGGTGTACCGCTCGATGATCGCCCGGACCGCTTCGTCCTCGATCACGAGGCTCCCGGGATCGAGACCATGCTCCTCGAGCGTTGAGGGGAGGAGATGGTTCTTTGCGATGGAGAACTTCTCGTTCCTGGTGTAGCCAGGGATCTCTATCAGCTCCATCCGGTCAAGGAGCGGTGCTGGGATCGTGGCGGTGGTGTTTGCCGTCGCGATGAACAGCACCTCTGAGAGATCATAGGGGACCTCCAGGTAGTGGTCAGAGAAGGTGCTGTTCTGCTCGGGATCGAGGACTTCAAGGAGTGCGCTTGCCGGGTCGCCCATGGAGGACGATGCGAGCTTGTCGACCTCGTCAAGGATAAAGACCGGGTTCTTCACCCCTGCCCGCCTGAT
>MVZQ01000085.1 GCA_002068435.1 Euryarchaeota archaeon ADurb.BinA087 | reverse complement strand
AGCGGGGGAGTCTCACCGGAAGGCAGGGGACAAGAAGGGACGGGAACGCGGAATTGGTTTTCAGAGGGGTACTTGTCCCACCGACACTGATCGAGAGGGTTTTTGCAATCTCCCGAACATAAAAAACTTTAACGGAAGTGTCGCGACAGAAATACCAGTACTTCAAAGGATTAAGCCAGAGGCATGTTCAAATAATTGAACATATGCTCATTTCTACGAACAATAATAGTTCGATTTATGGAGGGAGGATCTATCATTTCTCTCTTATCATAAGAGCGGCACTCACACTACCTCATGAGATCGCTCTCATTCTAATGGTTCCCCAGCCATGAAAATTACCTCAGTCAGAAACACTCATCTCCGCCGTTCAAAAATCCGGACCCGTTCCAATGCCCGTTCCTCCGAATAATGGTGTAGCACGTCCCGATTGAAAAACGGCTGAAAAGCTAAGATCAATCCCCTCCAATAGATGATTGCCTCTGGGATGACCCCAGGGGCAGGAATGAAAGAACATGGCTGACTTTGTCCAGACCAGCATAACCAAGACCGCTGTCAGGGAACTGGCAGCACCGATCGCCGATGTAGCCGCGTTTGCAACGATTGTTGACGGCGTGGTCACGAACAACCCGTGGAACTGCACCGCCTATACCTATGGCGATATCCCCCAGGACCCGGTCGCGAAGTCCCGCGAGGCCTACACGGCCTACATCCTCTTTGAGGACAACGAAGCAAGCACCGTCGGAACGATGACCGCCCGGTCCCAGACTGTGGCTGCCTTCAACGCCGCGATTGCCGAGATCCTGGCCGATGCCGAGCTTGCCACCGCCATGGGAGGTGATGCCGTCCGCGACGCGGACTCCGAGAACTACTCGTGCACCCTCAAGTGTCACGATGCCAACGGCGAGGTGTACTATGTCACCTTCGCCCGCGACCAGGTACGGATCTCCTCCTACTCGGACGATGCCATCCGGACCAGGGTTGAGACCTGGGCGGACACCGTCCCGGCCCTGGCGTGAACGGTATGGAGAATGAGGTGGTGATCACCGGGATGTTCCTCGGTGCAGGACTGCTCGCCTACGTGGTGATCCCCGGTCTCCTGGTCATGTGGGACCGGGTGCTCGATCACATGGGCGAGGAACCGCTCCAGGGGAAGTGAACACTTCCCCCGGCGGATTTTTTTTTAAATCTCGTAGGAATCTGATGTGAACGAGATGAGATCCGGACTCTTACGTTACGGTTTAATTGCTGCCTTCACCTTGGCCAGGATGTCCGGTGGCATGGGGTCCATCTTATGGACGGTTTTTGCGTGCTCGGCGATTTTTTTCATCAGCTCTTCTTCGGTGGGAGCAGAGGTCTCGAAGGGACAGTTCTTGGCAATGCATTTAAATGACGGCATTTTTTAGCACCAGCTGGGACATTATCCTGTGTCTATTTATAGCTTTTTTCTTCAATACCTTGATGATTGAACGAATATCACGAGGAGATTTATGCCCTTTTATACTGAAACTGAATCGCAGCAGGTGAGAGAGAAGTTTGAGGAGATTGTGCTCCCATGGCCTGAAGTAACCAAGAAAAAGATGTTTGGCTCTCCTACCTACTCGGCCAGGGGAACAATCTTTGCGATGCTGGTGAACGGAGGCATCATCCTGTCGCAACTCGATGAAGCACAAAAGGCAGCCCTCCTTTCAGGTACCGATGCAGAGTATTTCGTCGCCCACGGCAGGGTGATAAAAAAGTGGGTGCTCATCAGGATCCAGGATACTGGAGAAGTTGAGCGGTTCATCCCCTTCATCGAAGCGAGTTACCATAGGGCAATGAAATGAACAAATATTGAAGGGTAGGCAGTAATCCCCACGTTAATTCAATGTACCATGTATCACACTATTGAGATCCCTTTATTGTCTTGCTTCATCCAATCCCAATTCATGCGAATCAAACTCATCTTCCTCCTCACCCTCCTCACCGTCTCGCTCCTCCTCGCCGGGTGCACCTCACCGACACCTCCCCCTGCAGAACAAGGCACACGTACGCTGGTCCTCACCTCCGATGCATTCGCTGCAAACGGAACCATCCCGGTCCGGTATACCTGTGACGGGGAGGGACTATCGCCCCCTCTCTCGTGGAGCAATGTCCCGGAAGGCACCCGGAGTTTTGCCCTGATTCTTGAAGATCCCGATGCTCCGATGGGGACCTACACCCACTGGGTTCTATACCATATTCCCGGCGAGATGAGCGGGCTTCCTGCAGGTATCCCTCCGGGACGTGAATTGCCGGGTGGGGAACTGCAGGGGGTAAACAGTGCCCGGAAAGCGGAGTATGCCGGTCCCTGTCCTCCTTCAGGGAGTACCCATCGCTATGTTCTGAGTGTCTGGGCACTGGATGATGCTGTGGATCCTTCCGGGACGGTGGATGCCGCCACGCTCCGAAAGGCCATGGAGAATCACGTCCTGGGAACCGGGCAACTGACGGGAAGGTATCGGAGGGTCTGATGCTGGAGCAATCCCTCCTCCGGATTTCTACGCGTGCGGGTGACAAGAGGGAATGAATCCGGGATTTCGGGGAATATCTTTATGGTTCCTTTCACATAATCGGTTATCTTGGAATGATACGATATGTCGATCGGAAAGGTTGAAAAGGACATCCGGAAAATAAAGGAAGAGTTTTCATCGATTTCGCCAGGAAGAGCAACCGGGGGCGAACCTGTTCAGGAAAAGAAAGGTTCTCATTCGATCGTTATTGTGGCTGCGATTGTGATACTCATTCTTGCATTGCTGGCTCTTGCCCTATTCTTCCTCTAAATTCAGCCATCCATCTTTTAAGAGGAAACATCCCTCTCTCTCTTCTCCGCACTCTCCCGCCACCTTTATCCCCTTAACCAAAACATCTACCCCATATGAACGTCCTCATCATCTACAAGTCCTACAGCAAGATGAATACCGAGAAGGTCGCAAAAGCGATGGCCGAAACCATGAATGCGACCCTCAAGAAAGTGGAAGAGGCAAAGCCGGAAGATCCCACCGGATATGACCTGATCGGTATCGGTTCAGGAATCTATGCCGGCAAATACCACAAGGACCTGTATAAACTCCTCGAGAAAATCCCCCGGCTGGAGAAAGATGTGTTCGTCTTCTCGACGGCAGGTAAGCCTGATGAAAAGTACGAAAAGCCCATGAAAGAGCTTCTTGTCAGTAAAGGGTGCAAGATAATCGGAGAGTTCCGGTGTCCCGGCGCTGCCGGCCTCCTGGGATTCACCTGGTCGAACAAGGGACACCCCGATGAGCAGGACCTGGAGCAGGCCCGGAAGTTTGCAAAAGGGCTCATAAAAGGTTGAGTTGTAATCTATAGTGATGTATCAATCCTCATCAATTTTTTTCCGGGCCAATAAAAAAATTGAAATCTCCTTATGTCCGGCTGATCGTGACCTTCCCGGGATTTATAGTATCTCTCTCTCGAACCGATGTGCGGGAATAGCTGCAGGAAGCGTACGAAGTATACCGCTGTTCTCCTTAACCTAACCCTCACAAGGAAATACTGCTGCTCCTGATGGAATCCCTCCCGCGTACTCCTTCAGGTACCCGGCACACAGGTCGTACGCCTTCGTCAGATGCTCCCGCTCTATTCCGGGCACTCCACAGGTGATGATGCAGACATTCCGGGTTTCTGGTGTCACTTTCGTGGTGTCAGAATCACGGTACGGGTAGATGGCAATAATCTGCTCCGCATCGGTCATGATGACCTGGTTCTTTTGGAGCACGAGAGGTTTCTCCATGCCGATGCCGAGGAAGCGTTCGCCATCACTGGCGAACCGGAGGATCAGATCACCGGTCAGCGTATCGGCATCGAACGCTGCGATAGGTATCCCGGAGCGGACCGAGGCCAGGTTGTAGGCATCAACGGCGGTATTGATCCTCGGGAGTTTTCCCACGGACAGGATCCTCCTGATGAGGGCTTCTGATGCAGGCCGGGTCTTCGTGGGATCGACGCCCACGCTCCAGAAAAAGTCCCGGTATGCCCTGAATACCGGTTCGTTTTTCACCAGTTCCAGGGTGTACCGTGATTTCATCTCCTGGATGGTTTCCCGTTTCAGGATTTCGAGCCCTGGACTCTCCTGGGCAATCTGCACGGACCGGATAGTGCCTTCGGCCACCCCGATCCCCAGGAAGGTATCCATGACTTCATGGCTGAACTTCATGAGTATGCTTCTCTAGGGGTTGAATTCTCTTAACGTTAAAAGAATCGTGCCGGAGGAATCATATACCAAAGATCGCTATTTTCTTTTCGTGAAGGGAATATGGTTGAACCATCTGAGGCCATTATCCGTCTTTCCAAAGAACAGATCGGACCGGTAAGCGAAATGCTCGTCGATGCGTTCTTCAACGATGCCAAGCTGACGCATGTCCTCCCTGACGACAATACCAGGAAAGAGCAGGGAAGGCACATCTTTGCATTCCACCTCCGTTACGGCCTGAACTACGGCCGGGTGTATGCCACATCCCCCAACCTTGAGGGAGTTGCCGTCTGGCTTCCCTCGGACCGGTCGGAGGTGACGTTCTGGAGGGCGATGCGGTCAGGGGGGATGGCGCTGCAGAAAGGGCTTTCGAAGGATGCCATGAAACGGCTTCTTGCCTTTGCAGATGAGGTCGATGCCTACCACAAGAAGCACGTTCTCGGCCGCCACTGCTACCTCTTCTTCATCGGGGTTGATCCTCGCCTCCACGGAAAAGGATATGGAGGGAAGCTGATCCGGCCCATGCTTGACTGGATGGACAGGAAGCAGATAGCCTGCTATCTGAATACCCAGAACGAGAAGAACATCGGTCTGTACGAGCACTTTGGGTTTACCGTTGTCGAACAGGTCAGCCTGCCGGGATCGGGGATTCTGCATACCGGGATGATCAGGTATCCGGTTGTCCAGGGGGGGAACAGAGCAGGTTAGCCTGAAACAAAGCCCGTCAACAGGGAAAAAATTGAATTTCTTCCGTTCATCAGATAACAAGGCCCTATCATGACCAGACCCGATCCCACTTCCCGTGTACACAGGATCATGCAGGAGTATGCCCGCATGACCGGGCTTGATCCGCCTTTGCCTTCTCCGCGACGATATCTCTGGACAGATGCGTTTGCGGTATGCAACTACCTCGAACTGTATCACCGGACACATGATGCAGTATACAGGGACCTTGCGTTGCGCCTTGTCGACCAGGTGCACCATGTCCTCGGCCGGCACCGTGATGACGACCCTCGGAACGGCTGGATCAGCGGCCTTCATGAACAGCAGGGCGAACTCCATCCGACCATCGGGGGTCTCCGGATTGGGAAAAAACTGAACGAACGCATGTCGGGCGAACCGTTCGATGATCGGCTTGAATGGGACCAGGACGGGCAGTACTACCACTACCTGACGAAATGGATGCATGCCCTCAACCGCGTAAGCCGGGTTACCAGGGATCCGGTGTATGTCCGGTGGGCGGTGGAACTGGCAAAGACTGCCCATGCCCGGTTCACCTACGTCCCCGCCGCAGGAGGGCCGAAAAGGATGGTCTGGAAGATGAGCATCGATCTCTCGTATCCGCTCGTCCCGTCCATGGGCTTGCATGATCCCCTCGACGGCCTGGTCACGTACTGCGAGCTGCAGATGGCGGTGGACTCAATTCCGGAACCACCAGTATCCCTGCCGGCCCTTTGCGATGAGATTGTTGATATGAGGGATATAGGTCAAGGGCGGAACTGGCTGACTGATGATCCGCTCGGCATCGGGGGCCTCCTGTTCGATGCCTCACGGATTGCTCAGCTGATGGTGCAGGGTGGATTTGATCACCCCGATCTGATGGAGGGCGTCGTGGAGTCAGCCATCAGGGGGATGCGGACGGTTGGCGGGAGCAGGCTCCTCCAGCTTCCTGCCGGATACCGCCTCGCCTTCCGGGAGCTCGGTCTCTCGATCGGGGTGAAAGGGCTTGAAGGGTTGTCCGGAATGATTGAGGGGAACCCGGCTGTGTTTGGATCGGAAGGTTCCCTGCACCGGATGGTTGCAGAACTACGTGAATATCTGCCTCTCGCGGAGGAGATCGAGCGGTTCTGGCTGGATGTAGAGAACCGCAGGGCCGGGACCTGGACGGAGCATCAGGAGATAAACATGGTAATGCTCGCTACCAGTCTCGCACCGGATGGATTCCTCATGATATGAGAGGAGAAATGTGACCATCGGGCTGACTTAACAGAGAGGCGATATTTTTCAGGTCCCGGACTGAGCACCTGCTCTCAATCCTTTTTGAATGGGTATTCCCTGTCGCAGAAGAGAGCAGCCCGGCATTGAAGCCGTGTTCACGGCGTGAGGTCACAGCCGGTACATGCCAGGCACATGGTCTGTGACTCCCTGGTGGAAAGCCCGTACTTCCTGAGGATCTCCCGTGTCATCGTGGTGAGTTCCAAAAGTCGTTCGGGGCTCGGCCGGACCGCATGTGCAAGTGCTTCTTTTCTCATAGGTGAGATGGAGATCGGGCGGAGGACAGCAATAACTCCCATCTTTGCGAGATACTCCACCCCCTTCCGGACGCATTCGTCCGTCTCGCCAAGGCCGATAATGATATTCGTCGAGACACGGTTTCTGCCAAAGACCCCGACTGCCTCACGCAACGATTCCAGGATAAATTCGAGCGTGTGCCCCTTCCTCCCCCTGCAGATACGGTCGAAGATCTCCGGATCCATGGTCTCGACGCTGTATTTCACTTCACTAACCCCCGCCTCCTTCAGCTTCCTGGAGGAATCTTTTGCAGGGTGGACCGCGACACCAATCGGGACCTGGTAGGGGGCAAGCGATCTGACGATGTCTGCCACCCGATCAATCTCGTCATCCGGTGATGTTGCGATACCAGAGGTCAGGGCGATGACCTTCAATTTCCCATTTTGTGCTGCTCTCTCAACGATGGCCAGGATCTCCTCCCTGGTCTTGATCTTTCCCTTTGAGAGCGGGACCGAGCAGAACTGGCAGTTGTAGATGCAGCGCTCACTGACGGTGATATAGACCTGGCCGGGGCAGTGAGCGACCACTTCCTCGATAATCCCTTCCGCCAGCTCCTTATTGTCCCGGATGATCACGACATGATCGTCTTTCCGGATCATCCTGAGGGGAGAGTCCCGGTTCACTTCCAGCCTGACACGAAGACCTCCGGACGAGAAGAATACATTCTGGAGTCCCATCCCCGGCCCGGCCGTCGATGTCCTGGGGGGAGGCAGCAGGGTCTCCTCGATATCAACGGTCCCGACCGAGAGCAGCGCTGCTTTTATTGTCTCGTCCATGAGGATCATCCTGTCACCCTCTCACGGTATCCCGAATAGACGTGCTGCATTACCGGACAGAATGTTTTCGAGCACGTCCGGCCGATAGGAGAACCGCTGAAACTCTGCGAGGCTCTGGGCGAGGGGTCGGACCGGGTACGAGGAGGCATAGAGGATACGGTCCCCGAGGAAATGATTGGCAGCGTCCACCCATTCCCGGGCACCGGGAAATCCGGGAATGAACTGGAAGAAGTCCGGGATGACCCAGAGGTTCCCCAGCGGA
>MVZQ01000084.1 GCA_002068435.1 Euryarchaeota archaeon ADurb.BinA087 | reverse complement strand
AAAGGTAGTAAAGAGGCGGTTTGAAGGTTATATAATATAAGCTTCAATTAGTTCTACGTCTGAAAAAAGTGCTGAAGGTTATATAAGCTTGAAGGTTATATAACCTTGAAGCTTATATTATATAACCTTCATTTTGGTCCCATGGGGGGAAACTCCATAGGAAATCAGGGTTAAGTCTGTTTCTCCCTGATAGCATAAACGGTGGATCCCTTCTGGAATCGGACTGCTGATTTGGTGGGATCACTGGTTGAAACCACGTCCACACAATAAACGGTTGATCCCAATTGACATCGTAAAAAGTTGTATTCCAGGGCAGGATCATTCGTGGCAACAAGAGGAAGGGCAACGGTGGTGCTGCCGTCCAGCACATGCATTTCGTGGAGGCATTCCGGAAATGCCCAATCGTAATAATACCCGATTTCCCAATACGCTTTGCCGGACCCTCCAATAGTATGGCTGGCGGTCTTGGCTACTCCTTCAGGTAAGGCATTCACGGATAAGGGATACCAATCCGTGGCAACCCCGTTATTAATCGCGCCCGAATGGCTGGCGGTGTATCCGTTAATCGTAACCGAAGGGGAATCTGTTTTCAGGGTGGTGGTTACCTGCTGCTTATAGGTATAGTTACACCACGCCTCAATCCATACATAAGCTGCACCGGATCCCCCGTTTACATAGGCAGATGCGGAGGCGGTGGTCCCCGGGGCGGCTCCACAAACTGTACGATATCCATACCCATAACTTTGGATAAATCCCACATAGGATCCATTAATATACATATCCCCATTAACACCACTCTGGTTTAATGCGGTGATGTAATACCCGGCAGACCGTTTGGACCCGGTGGGGTTGGGGATCCCAACCGAAGCCCCGCCAGGACCCTCTGCATAAGCCCAAATGGTATCTGATACCGTTTTCCAGCCGGTCCCTGATTGGTCCACCCCTTTCCACCGGCAGTAAATTGCGTTTACTACGTGCTGTTCATCAGCTTCCAATCCGGCAGTGGTCCCTCCATTTGAGATATAATATTCTCCAAGGTTATAATATTCTCCCAACTCACTCATTATAGATCCGTCCTCAACCAGATATCCCCAGAGGAATGGCCTGAATCAGTGGTGGTAAGCTGCAACCGGAGGGCAAGGTCGGAGGCGGTCCTCACCGTTGCCTTGGTTGCATGGATATCCGTATCTGCCACATGCAGAGTATTGGAGGATTCCAGGGTATCCAACCGGGAATCAAGGTCCACCGTATTGGCTTCAATCCGGTTTAAATCTCCGTATGCTATGCCGTCTGTGCTAGTCCAATTTGTTTTTGGGGTGCTCCATGCCATAATTAATTAACTCCCTTCCGGTATCTTCTGCCCGGTCATCTCAACTTCCATGCCACCATCATATTCCAACTTCTGCCGGGTGATGGTGTAATCATCACTGAATGCCCCATCCAGGCTTTGAACGGTCATCCGCTCCCCCAATTTGGACATGGTATATCCCCGGGCTTGGATAACCACATCACGCCTTGGATCCTTGTATGCTGCAAGGAGGGCATCTGCTATGTCCTGGGCTCTGGCCTTGGATTGAATGAAATCGTTCTGAACGGGTTCCTGCAATGCCTGTTTTCCGTTTAATCGGATGCTGTTGGCATCCTCCGCAATGGCGATCTTCTCCCCTTCCTTGGAAAGTATCTTCCCCTGAATGGTTACACTGGTCACATTTTCAGCCACGGCAGAAGCATTCTGGAAAACAATCTCCGTGGCCCATGTGTAATCTGTATGGCTGTAAATCGAAATCCCGCTTGCGCTTTGGGTGAAGGTGGGGGTTTGCACATCCATACAGGGATCCCCGTCAGTATCAAAGATGCAAAACCGGGTAGTGGTCCCGGGAACCCCTCCCACGGCGGCAGGGACTGAAAAGGTTTCTGTTTCGGTATAGATATCAGAGAGGGATGCTGCCAATACTCGGGGAGTGGCCCGGACCTCCACATAATTCACGATTTCAGAGAATGCCAGGGGGGAATCTTTCGTGAAATATCGATCACTGGAAAGGGTATATGATGGGCTTGTTTCGTCCGAATACGGATCAATCACGATCTTCCCATCCCGGGCACAATATACTGTTGCAAGGGCGGCCTCTGCAATCTCAATCAATGCCGTTCTATGGGTGGTCCTCCCGAACCATGCATAGGGGATGGTAACGGCATCCAAATCCGCATGGATACTATATTCTGATGATTGCAGCCCTGCATCCTGTAACACCACTTCAGCAAGGTCATAGAGGGTATAATTCTGGTATATCTGGCTGGAATAAAACTCCGTGGTGCGGAGCAGCTCCAGCCGGTCCAATCCCACCACCTCGGCGTATGCCTCATCCTGGGGGACACTCCAATCTTGTGACCAAAAGATACCAAGAGGGGTCCATTCCGGTTCTGCCCCATAGTCTGCCTCCGCAATCGGGACTTCAATCCCGATCCATGCCTCAATACGCCGGTTCTTTTTCATAAGGTTATAAATCGGGGATGCCTTATTATCCGGGGAGAAATGTTTATCAATATTCGATAATCGCAATACCAGTTCATTGGCTGATACGTTCCCAATCGGCAGGGTTCCTCCCTTATAATCCCGCTCCTCAAGCACAGACAGGAACATGATTTTATCCCGGTAATACCATTCCCCGTATGCGGTGAAAAACTCGGTAATGATGCAGGAACGGTTTGCCTTCGATATCTTGGAGATGGATACCTTCATGCTCTTGACATTATTAACATACGTGTCCAGGGTTTTGGTCCAGGCATAAGAAGCGTTCCCGGTGACCGTTTCGGTATGAAGGAGAACGCTATCTGCATCATACAGGGTTATCACAAAATCAACCGGGTAATTATCCAGCTTATCATCCCCGTATATTTTGAGATCATAAATCGGCCTTGCGTCGGTCATATAGACGGTGAAATCAACCGGGGTTGAGAAGTCCCCGTTTGCATCTGATACGGAGGTGGACCAATACCCCACCGAAGCCGGCATAGGGTGGTATGTTCCATCAAGGATACATTCCTGACAGGAAGCCCATTTATAGGCAGAACCTATGATGTTATCGGCGGTATCCGTTGGATCGGTATTGTAGGCAATACCTCCCTCCGCTAACATCTCCACCGCTTCATTTAATGCCGGATCTGAAAAGGTGATCTTAACCTTCGCATGAATGTATCGAACCGGCGCTTCACATGCTCCAAGGGCATTCCCTACCAATGCGGCGGAATCGTAATCGGGATCAATCAGCAGGGTATCGCTGCCAGATAGCAATGCCTGAAATACTACCGATTCTATGTCAGGGTCAATCAGCAGTGTATCCGAAGAGGTATGCGCCGCCGTTAATACTGCGTGCTCTGTCCCAAGAGTGATCAGTAATGTATCGCTGCTTGTCGAAGCGAACGACCCCACCGCATCTGCCACGGTCAGTAGGAGCGCATCAGTCCCGGAAATCAATCCCTGCAACGATCCAACTGATTCCCCAATACTGATAAGCAGACTGTCACTGCTAGTCTTATACTCCCCAACGACCGTCCCCGTATTGCTCAATGTCAAGAGCAGGGTATCGCTGCCAGAGAGCAACGCCGTAAGAGCGACCGAATCTGACAGGGTCAGTAGGAGACTATCAGAGCCTGTGAGGGTTGCTGTAATCGAAGATGTATTCGGCAGGGTAAGCAGCAACGTGTCTGCACCGGTAAGGCTCGCAGATGCTGGAATACTGGTATCATAATTCGCGCTGAACAGCAGCGTATCGCTCCCAGAGATGTATACCATCTGGTCGATTCGTTTGAGGTATTGGGCATGATAATACGCCGGGTTTACGGTGGTTTCTTTGAGGGATATGACGGGCTCGGTTGCGGTATATTTACGTTGATATATCCAATCAACGTCTCCCGTTGTAGTTCCGCCATTATAATCTGTTAAATGAATACAGGCATGGGTCCCCGCAGGGTTCATGGTCATATTATGCCACGATCCCGAATGAGTTACCCGATAATAGAACGTGGATGAGTAGTCGTGTCTAATCTCAAAGATGTACCAGGTAGATAGTGAATATGTTTGTAATATATCCCCCCAAGCCACTTGTTCGTTTAAAGGTCTTATATTATATGTTGGTCCATCTCCATCAGGCTGGAGACATAGTTTCGCGCCCACATCAGTGCCTGATGACTTAATCCCTAACCGAACACCACAGTCTTGTGATTGGGTGGTCCCTCTCATGCGGGCGCATGTTATTACTGTGGCATCGTTGGTATCGGTTTTCGCAGTAATTACATTGTGGGTGGGACTGCCTGTCCCTGACATCGAAACATGATATATACTATTTGATATAGTCCTGGTTCCTGTGCTTGAGGTATCAGTCCACTTACTCGTGTCAAGAGAGGTTCCGTCAAAATCATCAAAGAACTCGAATACGTTCGTGCCGCTGCTTTCACTGGTGGCTGCACCATTCCCATAATACAGGTAGAACTCTCTTGCCGCTTCCCCAGTCTCGGTGAGTTTTACCCAGACGGTAGCGGATGAACGCGAGGTATATGTCTCGATCCAGTAGGGGAGTGTGCGAGCGTAATCAGAAAAACGGATGTCGCTGAAATCATCCTTCATTCCGGGCATCCAGAGCACGGTGACTTGTACCTGATACCCAGTGACGGACGGAGGATTGGCTACGCTAATGCGTCGTATATGTGGCCATTGGGGGTAAAAAGAGGACGCCATTTAAGGCCGCCTCACTTCTGGATCGTGAAATACACGTAAGCCGCCGTGATACTCTGTTCCGCGTCGTCGTTGTATATCGTGCATTTGATATACTTCGCAGAGGGTATGATGGTCTTGCTCCACCGTTTCGTGGTGTTCGCCGCGAACGGCATGGTGAATTGGTCTACTGGCTCACTTCCCCAATTTGAGTTATCATTTGAGGCATACACCCGCACAACCGCTGCCGTAGTCCCTGACGCATGATACGTGCAAACCCCTTCGACATCTGCCAGTATAGCCTCTGAGCAATCCGTTGCTGTGATGCTGGATAGGGCATACATGGTATCCGCCGCAACCGTCTGGTTACTGACGTGTGTTGCTACTGTCTTGGTCAGCGCCATGATTAACTCCCGATCGTCGGTGTAAGCGTTACTTCAAAAACCCATGAGCCGGAGGACTTCGTTCCCTTGCTTTCGACTTTCCTATTGGCCATCGTGCCGCCGCTGCTTGCATTGAAAACACCCCACTCCTGCCATGCAAAGTTTCCATCGGATTCCCCGAATGTGGCTCTGAACTTCAGGGCATTGGTGCTTCGCTGCGGGTATCCGGGATCCATTGCCACCCGGACCTTGTTGGTGGCGGCCTGAAGGTCAGTCTGTGATGCGGCAAACGCCGTGGGGGAATCTCCCACCCCGATATAGGCGTTGGCCTCTGCGAAGGTGGTTACGGATTCCCCGATGATGGTTTTAGCAATATGCGTTATCATTGCGTCAGTGATTGCCATGTTTCTTCTCCTGTTCCCCCAATTTGGTCAAAATCTTTTTCTTTCGGGCGATGGTATCATCCAACTGCCCGATCTCCCCGATCTTGGTCCCTTCAATCATCTGAACCACCTTGGCAACCTCCTCTTCTGATAGTTCCCGGGATGATTCGATAACCTCATACGGGACCGATGCGGGATCTTTGGGATGATTGCCATGTTTCTTCTCCTGTTCCCCCAATTTGGTCAAAATCTTTTTCTTTCGGGCAATGTTATCATCCAACTGCCCGATCTCCCTGATCTTGGTCCCTTCAATCATCTGAACCACCTTGGCAACTTCCTCTTCGGATAGTTCCCGGGATGATTCGATAACCTCATAAGGGACCGAAGCCGGATCCTTGGGATCCACCCCGGGGGCAAACTTGGTTACCTTGGTCTTTTCAATCCATTGCAGTTTCAATAGGTTATTGGTCAATCAGACTTCCTCCATGGAGATTACCACATCTTCCCACGTTTCCGGGGTGATCGATGTCATTTTCTTGGTTAGGTCGGTAATCCAGACGGTTTTTGATTGGGTGGAACTGTTCCGGGGGTAGGTGAAGGTAAAAGTGCTTCCTCCCTCATACAGGGTGGTCCAGAATACCACTTCATCCCCGTCCAGTTCATCATACCCTATCTGGTAACTGTGCTTGATGGCGATCACATCAGTAACTAGGGAACCATCCGCCGTGCGTTTGCTCCGTTCAATCCGAAAGGGGGTTACTGAAAAATCATTGGGGTCCAGAAGGGTGGTCCCGTCTGCGGTTAAGCTCATGCGGTCACCTTCCGGCCCCGGCGGGTATCCTCAAGGATCTTCACGTTCTCCAATTCTTTTTGCAGTTTCATCAGCCCGGATTTATCCGCAATGAATACGCCGTGAAGGTGAACATCTCCCCCACCGCCCCGGCCCCCCAGCTTGGATACTACCCGGTCCACAATCTTGGCAGCCCATTCCTGTTGATGCTGTTCCCGTTCCTGCTCATGGCGGGCAATTATCTCTTCGATATGTGCCATGGGGTTTCCGTGGTTGTTTAGGGGGGTGACCGTTGCACCGGCAGGGAGGTTCAGAAATTCCGGCCCCCGCTCTCCCACCAGAGCAAACCCGCCCCGGGTAACATCTCCCCCTTCAGCCATTGCCGGGTATAATGAGGCAAGGAATGGATTTAGGATTCCATCAAATAGGGAAGAGGAGGTATAATCGTATGCGGTGGTGGTGGTAAAACTCCCGATTCCAGTGGTCCATGATTCCCCCATATCATAGATTCCCGAACCCGGCAGGATACCTCCGCAATTCAATCCGGTGCATGAGGTTCCATCGGTGAGAATCGGGGAACCTGCCCCGCCGGTGGAGGTGGATAATGTCCCGCAACTCCCATCGGCACAGGAGGATCCAGATATTGCAGACATGGCGGCTATTGCCTGATTTTGGATTGACCCGAACAGGTTGGCACAAATATCAGAGATATACCCGGTGGACTGTGCCGCCCTGGCCCCCATGGCGGCGAAGGTTCCCAATACTGAATTACTAGTGGAATCCATCCCGGTCACCATCCCGGCCCTCATGGTATTCATGGCAGCAAGGGACTCCCCGGCGGCGGTTGCGGTTCCATACAGGGATCCCGTTAATCCATCAGATGCCGATGCGGCAATATCCGATGCCCCGGAGGTATCATACAGGGAGGAGGAATATCCATTTGATGCAGAGGCGGCAGAATCGGCAGCATCCACCAAATCATAGGTGGTGGAGGTCAGGGTTTCGGTCTGGTCTGCCATGGTTTCCAGGGCATCGGTCTGGTCCTGCACGGCATCGGTGATTAAGTCACCTTGGTAGCCCCCCATATAGTTCTTGGGGTCATATTCATACAGGGCTACCCCTTCACCAATCCACTGTGCAATATCCTCCGGTGAGATATTGACGCCCCACACGTTGTTATCTTCAGATACATCTGCATAATATGCTTGATTGTATACCTTCCCATTTGCCCCGGTATGTTGCGTTATGTAGAGGGGCTGTTGAGTTGAGGTGTCATATCCATGTGGGCTTGGGGTTCCGCCTGAATAGAACCCGGTGTTTATAAATCCTTCATAGTCCGGATCTTCGGTCCAATCC
>MVZQ01000083.1 GCA_002068435.1 Euryarchaeota archaeon ADurb.BinA087 | reverse complement strand
ATTCATCTCCTCGTACTGGATATCAAACATCCCGGAGAATACCTTTCGCACCATGTGCATTATCACCTGCCGGTTCGCCCATGCGTAGTTCGATGCGGATGCCATGGCACCAAAATACGCCCTTCCTTCCGGAGAGGTAATAGGCGCACAGGCAAGCTGCCGGTCAGGGAGGACAATTCCATATTTTTTTGTTGCCCCTTCCAGAACCTTCAGATGTTCAGTACAGACCTGGTGTCCCAGCCCCCGTGAACCACAATGGATCATGATACAAATATGGCCGGGAGAAAGCCCGTATGCACCAGCCGCCCCTTCATGAAAAATCTCCCGGACAGCCTGGATTTCCAGGAAATGATTTCCGGCCCCAAGGGTCCCGCTCTGGGGCATGCCACGCTGGCGGGCCTTTGCAGAAACGGCACTTGGATCGGCACCAGCCATGGCTCCCTGCTCCTCGCAGTGGACCAGATCGCTCTCCATCCCAAAACCCTGATCGACTGCCCATTTCGCTCCTCGGGTGAGCATCCCCTCAAGCTCTTTATGAGAGAGCCGCAGGGTGCTTTTTGCTCCCACTCCGGTCGGGACCGCGTTGAAAAGACGTTCTATCAGTTCGCGTTTCTTCACCAGATCCTTTTCATGGAGCGGAATGGCGAGAATCCTGACGCCGCAATTGATATCGAATCCAACACCCCCGGGGGAGATGACCCCCTCTTCAATTGAAAACGCAGCAACACCACCGATAGGAAAACCGTACCCCCAGTGGATATCCGGCATGGCAAGGGAATTTTTCACAATTCCCGGCATCGTTGCAACATTTGCGAGCTGTTGCACCGCACCCTCCTCAAGGGTTTTTGCAAGCTCTTCTGACAGGAAAAACCTGCCCGGCACCCGCATGCCGGGGACTGTACCGATCGGCACCTCCCATTCAAGTGGGGCGAGACGCTTTATTCCGGGGAGCATGGCTCTTCACACATCAAAGATGACCTCAAGTATATAAGAGTCCCGTTCCTGGCTGATGGCAAGATCTGAGTAGGAGACCCCCTTCACCTCCCTGCCACCGCAATGTTTCATCCTGGAAAATGGTTCACCGGTGAGATCGGCGGTGAGATGATTGCCCGCAATGTGGATGTCCGCTCCAGTGATGACCATGTCCTCCACCTCGGAAACAAAAAGAATTTCAGAGAGAAACTCGCGGATGAGGGAAGAGGTATCATCGGCATCCACTTCGACGTGTCGTCGGATATTTCCCTGGCTTATATTTTTGTATACAATTGTCATAAGTGCCCGGGCTGCCTCGGAAAAAAGCTCTTCGAGCGTTGCACCCCGTACCCGTATTTTGATGTCCGCGGTATGTTCCAGTTCTTCAAAGCTCATAAGGGCAATTCGACTCTTCTTCGATCTCATCCATAAAATAAGGGATCAGCCCCATATGCACGGTCGAGAGATACCGTGCCTGATGGACAGAGACATATATGATATAATCCCCTGCGGGGATTTGAATATCCGTTGGTTTTGGGGATTTTATGCTGACGGGCAGGAGGATTGGGCCACCGCAGGATGTAGAAATGCGAAAATCACATTTCCGCTTCATGATAAAGGCTATCACCTCATCGGTAACCCTGATCTCTCCAATCGAAGAATGATGACTTTCTTGTGCGTGCATGCTCTGCTCACATCATGAGCAGCCATTCATGAAAAAAGTGTTCCCTTCCCTTCAGGAAACAATCCTTTTCACCATTCCGGCATATTGTTCTTTGAGGGAATATACGCTGCAGGATCCCTCCCGACTTTTGGTGATATGAAGAATTCCGATCTTTGAAGCGATCAGTCCCACCATCGCTGCAAGAGAATGATAGCTGATGGAGAATTTCCGGGCAAGGATGGCAAAAATATCTGAAATCGTCAGGCATTTCACCCGGAGGAAAAGCTGGAGGAGTGCACGCCTGAGACCGGTTCTGTCCCGGGAAAGGTAGTTCTTCAGCCGGATCTCAATGACTCCTTTGATCTCATGCGGAGATCTCATACTGAGCTAATACCGCCAAGTTTATATAATATTTTTGTTTTTTTCCCGGCCGCCAGTTCCGCTCTTTTAGTGTAAATCTACCATTTGAGGATGTTTGGACGAAAATTATCTAAAACCTTTTAATCGTATGTTACGAACCTTAGTGATATGGGATTTATCAATTACGATGTGAACCGCTATACCCCACAGCAGATGGTGGCAATCCCCCTGGTTCTCCTGATAGTATCCCTTGCGGTGCTCGGCTACACCATGGCAACCACGGGTATGCCGGTAACACCGGGGATGGATTTTTCAGGGGGGACGGCTGTCACGGTATTTACTTCTGACAGCCCTGATAGTCTCTCTGCCACATTTGCAGGATACCCGCTGCTCAGTATCGGCGAAGGGGTCAGCGATGGAAAATACATCAAATTCGGCCCCATGGATGATGATGCTCTCCAGTCCCTCGCAACCCTGATCAACGAGCGATATCCCAATGCAAAAATTGATCAGATCGGCGCTTCATTCGGCGAAGCACTTCAGAAGCAGGCTGCCTTTGCCCTGGTATTGTCTTTCATTGGCATGTCAATTGTGGTATTCCTGGCTTTCCGGACCTTCGTTCCTTCAGCTGCGGTCGTTCTCTCAGCCTTTGCTGATATTGCGATGACTGCTGCAGTTATGACTGTTATCGGGATAGAGCTGACACTACCAACCACCGCAGCACTCCTTATGCTGATCGGGTACTCTGTCGACAGTGATATTCTCCTGACGATGCGCGTGCTGAAACGCCAGGGAAAACTTGATGAAAAGCTCGCCGGCGCTTTCAGGACCGGCATCATCATGACCACCACCACCATGGCCGCCATTGCCGCAATGTGGGCGGTCAGTTATTTCGGAAATATCCCGGTTATTCCTGAAATTTCCGCTGTCCTTTTCATCGGCCTTATCATTGACATGATGAACACCTGGCTGACGAATGCGGGTATCATCAAGTGGTACATGCTTGGCAGGGGTGGCAATGTGAGGGAGACGGAAGATACTTCGAAAGTAAAGGTCAGCCCCGTGAAGAGGAAGGGATCGAGATGAATACCAAGAAACTGGTAGATCTTCTGAAGACATGGCAGGTCGCACTCCTTGTCATCCTTCTCATAGCATCCGTGTTTCTCATATACCCCCATATAGAGGATGATAAGTTCACAACCAATCTCCAGTACGGGCTTGATCTCTCCGATGGTACCTGGCTTCAGATGGAATTCCAGGCTGAAGTGGTGAATTTTGAAACAGAAAGGCCTGCTGGCGAATTTTTAACAGAACTCCAGAAAAGGCTGGATGCAGAGATCTACCTCATTGATGATGATAAACTGGAGATCCGGAAATTCTTCCCCCGCGACCAGCTCGAGACCGTTTTTTCAGAATCCGGAGGAAGGCTGACCGGTTATGAGCAGGGAGTCTCCAGAGATACGGCTGAGCAGGTAAAGAAAATCCTGGAAGACAAGCTCAATGCACTTGGTACCAAGGATGCAAAAGTCAATCCCCTCACCGGACTTTCCGGGGTCTCACAATATGTAAGAGTTGAGCTGGCAGGAGTGAGCCTGAGCCAGGCAAAGGAGATTGTCGGAAAGCAGGGCAGGTTCGAGATACGGGTTCATACTACAGGGAATGCCACCGAACACATCCTGTATGGTGATGCTATCAATACTGTCGGAGTTCCGACCCAACAGCCACCCGGTGGGAACGCATGGGGCGTTTCCTTTACCTTTACTGAGGAAGGCGCTGCCCAGTTCAGGGATGGTGCGATCAAGTATGGGGCCACCACTACACCGGATCAGCATTATCTGGACATGCTGCTCGATGGAAATGTTGTGTACTCTGCACCACTCTCTGCGGATCTCGCCGCCCAGATCAGGGTTGAACCTATCCGTGAACTCTACGCATCCACTGGATCTGGAGAGGCTGGCCTCAATGATGCAAAAAACCTGGAAATCCACCTCCGGGCAGGAGCTCTCCCGGTTGAGGTAAAAGTGGCGGGTTCGGGCTATGTGCCCGCTGCACTATCAGACTATTTCAAAACGATGGCCATCATCGTTTTCATCGTTGCAGCGATCGCTGTTGGCATTGTGATCTTCTTCCGGTACCGCGAGCCCGCAATCGTACTCCCCATGATCGGAATCAATATGTCCGAGATAGTAATCCTCCTCGGTATCGCTGCGCTCATCCAGCAACAACTGGATCTTGCGGCTATTGCAGGTCTGATTGCGGTGCTCGGCACAGGTATTGATCAACTGGTCATCATCACTGACGAGATCCTCCATGAAGGCAAAGTCCCGTCACCTAATATCTACCAGAAACGTCTCACGAGGGCTATTGGCATTATCATGGTTTCAGCGGCCACGGTCATTATCGCTATGCTCCCGCTCGCCCTGATGGACCTCTCTACCCTCCGTGGTTTTGCCATCATCACCATCCTCGGAGTCCTTATCGGAGTGCTCGTCACGAGGCCTGCATATGGCAAGATAATCATGGCGATCCTCTCCAAATAACCCGATAATAATCTTTATCTTCTTTTTCCACCGACTACTCTGAAGGTAATACAGATGGGAAAACCAGTAGTTCTGGACTTTTTTGCCGAGTGGTGCGGCCCCTGCAGAAGACAGGGACCTTATCTTGAAGAACTCAAGCAGAATATGGGAGAGAGAATCGAGATAAGGAAGATCGATGTAGATCAGAATATGGATCTCGCCAACAAGTATGGGATAAGGGTCGTGCCAACCCTTATTATCGAAAAAGACGGGAAAGTGGTGAGAACACTGGAAGGTGTCACCAGTTCAGACTCACTCGAATCAATGCTTCTTCCGCTGGTGGATTAGGTGAAGATAGGTATCGTTGGCGGTACAGGGGATATTGGGGAAGGGATCGCGATGCGCCTCTCCCCGAACCATGACGTGGTGATAGGATCCCGGGAGGAAGAAAAAGCAGTGGAGTCGAGTGACGTATGTTATGCAACGGTCACAAAACTTGGCCTGCCCTGTTCCGTAAGCGGTTATTCCAACCAGGATGCCATAGATCGATCTGATATCGTTATCCTCGCGATCCCCTTCAGGCATGTGGAACCAACCCTTGCCTCGCTCCATGGATTCGAAAACAAGCTGGTGATATCCCCTGTCAATCCTATGGAAAAACGTGACTTCTTCGTCTATACCCCTCCGCCTGAGGGTTCAGCTGCACTCCTGATCAAGCGACTGCTCCCCCAAGAGACCAGACTCTGTTCTGCATTTAACACTGTTGCAGCCAACAAGTGGAAAGCACTGAATGAAACTCTCGACCTTGCCGTCCCGGTTTGTGGCGACGACTCCCTTTCAAAGGCAACCGTATTGGATCTTGTCAGGAGCATCCCTGGCGTGAAAGCCTACGATGCCGGACCACTTGCAGTCTCCTCCATGGTCGAGTGTTTGACCCCGCTTCTCCTGAACATCGCACGGTTTAACAAAATGAAGGATGTCGGGGTCCAGTTCAGATAATTTTTTTCTCGTATTATGAGGGATGCAGGAGAGATCACAGAGGATTTCTGCCGGATCGGACGCAGGCTTGTTACTGAAGGTCTCATCGGAGCGAATTTTGGGAATATCAGCATCCGATCAGGAGATGGATTCTACATAACCCAGCATGGATCGTACCTGGATCTCCCCGGCGAATTGGTATATGTTTCCCTTGAAGGGCCAGCCCCCCGCCAGGCTTCAAGCGAATGCCGCGTCCACCGACAGATATACAAAGAAACCCCGCACCGAGCGGTTGTCCATGCCCATCCACCTCATGCAGTCGCCCTTTCCATCTCGAAGAATGCTATCTCACCGGTAGATTCAGAAGGACTTCTGTTCTGTCCCTGTATCCCGGTCGTAACCGGATTCCCCGGAAGTGAGGAGCTGGCATTGAATGTTTCACAGGGACTGCTCGTTTCATCGGTGACGATTGCCCGGGGCCATGGAACTTTTGCCGGGGGAATAGACCTTGATGAGGCATATATTCGCACCTCTCTTGCAGAACACAGCTGCAGGATCCTGATTCTTCTGAAGCAGATAGTTCCTGATGCAGAGTATTCGACCTGACAATTCCTGTATAAATCCTGCCAGGAGTCAGGTGTACCGAGCTGTGTTGGTTTAATACCGTAACAGTTACAGAAAGATGTTACACATAATGTCGAGGTTGCACATGGGTTCACTCGAGGAAAAAGTGTCTCGTCTTTCACCCGAACAACGAAGCCAGGCTGAGACATACATCGACTTTCTGCTCATGAAAGCGGGATCTGCCTGCCCGGCGCCTGCCCACGATACTTTCACGGTTTCTGACCATTCCTCCCCTGCCCCGCCACCCATAATTATGGCTGACGAGATTCATGCACGTCCTGTTGCAGGCCGTCCAAATGACAATCTCCCTTCACTGGGTGACCTGAAGCTACCGGAAACGCATGCAAGGGATGAACGTGGTTCTCAACCCGGTCGATCCAAACAAAAGGACCCCGGGCTGTTGCTCGATTGGATCGATTAAATGGAAGAGGTCACTCATTCAGCAGGGCGAACTCCGGCCCCCCAAATTGAACTTTCAGCGATGGACTCGACGGGATTCGAACCCGTGGCCTTCACGTTGCAAACGTGACGATCTACCCCTGATCTACGAGCCCTGGCGACCTCTATAACTTCAGTCTGTATTCCATATAGGTATTCCGAATCTGCACAAGGAAAAACGCTGCACAATACGAAATGGAGGTGACAATTTGAAACGTTCGATTCTATAACTGATCAGGAGGAAACATGGACTTGGCGGGATTCGAACCCGCGGCCTTTACGTTGCGAACGTAACGATCTACCCCTGATCTACAAGCCCTTCTGCGGTAACTAATTTTCCAGCCATTTGGATATAGTTGTTTGGTTTCACGATAGACCAGTTCTCCACACCGGATGTAATCAGAGGGGGGAGATGATCGATTAGTAAAAAGTTCCAGAAAATAAGGATTCAGAGAATAATCTCGATATCGAGTTTCTCCGCAAGTTCTTTATATCTGTTCCTTATCGTAACTTCAGTCACGCCTGCAACTTCGGCAACCTCACGCTGGGTTCTCCGTTCACCGCCGAGAATAGATGAGATATAAATTGCCGCTGCGGCAACACCAGTGGGTCCCCTCCCACTGGTAAGTTCCCTCTCCCCTGCCTGGCGGAGTATCTCCACCGCCCGGCTCTGAACTTCTCCTTTCAGGTTAAGGCCGGAGCAGAACCGAGGAACATAGTCGATCGGAGACGTTGGGAGGAGTTTGAGTCCAAGCTCCCTTGATATGAACCGGTACGTTCGCCCGATCTCTTTTCGTGATACCCGGGATACCTCGGCAATCTCATCAAGAGTCCTTGGAACATTGCACTGCCTGCAGGCTGCATACAGCGCCGCCGCAGCTACTCCTTCAATGCTCCTTCCACGGATGAGGTTCTTGTCGACAGCGTCACGATAGACCACCGCTGCGGTCTCCCGGACATTACGTGGCAGACCAAGGGCAGAGGCCATACGGTCAAGCTCAGAAAGCGCGAATGCCAGGTTCCTTTCAGTGGCGTTGCTGACACGGATACGGCGCTGCCATTTTCTCAGTCGGTAGAGCTGGGCACGGTTCTTGCTGGAGATGGCCCGTCCATACGAG
>MVZQ01000082.1 GCA_002068435.1 Euryarchaeota archaeon ADurb.BinA087 | reverse complement strand
GACCGTATTCATTGCAACGATGGTGGTACTCCAGTTCCATCTTATCTCTCTTGATGTGACCAATCTGGTCTTTGATATCGTCTCTGCCCTGAGCTCCTGCGGACTTTCGGCGGGGTATGTCACACCCGGGATGCCGTTTGTATCAAAATGGGTCTTCATCATCGTCATGTGGATTGGACGGCTCGAAGTTATCCCGGTGATTGTGCTCCTCCTTGGGATCTTCCGTGCCGGTGATTAACCGGACTCAAGTAAACTGGTGTAAACTTCAGAATAGCTAATATAAAATACCGACTTAGATCTGGTGATGAAACAGATCGCCCTGTACGGGAAAGGGGGTATCGGAAAATCCACCACTTCCACTAACATCTCAGCAGCCCTTTCCGTGATGGGGCTCGATGTCCTCCAGATTGGATGCGATCCGAAACGTGACAGCACCCGCATGCTGATGCACGGCAGGCTGATCCCCACCGTGATGGATCAGGTCCGGGAACGGGGCGACAAGGCAATCACGCAGGAGGATGTGGTTTTTACCGGGTACGGGGGTGTCCGCTGCGTCGAGGCAGGTGGCCCGGAACCGGGGGTAGGCTGTGCAGGACGGGGGATCATTGCCACCTTCCAGGTACTTGAAAGGCTGGGGGCACTTCATGCAGATGTGGTCGTCTACGACGTGCTCGGTGATGTAGTCTGCGGTGGATTTGCCATGCCGATGAGAGAAGGGTATGCACAGGAGGTATACCTCGTCACCTCAGGGGAACTGATGTCCCTGTATGCTGCCAATAATATCTGTAAAGCCATCCGGCGGCTGTCCGGGCGTTCACGCGGCCAGTGCCGGCTTGGCGGGGTGATCTGCAATGCCAAGAACCTCCCTGATGAAAAGCAGCTGGTAGCCACTTTTGCAGAAAGGATTGGAAGTACTCTTATCCAGTTTATTCCGCGGGATCCGGTCGTTCAGCGTGCCGAGCTCAACCGCATGACCGTGATCGAGTATGCTCCCGGGTCAGACCAGGCAGAGGCGTATCGTCTCCTTGCCCGAAACATCATCGAGAACCGGCGGCTCGATATCCCCGAACCTCTTGAGATCGCAGAGCTCGAGGACCTGGCATATGATTTCATCGCGGACTGAAGGGTGCACCCTGACCGGGGCGCTCTCTGTTACCAGCTCGGTCCAGGATGCCATCACGGTGATCCATGGCCCTGACGGCTGTGCCCATCACAACTTCTCCCTTCTTCATGCCCTCCATTTCGACAACGACCAGCTGATCCTCCCATCCTTCCTCTCGAGCTCATTGAAGGAGCAGGAGATCATTTTTGGCGGTGAACAAGCCCTGGAAGATGCCCTTGCAGGCGCCCTTGCAGGGAGCCCTGGCGCCATTTTCGTGCTGACCTCCTGTGTCGCCGCAGCGATAGGGGACGATGTCATGGCAGTCTGCAGCGAGATCAGCGGATGCCCTGTTGTGGTCATCCCATCAGGAGGATTTCTCGGGGGTGGCTTTTCAGATGGAGTGAGATCTGCCCTTATTGCCCTCTCCGATCTCGCGGACGGGGGAGATCCCAACGGAACGGTTACCCTTGTCGGTGAGAAGAACCTCGAGTACGAGGCAGAGGCAAACTACCATGAAGTCCGGCGCCTTCTGGGATTGCTTGGCGTGAAGGTCCAGCTCCGCTTTGTCAGGAACATTGACGTCTCCGCGATTGCCCACCTCGGGTCTTCCTCTCTCAACATCCTCCGGGAAGAGTCGCTCACCGATGTCGGCGATGTGCTCGAAGACCGGTTCGGCACCCCGTACCTGCCCTCGTTTCCGGTTGGATTTGAGGGGACGCTCACCTTTCTGTCCCAGGTGGCAGATGCATTGAACATCGGGAGTAGGGAGGCAGTTTCATCGGAAATGGCGCGCCAGAAGGAGATCATTGACCAATTCTCCGAATTGAGGGGAAGAGCGATCAACGTCTGCCATCCCGGAGGCATGCCCCCCTTGTTCCTCAATGAGCTGCTGGAACTGTTTGATCTCCAGGTGAAAGAACGAGGGCAGAACCTTCCCCTGCCCGATCCGGTCCCGGTCGGGACTTCCGGGATCTCCCGCATGCTCAGCCGATGGAAGAGGGTACTGCATGCGTGACTGCCGGAACGCCCTGTGGCCTTGCGCAATGACAGGAGCGGTCACCTGCTTTTCCGGCATCCGGGGGATCGGGACCATCATCCATGGACCGAGCGGATGCTACTTTTTTCCTGCGACTGTCCTTCACCGGAGGCTTTACTGCACCTTCCTTATCGAGGAAGATATCATCTTTGGTGCCGAGGCACGGCTCCTTGAGCTCGTGGAGAGGCTCCAGGGAGAGTACGAGGCAGTCGCTGTGGTGAATACCTGCACGCCTGCCATTACCGGCGAGGAGATACGAACCTGTCTGCCTGGGGAGATCCTCATGGTGGACAGCCCCGGCTTTCTCGGAAATTTTGAGCAGGGATACCATGCCGCATGCAGGACTCTCCCTGCCCGGACCGATCCTGATGCCGCAGGGGTGAATCTTGACGGGTTGCAGCTCCTTGATCCGTTCTGTTCGGGAAATGCTCTTGAAGCACAGCGGATGCTTGCTGCAGCCGGTGTTGGTGTTGCCGCCCGGTTCTGTGATGAAACCCTTGGCGGGATAAGGCATTCTTCAGGGTATTCCGTCCATACAAATCCCGATCTCTCTTCCGGATTCGGCCGGGGCATGGGAACTCTTCTCGGGATAGACGAAACCGGGGAGACGCTCAAATGCCTTGAAAAAACCCTTGATGGCGTTGACCTGGAAGCGTTTGAGTTCGAAAAGGAGCATGTCGGGAATGCGATAGACTCCTCCTGTGAAAAATTTCTGATGCGGCATGATCCCCCTGTTGTGGCAATCTTTTCGGGCTTCTCCTACGCCGATTTTGCCGCCCGGATGCTGAAATATTACCTGGACGCTTCCGTTACCATTCTCGGGGTCCGCAATTCTCCCGGAATCTCATCGTTCAGGACTGCGGAAGCCTGCTCCCTCTCAGCCGTGCAGGATCTTATCGCGGCAGACCCGCCCGATCTGCTGCTGGGTTCTTCCTTTGAACGAATGGCATGTCCCGATGCTGCTTTTGTCCCGTTCACCTATCCCCTGCGGGGGATGGTCAGGCTGAAAGCACGGCCTCTCATCGGGATTCAGGGGATTGCAGGGTTGATGGAGGATGTTCTCAATGCCTGCCTTGATCACCGGGCTGCCTTGAATACCTGAATAACATTTTTTTTAAATTTTAGGGCATCGGAAGGTTTTCCCCAGTCGTGCAATCTGACTATGCCCGGCTGGACACTTTCGCACCGCACAGATTGAACGTTTATATAGTCATGGTCTCGACGTAACTATCGGGAAGAGTCGGAAACCATGATGAAGAACGCAGGATACCTGCAGTTAAACCGGCGGCCTGTCCTTGATGAGGAGGGAATACCGCAGGATATCCTCGAGTTGTACCTATATGGCACAAGGCTCTGTATCCGCATCAATGAACTCCGAAAAGCCATCCGTTCCGGGCTTTCCGTGAGTGTCGAGAGGATCCAGCGGAACTGGATGGCGTATATCGGAAGGAGTGCAGGCCAAGCCCGGATATCGAAATCGGGGAAGGCCCTCAACATCGAGCTTTCGAACGGCGAGCGGTTCACCGTTTCGCTCGACGCTCTCCATGCCGTGCTCTGCTCCCGGGAGCGGTATGCCTCTATTGCAGTGCTCCCGGCAACTATCCCCGGGCAGATCGTGCAAAACAGGAAGATCACCGATTACTGTCCGCTCTCTGCACGGGAGGGTGCGACCAGGGGAGCCCTCCCTGCCTGAACCCCCCCGGGCTTTTAGCCTTTCAGGAGAATACCCGCGAGGTGATCGCCAACAGAAGAGGTGGTTGCAGTGCCACCCATATCTCTGGTTACCACTCCTTCAGCAATCGATCGCTCGATCGCCTTCAGTACCGCTGCAGCCGCTTCATGCTCACCCAGATGATCAAGCAGCATCGACCCCGCCCAGACGGTTGCAATCGGGTTGGCAACATTTTGTCCCTTGTATTTTGGTGCCGATCCATGGATCGGCTCGAACATCGAGGTCCCTCCCGGATTGATATTGGCGCCTGGTGCGAGGCCAAGGCCGCCCTGAATCATAGCCCCCAGGTCGGTGATAATATCCCCGAACATGTTCGGTGTGACCACCACATCGAACCATTCCGGATTCTTCACAAACCACATGGTGATTGCGTCGACAAAGGTGAATTCGGTTGAGATTCCCGGATTCCTGGCTGCAATCTCTGAAAATACCTCTCTCCAGAGCCCGTATACATCGGAGAGGACATTGGCCTTGTCAACGGAGGTGAGCTTCTTCTTTCGCTGACGGGCAAGGTCAAAGGCATAGGATATCACCCGTTCAGCCCCTTCCCGGGTGATCACCCCCACCTGGTAAGCCAGCTCGTCGGCATCGGATTCGATGTCGAGGTTGAACGTTGCCTGATAGAGTTCCCGCTCAATGGTGAGTGTCTTTTTCTCTCTCCCGCGAAAACGGGATCCGATCCCGACATAAAAGTCCTCGGTGTTCTCCCTTACGACCAGGAAATCGATATCGGAAGGGCCCTTCCCTGCAAGGGGGGTTGGCACTCCTGAAAGCAGCCTGATCGGCCTCAGATTGACGTAAAGGTCGAAGCAGAACCGGAGGTGAAGGAGGATCCCCTTTTCAAGGATCCCGGGAGGGACACGTTCGTCCCCGATCGCTCCAAAGTAGATGGCACGGTACCGGGAGAGCTCCTTTAGTTCCTCCTCGGTGACAAGCTCCCCGCTTTTAAGATACCGGTCCGCACCGATATCAAACTCGTCCCATGCGAGGTCAAATCCATACCGCTCTGCTGCCGCATCGAGGACTTTTCGTCCTTCCGCGATGATCTCCGGGCCGATCCCGTCTCCGCCTATTGCTGCGACCCGGTACACCGCTCCACCTCCTCGAGGTTTCTCGCAAAGGCGATAAGACCCCCGGCATCAGCGATCCGGAGGAGGAAACCAGGGACAGGCTCAATCGGATACGTTCTCCCTCCACAGGTTATCAGGTGCTTATCAACATCCACTCTGCACTCTTCACCATCAGGGATTGCATCAGCATCAGGGCACACGAGGGGGAGAAGCCCAACGTTCACGGCGTTCCGGTAAAATATCCGGGCAAATGATACGGCGACCACATACCGGATGCCTGCCCCGGCCAGTGCCAGGGGAGCATGCTCCCGCGACGATCCGCAACCGAAATTCCTTCCGCCGATGATGATATCCCCCGGGCCAACTCCTTTTACAAAGTCGTTTCGTGTCCCCTCGAATGCATGCGACGCGAGTACCAATGGATCATTGTATACCAGGTACCGCCCTGGGATGATGGCATCGGTATCGATGTTGTCCCCGAACTTCCAGGTCCTCATGGTCATACCTCCCTCGGATCGGTGATCTCGCCATAAAGGGCGCTTGCTGCAGCCGTTGCCGGTGAACAGAGATACACCGAAGCATCGGCACTCCCCTGCCTGCCCCGGAAGTTCCGGTTCGAGGTCGAGAGGGACACCTCCCCGGGAGCGAGCAGGCCGAAGGCACCGCCCATACAGGGGCCACAGCAGGGAGCTTCCACCAGCGCCCCGGCCTTCACGAACCGTTCGATCAGCCCTGCCTGCAGCGCTTTCAGATATTCGTCCCGCGATGCGGGGATGATGATGACGCGGGTTGACTCATCGAACTTCCTGTCCCCTATCACCTCTGCAGCATCTGCAAGGTCTTCGAATCTCCCATTGGTGCAGGACCCGATGAATACCTGGTCTACCCTGGTCCCTGCGACCTCTCCGACGTCCCGTGCGAGATCGACGTTATGAGGGATGGCAATCTGAGGCGGGAGATTGGTCACGTCGTACTTCTTTCGGGCGGCATACCGTGCATCGGGATCACTTTCGATCGAAACCCGGCCCGGCCTTCCTCTGCTCTGCATGTACGCGTAGGTGACCTCATCAGGGGGCACGATACCGGCCTTTGCACCCATCTCAATCGCCATATTGCAGCAGGTCATCCTCCCATGGATCGGCATCGTTCCGAACGTCTCCCCACAGAATTCGATAGCCTGGTATGTGGCACCATCAGCCCCGATATCCTTCGCTATCGAGAGGATCAGGTCTTTGGGACCGACCCGCCTCTGGAATTTCCCGGAGACCTCAGCCCGTATCGTCTCGGGCACCCTGAAGTAGAGGGCTCCGAACTTGAGCACGAATCCCATATCAGTGGATCCTATCCCTGTGGCAAATGCCCCGGTAGCACCATACATGCAGGTATGCGAATCGGCGCCTACAATAATCTCACCCGGTCCTGCCCTTCCCTTCTCGAGAACAACCTGGTGGCAGATCCCTTCTCGGATATCATAATTATGGATCCGCTGGTTCCGCGCAAACTCTCTCATGAACACATGATTCTCTGCCGCGGCAAGGGAATCGGCAGGGACCTGGTGGTCGAACAGGAGGATGATCTTCTCCGGGTCAAAGACCTCCTTTCCTCCCATCTCGAAGAAATTCCGAATGGCAAGTGGTCCCGTGATATCATGGATCATCGCACCATCCACGGGTGCCATCACTACCTCACCTGCCCTGACCGAATGGCCACATTTTAACGAGAAAATTTTCTCTACGATGGTTGCTCCCATGAGGGTCCCCAGTATCAATGGGGCATGAAGAGATATGGAAGTTGTGGCACAAGAAGCAGCGAGTCTCACAGCGTGATTCCTGTGTAACTGCGAAATATTTCGCATTAAAAGATAATTATTTGAATTTTCCCATAGAATTCCTGCTGTGGTGAACTACGATGCAAGAAAGAACAGTGACTCTCATTCCGGTACTCCTAGTGGTGATCTTGGCACTGATACCGGGGGTTGCGATGGCTGCTGATACTGCATGCCCTGAAAACCTCATCACCGTCTCGGGTACCGGGGAGGTAATGACCGAACCTGATATCGGTCTTGTGACGCTCGGTGTCAAGACTGAGCACGCTGATGTCAGGACCGCACAAGAACAGAATGCCATGATCATGGACGAGGTAATCACCTCTCTTCTTGCTGCCGGAATACCCCGCCAGGACATCCAGACAGTAAGCTACAACATCTACCCCGTATACGAGGACGAAACCCGGCCGTTCGGGGGGAAAGTCAAGTACTACCAGGTGACCAGCATGGTCCAGGTGACTGTGCGGGAGGTGTCAAGGACAGGGGAGATCATCGATATCGCGGTGAAGAATGGTGCAAACCAGGTCAGCTCAGTCGGATTCTCCCTGTCCCCCGAGAAGGAGAAGTCGCTTCGGGCAACGGTCCTGACCCAGGCCGTGGCAAATGCCCGCTCTGATGCTGATGTGACTGCGGCAGCGACCGGTGTCACCATCACTGGTGTGAAATCGGTTATGGTTGGATCAGTGTACGTCCCGGTGGCGTACGACAACCGGTACAGCGGATCAGCTGAAATGAAGGCCGCATCTGTCCCAACCCCGATTGAGACCGGACAGATAAAGGTATCAGCCCAGGTATCGATCTCCTATCTGATCACGTAATTCTCTCCCTTTTTTCTCGTTATTCCGGACCGGATTGCCTCACCTCTCCCGACCGCGGGGGCCCTCTTACCAGGCTATCTGTTAAAACCTCCTTTGCCTGGGAAAACGGAACGGCTGGCCGGATCAAGATGCGGGATAGGGGGGACTTTTTGCTGATCCTTTGTGGAGCATACCAATGTTCCACCCCTCCTTTTGGGCGAACAGAGGGCATTCCCTGTCCCCTCATAGTCCAGGAAAAGGTGATGTCTCCTGGATACCCCCGTACTGGCGTTTGCTCTCTTTTAAAACCATGCACGTTTTAGAGTAACCTTTCCTTTTCCCGTGCCGGGAAGCGTACCAGGAACCCGGAAGAAGAAGCGGAAATACCTTTAATCATGCCCCCTGTATACACTATGAAGGATTCTGA
>MVZQ01000081.1 GCA_002068435.1 Euryarchaeota archaeon ADurb.BinA087 | reverse complement strand
GTGATGAGGAGGTAGCGACCCTGATAAAGACGGATACCGGTACTCTCCATTTCCAGGAGTATTGGGTAAAGCACAGGGGGACTCTCCCGATCAGGGACGTTATCCGCTATGCACCGACCGGACCCTTCGCGGGCGCAGGGGTTGTCAAGGCGATCAAGAGCGCTGATCGCGTCATCATCGGACCGAGTAACCCCATTACGAGTATCCTGCCAATCCTCGAGTGTTCAGGGGTCATCCCGGCACTCATGGATTCTTTCGTAATTGCGGTCAGTCCTTTCATCGGGAACGCCCCCATTAGCGGTCCCGCCGCAGAACTGATGAACGCTCGCGGCCTTTCCCCTGATTCAGCTTCAACATTCTCACTCTACAAGGAGTTCTGTGATCTCTTTGTACAGGACATTAGAGATCCGGTTGATGTAGCCGGGAGTCTCCGTTGCGATACACTCATGACCAATGAGCAAAAGAGCGCTGACCTCGCAAAACTGCTAATTGAAGTTGTCATATAAACGCAGATATGGGCAAGCCGAGCACATGAATCCATTTCAATCCTTATGGGAGGAGAGGCTTTTCCCTTGAGCACGACCTGATATCACACTGATCGCCAAAGGGAGGCCGATCATCATCGCGTGCACCCCGCCGTTGGAGAAACGAGAGCCTGAACGTCCGCATTGACTGAGGACCCTATAAATAGAAAACTGGACAATATATCCCCGACTTGAGGAAAAATCCCTCAGCCCTGACCTGAAAGAGAGTTGTTCATCATGCCCGGACCTGCTATCGAATTACGCGAAGAGGTCATTGTCGCCCTCAATTCACGTTATCCTGCAATTAAGAAACTCTTTGGTGTGCAGAAGATTGGAATCTTCGGCTCCTTCGCCAGGGGCGACGAACTTCCGGACAGCGATATCGATATCGAGGTTACGTTTGAACAGGGCGCTGACACCTACCGGAATTACATCGGATTAGCACTCTATCTTGAGGAACTCTTGGGAGGCAGAAAGGTAGATCTGGTAACCTCCCGGGTGCTTGAAGGATACCTCCACTCCAGTACGATCGGAGAACATGCAGAAAGAAACCGTGACCGGGTTTATGCTTCCCGCATGCTCGAAGAGATGGTTTTTTTGCTCGAGCGTACGAAAAATCTCGGATTTCGCGAGTTTGCCCGCGATGATCTCCTAAAAAGGGCGACCATCCGGTCACTGGAAGTTGTTGGGGATGGTGCACGCCGGATGTCTGATACAACGAAGAATAACTGGCCAAGCATTCCATGGAAAGAGCTGGCTGGAATGAAAGACCGGCTTGCAGGAATGTACTTCTCACCGGATTGGGTGCTTGTCTGGGACATCCTTTCCCAAGAGATCCCCTCGGTTGAACCTCGCCTCCGTTCACTGGCAGGATCCTTTTGAACAGAGCATGCGAAACTGCACCGGCCAGGAAAAAAGAGATTATCTCCCCCCTCCCATAGCTTACGGGTTTATATGCGGATTCCAATAAAGGAGGTGACGCCCGAGACTACACAGGCCGAGGTGATCGGGTGGGTACATGAAGTGCGGGACCTTGGGGGTCTCACTTTTTTCCTGATACGGGACCGGACCGGAATATTGCAGGTAACCATCCCGAAAAAAAAGGTGGGGGATCAGGTTCTTGCCACTGTAAGAGAGGTCTCGAAAGAATCCCTTGTCCGGGTCCGGGGATCTGTCAAGGCGATTGATAAAGCGCCGGGGGGGAGGGAACTTGTCCCTGAGTTGTTTGAACTGCTGGCAAGAAGCGAGAGTCCGCTTCCGCTCGATGTGGTTGAAAAAGTACCTGCAGACCTCGACACGCGTCTTGATGCACGGTTCCTCGATGCACGCAGGCCCAGGGTGACGGCAATCTTCCAGATCAGGAGTGCAGTGATCCGCACGGTTTATGATTACCTCTTCGCCCGGGATTTTGTGAACATCACCACCCCAAAGGTAGTTGCAGCGGCCACGGAAGGGGGAACCGAACTCTTTCCTATCGCCTATTTTGAGAAGGAGGCATTCCTGAACCAGAGCCCCCAGTTATACAAGCAGATGATGATGGCTGCAGGATTTGAGAGGGTCTTTGAGATTGGTCCTATCTTCCGGGCTGAGGAACATAATACCACGAAACACCTGAACGAAGCCACCTCAATCGATATCGAGGTTTCATTTACTGATCACCGGGATGTCATGCAGCTGCTCGAAGATCTTCTCCTCCATATTTACCGGACGATCCAGGACCGGTGTGCTGGTTCTCTTGAAGTATTAGATATTGGAGAACTCACTGTCCCTGATACCCCCTTCGACCGGCTCCCCTATCCCGATGCCATTGAGATGGCGGCCAGTGCAACCGGAGAGGCGATAGCATATGGTGACGATATCGGAACCATCGCTGAAAAAGCAATTGGGGAAGTGATAGGATCTCATTATTTTATCACCGACTGGCCGACCTCAATAAAACCATACTATGCAATGCCGTATGATGACGACCCCTCAGTCTGCAAAGCCTTTGATCTGATGCACCCGAGGATGGAGCTTTCGTCGGGAGCCGCACGGGTTCATCAGCACGATCTGCTTGTCAGGCAGATCCGGGCAAAAGGGCTTTCACCGGAAAATTTCGAGTTTTACCTGGCACCATTCCGATATGGCATGCCGCCCCACGCCGGCTGGGGACTCGGGGCTGAACGACTCGTCATGACGATGCTAGGTCTGGGCAATATCAGGGAGGCTGTGCTCTTCCCAAGGGACAGGCACCGGCTGACACCATGAGTGCTCTCTTTCCCGAACTCACCCTGCCTACAACGGTGGTCGGAAGTTACCCGGTTACCCCACGGAGAGGACTATCCGGAATCTTTGATCCCTTCCGTGAGGCCGTCAGGACAGCCGTGAACGATCAACTCGCTGCAGGGATCGATATCATCTCTGACGGGCAGGTACGCGGTGACATGGTACGGATGTTCACTTCACGGCTGCCAGGGGTGAGAGGAAATGACGTCATTGGAAAAGTCTCTGCTCCAGAAAGTCCAATCACCGTTACCGACACCAGGTATGCTATCAGCCAGAGCCACAGGGTGAAAGGCATCATCACAGGACCGACGACGCTCTCCTTCGCCCTTCATCTCTCCTCTCCAGTATACCGGGACCGTGCCGATCTCGCCATTGACCTGGCTCATGCCCTTGCCCCTGAAGCTGCTGCCCTGGCGGAAGCTGGTGCTGCAATCATCCAGATCGATGAGCCGATCCTCTCAACCGGGATTACTGACCTTGACAGAGCCAGGGAAGCCCTGGAAATCATAGTCCGCGGGATTGAAAAACCGACCTGCCTCCACGTATGCGGGGATCTATCACCGGTTTTAAGCGATCTCCTCCGGATGCCTGTGCATATACTCGATTTTGAATGTGCAAAATCGCCCGGTAACCTCGATCTCTGCAGAGACCTTGACTTCGGCAGGAAGATGGTGGGATTCGGATGCGTCGACTCTTCTGATCCTGTACCGGAAACAACAGAAACGATACGATCGAGAATCGAAATGGCTTTGACCGTATTTTCACCGGAGCAACTTCTCCTTGATCCGGACTGCGGCCTCCGCATGCTCCCACAAAAAGCCGCTTTTGAAAAGTTATCACGATTGGTCGAAGCGGTAAAAATGGTGCGAAAACAATTTTAAGGGTTGTTCACACCACCCGTGATGTTGTGGAGAGCTCTATCCCTTTGTCGGTGATATTGAACGGAATAAGCCGTTTTGGTACATTTCCCTGCCGAAGTTTATGAACGGCGAGCTGTCGTTCCACCTCGGTTGCAAAGGTCACCACTTTCAGTTCAAGTACGACATCGGCAATACGAAAGATTCTGTTTTCATCTTCCGGCTTGTGAATATTGTTATACAGGAGGAACATAATCGTGCTATCCTCGCGGGAAGCTTCCTTTCTTGCCAGAAGCAGACACTGGATTGCATCATCGATACCGGAATTCAGAATGACGGATGAGAGTGAATCGACAACAATCCGCTTTCCCCTATAGTATTCAGGGAGAGCATCAGGATTGAGGTTTCGGGAATCCACCATCCCCTCTTCAACGTCACCATCGATCATCAGATAGACCCCCCCTTCCCCTTCCACCCTCCAGAACTGGCGGGCAATATGTTCGATTCCTGAGAGGGGTGATCCGGTGACGATGACTACCGATCCCCTCGGATAGCCACCATCAATAACCGCATCAAGCCCGATGACCCCGGTAGTCTGCTTGTCTTTTTTCTGCAAGAGAAGAGCCCCCCTCCTCACTACAGTATTCCTTTGCTTAAGATAAGTCTTCACTGGCGAAGAATGCAGAATATTCCTCACGAAGCCTGCGTCTCAACAGTTTCCAGCCATGAACGCGAGGGAGAGATTCTGTGACAATGATCCCGCGCGGCACCTTGTATCCCGCCAGACGTTCCCTGCAAAAGGAGAGCAGATCGTCAGGATCAGGGCTGCCCTTTTCTTTTTGAACGATAATCGCGACAGCGATCTCGCCCCTTCGCTCATCCGGACACCCGAAGACGGCGGCATCAAGAACTGCAGGATGTTTCAGGAGAACATTTTCCACTTCGGTCGGGTAAATTTTCCATCCGGACATGATGATCATGTCCTTTTTCCTGTCGGTGATATATAAAAGGCCTTTCGTGTCAAGATGCCCGATATCCCCGGTTAAAAACCAACCTTCAGGGAGGAAACTTTCGGCAGTGGGACCAGGCAGGTTCCAGTATCCCTTTGCAACTGAGGGTCCCCTGAGCGCAATCTCCCCGTCCTCTCCACATGCCAGCGACAGATGGTGATCTGCCGGGTCGACAATCTTCACTTCGGAATATCCAGTAGGAACTCCCACACTCAGGTAATTGCCGGTCAGTTCCGGCCGCCCCGGGAGGGTGATGGTTCCCGTGCCAACGACCACAGTCTCAGAAAGGCCGTAGGCATTCGCCACGGGTATGTTATACCGCCGGTCAAAAGCCTCCCAGATGGTAGGCAGGAGCTGCCCCCCGCCACTGATGATCACCCTCACGGTCTTGAGTGTTTCTTCGGTTCCTTCGGGTGCACTGCAGAGCGAGTGAATGACCGGCGGCATTCCTGATAGTATTGAGATCCGGTACTTCCTGCATAAATCAAGGTATTCAGGGAGATTGAACCGTTTCATGATCACATAGGTGCCACCTGCCCGGAGAACGGAAAGTCCCCAGCTGACCCCGACATGCCCCATTGGATAGATACCTAGGTACCGGTCATTTTCATGCAGTGCAAGCACTTCCCGCTCAGTCTCAAGGCTGGTCAGCCAATTCCCCTGAGTGAGCATCGCACCCTTGGGATTGCCGGTTGTCCCTGCAGTATACTGGATCTGGCAGAGATCATCGAAACTGCAGTTGACCGGAGGGTATATCCCGGCATCAAGGATCGAGACATTCAGCTGATCAAGGTTCAATCCCCTGCAAGGGAGATTACCGCTCGTGAGAACCCCCATCGCGACTGAAGCACCGGAATTATCATGAATGAGGATTCTGGCACCGGAATCACGTATCACATACCCAATTTCCTCTTCTTTCAGGGAGATATTGGCGGGTACTGCGACTGCCCCGATCCTCCAGATCGCAAAGTAACTGATAAGGTGCTCGGGGCAGCTGTCAAGATAGATACAGACCCTGTCTCCCTTTCCTACTCCCTGATCCGTGAGAATCTGGGCTGTCCTGCTTATTCGGGTGAGGAGCTCTCGGTATGTCAGTTCCAGTCCCTCAGAGGGAGCGATCAGGGCAGGCCGATCCCGGCTCATTGCGATATTATCGAGAAACACCGTGATATTTGACATCAGAGCACTCCACGTTTCTGAGTAGTATTATACAATAACGTACACTGTTGTTCATCATGGTATTTAGCGGTCACTCCCTCGAAGGGTGAGATGAGATTGGCATTCAGCGTGAATAACTGAGAGAATCACCATAACACCCTCAATACATTGGAGGAGGTGGAGTTGTCCTCATCCTGCATCTGTATGACCAGAATGGACTCGTTCATAAGAGTCTCTGGAAGAGAAAAGGTTATTATTGATATTCAGGCGGTTGCACGTCTCTTGGAAGGCCTCCCTTGAAGTGGAGCCTGATACGGGAATAAAATTCCCTGAGACGTTCGTTCATCGTGGGATGCACCTTGGCAAGACTCATCTCAAAATGGCGGAGCGTTACGAATGCAGCCCTTTCTCTCATGGCAAAAATCCCGGCCTCGCGGCAGAGCCCTTCCATATCAGCGCCGACGTATCCTTCCGTCTTTGCGGCAATATTCAGGATTAGCTCATCCCGCACCTCATCGGTGAGGGAAAGTCCGCACTGGAGCATCCGGTCAACCAGATATCTTCTCCGTGTCCCTCGGTTCAGCTTCCCTTCTCCGCCCGAACAGGCTGTGCCAAGTGCACCAATCGCTTCATCAAGGGTGAACGTCCTTTCCTTTCCAAGGATCTCGATGAAGGTATCAAGCGCTGCTTCATCGCAGGATCCGGTCTTTCCAACGAGTTCCTCGAGTTTTGATCCCTCGATGGGCAGATATTTCAGATGGATTCCGAGGATTTTTACCCTGTCTGCAAGGTTTGGCTCACCGATATACACAAGACGGTCAAACCGGCCTGCACGGAGGAGTGCAGGATCAACGAGGGTCGGCTGGTTCGTCGCTCCCATTACCACCACATCCCTGAGTTCCTCAAGCCCGTCAATCTCGGTAAGGATCTGGTTCAGCACTGTCTCCATCACATGGGAGCCGAGGTCGGATCCCCGGGTTGGTGCCAGGGCATCGAGTTCATCAAAGAAAATTATTGAGGGGGCAACCTGCCGGGCTTTCTTGAACACCTCCCGGACCGCCCGTTCGCTCTCACCAACCCACTTGGACAGGAGCTGCGGACCCCGTATTGCAATAAAATTTGCGCCGCTTTCGTTTGCCACGGCTTTTGCGATCAGGGTCTTTCCGGTTCCGGGGGGTCCATATAGGAGCACCCCGCGGGGTGGGGAGATCCCCAGCTCTTCAAACCTTTCCCGATCGGTGAGCGGATACTCAACTGCTTCCCTTATTTCCTGTTTTGCTTCCACAAGCCCGCCGACATCATCCCAGGTAACGTGGCTGACTTCGAGCATCACCTCGCGCATTGCACTCGGGCTTACATCGCGAAGTGCTGATCGGAAATCCGGTGCATTTACCTCCATCCTGTCGAGGATCTCCTGGGGGATCTCCTCATCATCCAGGTTCATTTCGGGGAGGTAGCGTCTCAATGCACGGATAGCCGCCTCCCTTGCCAGGGCTGCAAGATCGGCACCGACAAACCCATGGGTCTGCTGGGCAAGCGCGAGCAGGTCCACCTCGCCGGCCAGGGGCATCCCCCTCGTATGAATCTTCAGGATCTCGGTCCTGTCCGGCTCACTCGGGACACCAATCTCTATCTCCCTGTCAAACCGGCCCGGTCTCCTGAGTGCGGGATCGATGGCATCCACCCGATTGGTAGCTCCAATGACTACCACCTGTCCCCTCTCCTCGAGGCCATCCATCATGGTAAGGAGCTGTGCCACTACCCTCCGTTCCACCTCACCGGTCACCTCTTCCCTCCTGGGTGTGATAGAATCAAGCTCATCGATGAAGATGATCGAGGGGGCATTGGATTCCGCCTCTTCGAATATCTCTCTCAGTTTCTGCTCGCTCTCCCCGTAATACTTGGAGATGACTTCGGGACCAGCGATTGAGATGAAATGGGCACCGCTCTCGCTTGCCACTGCCTTTGCAATCAGGGTCTTTCCGGTCCCGGGAGGTCCGTACAGGAGAACTCCTTTCGGGGGCTCAATCCCGAGTTTCTGAAAGAGTTCAGGATGACGCATCGGCAGTTCGATCATCTCCCTCACACGCTGGAGCTCATCCTTCAATCCCCCGATATCCTCGTATGATATTCGTTTCAATCCTTCAAAGCCGGCTGCCGGCTTCTCGGAAAACTCGATCTGGGTATTCTTTGTGATGATCACCGCTTGTTCAGGCTCGATCTCAACAACCTTATATGAG
>MVZQ01000080.1 GCA_002068435.1 Euryarchaeota archaeon ADurb.BinA087 | reverse complement strand
AAGCAAGAACATCATGGGGGTCGTTGTTCCGGAGATCGAGTCATCGAAGGTGAAAAAGAGCCTCGTTGACCGGGGGTACGGTCTCCTCGGGACCACATCCGCCATCGATGAAGCTGCTTCCTCCTATGAAGACCTGGTGGAGGCGATTATCGAGAGTGCCGAGATCGAGACCACCATGAAGAAGCTCCTCGACGAGATCGAGTCCACGAAGCGGAGGGTGAATGCCTTGGAGTTCAAGGTGATACCGGAGCTGACCGAAGCACGGGACTTCATCAAGATGCGGCTCGACGAGATGGAGCGCGAAGAGCTCTTCAGGCTGAAGAAGATCAAGGCACGAAATACCTGACGGAGGAAGGGACATGGCTCCTATCGGTCTGTTGGGAGAAACCCCCTGTGCGGGAAAGACCGTGCTCCTGCGGTTAGACCTGAACTCCCCCATCGATCCCTCCACCCACTCTATCCTCGATGATAAGCGGTTCCGGGAGCATATCCCAACGATTCAGGCACTCAGGGAGAGCCGCCTGGTGATCATCACCCACCAGAGCCGGCCGGGGAAGAAAGATTTTACCACGCTTGAAGTGCACGCCGAGAAACTCGAGCAGCTGGCAAAACGGCCGGTCAGGTATATCGACGATATATTTGGGCATTATGCCCGGGAGTCGGTCAGGTCCCTGAAGGCCGGGGATATCCTGATGCTTGAGAATGTCCGTTTCAATGCCGAGGAGAACCTGACGATGAAGCCGGAGGAGGCAGCCCGGTGCCATCTTGTCAGGGGGCTTGCGGCACTGGGCGACCTCTTTGTCAACGATGCATTCGGAACGGCCCACCGGTCACAGCCGACCATGGTCGGCCTTCCCCTCGCCATGAGATCGGTAGCGGGGCTCCTCATGGAGAGAGAGGTTCTGACGCTCTCGAAGGTCTTTTCGAATGCCCCCCGCCCAGTGTCAGTGGTTCTGGGGGGGACGAAGGTTGACGATTCGATAGCAGTCGCAGAGCACATGCTCAAAGACCATATCGCCGACCAGGTGATCGTCATCGGCGTGGTTGCAAACGTCTTCCTCCTGGCGATGGGATATGACATCGGCCGGCCATCTGCCCAGCTGATCCAGCAGCTCAAGTACGAGAAGGAGATCGGGAAAGCAAAGGAGATCCTGCGCGAGTTCGGAGACCGAATTATTGTGCCGGAATGGGTTGCCGTGAGAGAAGGAGGAGCGCGAACCGAGTACCCGGTCAGTGCCATTCCGTCAGATGCACCGGTCCTCGACCTTGGGATGGACTCTGTCCTCCGGCTGTCCGATCGTGTCCGTGAGTCAGGCACCGTTGTCTTCAACGGACCGGCAGGGGTCTTCGAAGATCGGGATTTTGCCACGGGAACCTACGAGCTGCTGAAAGCGGCCTCGAAAACCCCGTTCTCAATCATCGGGGGAGGCCATACGGCAGCAGTTGTCGAGCAGCTCGGGATCGAGAGGGACTTTTCGCATATCTCCACCGGTGGCGGAGCCTGTATCGAATTTTTGACAGGGAAGAAGCTCCCGGCAGTCGAAGCGCTCGAACGGTCAAAAGAGCTGTTTGGCTGATACCCAATCCTTTATTTTTTGCGGGATGATCTTCGAGGATAGTGTCCACTCCCAGGAAACCGAATCCGGGGGAATAATGAGAAGCTCTTTTTCCCTGACAGCAGTGAGGACCCTCCTTTTTCATCCTTCTTTGCACTCATCTGGTTGAGGACCGCGAGTGAAAACACTACCGCGGTGGCCAGGAAGAGCAGAAGGCCAATAAGCAAGGCGATTCCCCCCACGAATATCACCTTGGACTGCTGGAATACCATCCATCCTCCAATGATGAAAAAAAGCCAGAACAGGAGCACTGATATCCTCGTGAAGGGAACAGGGCTCCCCCAGTTTTTATCCCTGCTCTCCTCGTCTCCCAAGGGATACCGGTCGATAATTTCTCCAAATTTCAGGAGGACAAACGAGAGAATGAGACCAATAACTGCACCGAATGCGAGACCGGCGATGATGACAATTCCCTGCATAGCTCCTGCGTACCTGAGTTATGTGACGGAGTTTTAGATAAATCATTCCTGTTCCTGATAAGACAAGAGGTTCCTGTGAGGAGAGGTATCGATACTAAAAAAAATTACATGTATCTATGTGAGCCACAAACACACGAAATGAAAATGCCGGAGGTATTTTCAAATAACCACCGGCGACCACTGTTTGGTTGGGTATAAAAAAAATGAAAATCACGAGGTGATTTTCAACCGGAAAAGAGGGTCTACACGAATCGCCTCCTGACTGTTTCATGGTGGAAAGCCGAATCGAGGGAGTATCTGCATAATAACGAGGCAATGAACTGCCTTTGGGACACTCGTTGTGAGGGGCGGTGTGCATCGCTTGGTGGGGATACGATGCGAAAAGGGGTGAATAGCCCGTACAACCTATATCTGGTATCAAAGATACCTACCTCAGCGAGAGAAGCCCAGGAAGCCTGTTATTTATCCCGGGAAAAAGGAACTGTCCATACAAGGTTAGGTGTTTCTGGAGTGCCCATGACCCCCCAAATGCGATCTGATTTCGAAAACCTTTCACCAGCCGAGAGGAACCCGCCATGATCCACGATGTGAACAACAGGGGAGAGAGGGGACGTATCCCTGCAGGAGAAGGCACTATTCCCGCAGATATTCGGTTCCTGAACGCAGACGTCTTCAATCCGTTCACCGGTGAATGGCAGGATACCGATATTGCTGTGAAGGACGGCCGGGTAATCGGCCCGGGTCCTTACAGGGCAGCCACGGAGATCGACCTGAAAGGGCGCCGGGTGGTCCCCGGGCTGATCGATGCCCATGTCCATATCGAGAGCTCGCTCCTCTCCCCCCCGGAATTTGCCCGGCTCGCATCCTTGCACGGGACAACAACAGTCGTCGCCGATCCGCACGAGATAGCCAACGTGCTCGGGGCAGAGGGGATAGACTTCATGCTGAGCTGGAGAGGGAGAATTCCCCTCGATCTCTTCATCATGCTCCCTTCGTGTGTCCCGGCCACTCCCCTGGATACCGGGGGAGCTGTTCTCAACGCCAGGGACCTTGCACCCTACTCCGGAAGGGATGGAGTTCTCGGGCTGGGCGAAGTGATGAACGTCCCGGGGGTCCTCTCGGGTGAACCCCACATAATGGATAAGATCTCCCTGTTCAGAATCGTTGACGGCCATGCCCCTCTCCTCTCCGGGCCTGATCTTGACCAGTACATCGCTGCCGGGATACAGAGCGATCATGAGTGTTCGTCATCCGCTGAGGCGAAAGAGAAACTGGAGAAGGGGATGTACCTCTTCGTCAGGGAGGGATCGACAGAGAAGAACATCCGGGAGATCATCCCCCTCGTCTCATGGAAAAATGTATCCCGGTGCTCGTTTGCCACCGATGACCGCCACGCAGACCTGCTCCTTGCAGAGGGTCACATCGATGACTGTATCAGGAAGGCAGTTGAATCCGGGCTTGAGAGGGAGATCGCACTCAGGATGGCGACACTCAGCCCGGCAGAACGGTTCTCGCTTCACGATCGAGGCGCCCTTGCACCCGGGAGGAGAGCCGATTTCTGCGTCATCTGCGATGGGAATGAGTTCCGGGTGGAAAAGACCTTCAGGGGGGGGAAGCTGGTGATCCCTGGTCAGCGGATACCCTGCACTCCGGTCGATGGACGATTCCGGTGCAGGACACCGGATGTTGCCGATATTCACCTTGACGGCCGGGGGCCTGCCCTGGTCATCGGCCTTATACCCCGGCAGATCATCACCAAAAGGCTTGAATTTCCCGTCGACTCCACGGAAATCCCCGACCTGGACCGGGATATCCTGAAAGCAGTTGTCTGCAGCCGGTACCAGGAGGGAAGAGTAGCGACCGGGCTTGTGCAGGGCTTTGGGATCACGTCAGGGGCGATCGCGGGGAGTGTCTCCCATGACTCCCATAACATCGTCGCAGTCGGATCAGGGGATGCCGATATCATCCGGGCACTCTCACTTGTCATCAGGAACTCCGGAGGTCTCGCGGTGACATCCGGCGATGATGCGACGGTTCTTCCCCTGGAATGCGCCGGCCTGATGTCGGTCCGGCCGTACGAAGAGGTCGGTGAGCTGCTTGATCAGCTGAATCGCCACGCCAGGGAGATCGGCGGGATCGAAGATTCGTTCATGTACCTTTCGTTTCTTGCCCTCTCCGTGATTCCGCATCTGAGGATCACGGATCGCGGCCTGTTTGATACCCATTCATTTTCGTATGTTCCTGTATTTTCAGCGGATGAATCCCTCCCCGTGGGTATCAACCAGGAAGAGGAGGGACAAAAGCGCTGAAAGCGCCGGGGAACGCCACAAAGAGGATACCCAGTATGACAGGCTGGTGAATGAGGTAGATTGCCAGGGAATGGCGGCCCAGATACCGCAGGGGTGAGTCTGGGAGCGTTGGCACCTCATGATCCCATCTCCTGGCGGCGCGAGGATAGAGGATCGTACCCAGAAAGACCCCTATCAGCACCACGCCAAACCATGGGAACACCGGGGTATAATCGATACTGTAGAAGGCCGGGGGATGAATACCCAGCCAGACGAGCCAGCCATCTCCCCGCATCGCTGCCACCGCAGGGCTGAGGAGAATGATCCCAAGGCCGGCCAGGAGGCTCTGCCACGAGTACCTGCTGTAGAGGGGACTCAGGGCGATCGAAAGTCCGATCAGGTGAAGGATGCCAAATACGATGAATGCCCCCGGCAGAATGATCCACGTAACGATGCTTATCCCGACCCCGATTGCAAAGATACCAGCCCCCCGTTTGAGATACTTCAGGGTGAAGTCAGACCGGGAGAGTCGCGTCCTTGCATAGCCCGAGCTGATGGAGAGGGAGATCCCGACAAGGAGGAGGAAGAGCGCTGCCGTAGCCATCGCAAATACTCTCCACGGGGATGAACTCACGGGTATCGCTGCAATGCCAAGAAAAGAGAGATCAAAGGCGATGTGGAATACCACCATCATGACAACCGCAATCCCCCGTGCAATGTCAATCTCCGGGTATCGCTCAGGGACATGGCTGACGGTCATGAAGATGTATCCTTCTTCTCTCCTGAGTATCGTCATAGTTCCTGATAAGAATTGGTTTCCCCGTTTCATTCGGGAGTTTTCACACCAGAACGGGATCCTCAAGGGTTGCAGGGGGTGCATTTGGTGATATCATCCAGTGCATGAATGAGACTCCCTGCAGGAGAAAAACGGCATCGTACCCATGGCCGTACCCTTACGGGAACGAATATCAACCTTTAACTGATCGTATTTTCCACATACTCCTGTTGCAGACCCGGCATCATGGAAAGTGCCGGAGCACCAGGTACAGGGATTGACATGATCGACAACCTGCTAGAAGGAAACAAGAAGTTCAGAGAAGGATTCTTCAAAGAGAACAAGGCCGTGTTTGATGAAATCGCCAAAGGCCAGAGCCCCACGGTACTCTGGATCGGGTGTTCTGATTCACGCCTCCAGACAGGGCACATCACCCAGACCATGCCCGGTACGCTCTTCATCCAGCGGAATATTGGTAATGTTGTGCCAATCCATGACTGGAACTTTGCCACTGTTCTCGAATATGCCATCCGCCATCTCAAGGTGAAGGATATCGTGATCTGCGGGCACTCGGACTGCGGTGCAATCAAGGCCCTTGAAAAGGAGACCGATGACGTGTACATCCCGCTCTGGCTGAATAACGCCATCGAAGCAAAGAACCGTGTCGATGCAAAGATCCCTGCCCCAAAGACCCCTGAGGCAGTAAAGGAGCGATCGCGGATGATTGAGCAGGAGAATGTCCGCCTCCAGATCGAGCACCTGAAACGGTATCCGGTGGTGAAAAAAGCCCTTTCAGAGAAAAAAATAGAGATTCACGGGCTCTATTACAACCTTTCGGACGGATCGCTGACGACTATTGTCTGACGTTCCGGTCACACTTCTCTATCTCTTTTTGCAGCATCGGGAGAGAGATCCTCCCCATGGGAGTATACGTGCCATTCACGATCACGATGGGAAGCGGAGGGTAATGCTCCTCGATGATCGCTTTTACATGCGGGGGAACCTCATCGTCGATCAGGGTCAGCGTCATGGTCACCCGATCGCCATACTCCTTTCCTATCTCATCAGCGAGTGCATCAAATGCCACCAGCAGTTTTCCGGTCGGGTAACAGTCATACAAACCGCAGCTGCGGGTATTATCGCATGGAAACGGGGAACAGGAGAGATCCTTCAGACCGATGACCTCGATATGGATCGGAATTGCCATAGTAGGTACTGCTGCAGCGCATATTTTAGCGTTCAGGATCCTGCACGCACGCGGGGTGCTCTTCTCAGATGAACCGCTCGAACCGATCCTTTGTTGCCTTGCACACCGGGCAGACCAGAGGGGGAGCGTCACGGGCGCAGAGATACCCGCACACCCTGCATCGCCATACCGGGAAAGGGAGAGCCATATCAGTCAGGCGGGCGGATGTTCCGGACAGAGCAGCCTTTCTCGCGCTTCTTGGCGGCCTTCGTTCAGGGATGGACCCGACAGAGACCTCATTTTTCAGCACTGCGTCGCTGACATAGAGGGCACAATAGCAGGCATTGAACTGATCGAGGTCAGGATCCCGGTAATCACAGGGGCAGATGATATCCAGGTCCTCGTCGCGTTTTCCAAAGGATATCCGGCAGGGGCAGGAGGGGTAGCCGAACCGCTGTTCATTGATCAGCAGTCCCCTGACAAGGTTCATCGTGAATGCATGGTCAGGATTGAGGTGATAGCCGCCCTCCTCCGCCTCCCGGGCGATTTTTTTGCACCGTGCTGCGATCTCTGCTTCCAAGGGAGCTTCGGAGCTCATCCCAGTGCCTCCCGGATCTCCTGTTCCCTGAAACCGACAATTACGCGGGTTCCTTCATTGATCACAAGGGTTGGAAAGGAACCAGCCGGATTGAACTTCTCGACTTCCCTGATCGCTTCCTCAAGCTCCTCCGGGGGGAGGAGATCGACAAAAACATAATAATGATCTACCCCGAGTTCCTTGAGGAGCTCTTTTGTCTTTGCACACCAGCCGCAGGTGCTCAGGGCAAAGAGGGTGACCTTCCCTAATGATCTTCCGGGGACATGTTCCATCTTCATCTGGTTCATCAGATCCCTGCTATAGGATTGCCGGATCTGCTCTTAAATGCTCTTAAAGAAGAATCGCCTATGGAGGGGGCGGGCTGAGGTGCGCTGAAAATAAGGGTACCAGACCGCATCTGGCGCGATCCAAACCCATATAGGGTGTAACCACGAGAGTATGATGATTACCCGGGTGAAATGTCATGGTTTCCGTCAAAAAAGCAGCAGAACAAGGGAATGAATCCTTAAAGACCCGTATGGGTACCATTCAGGGATCATTCTCCTATAAGGAGACTGCCTACCATCTCCCAGTCACCTTTGCCCTTACGGGAAATGCCGTCAATTCAGCCAAAGAGGCACAGCAGGCCTATGGCGCATCTGCTCATAACCCGCTTGTAGCCGCTGAGTGTCTCCTTGCCTGTGAGGCCACACAGCGGGGAGGAGAATCCCCTCCCTTTACCGGGTTCATCCCGGACGCAGTGCTCCGAACCCTCGGTTATTCCCTCGTTGATGGAAGTATCCTCGGCCTGGTGCTGGTGGCCGGAACCCCCCCTGTACCTGATACGGCCGCCGGTCTCTGCCGCGAACTCCAGGAGAAGTACATGCTCACGTTCCTCTCAGGAGATATCATCATGAGTCTCATCTCCTCGGGAGTGAAGGTGGGGGCTGAATACCGCCTTGTGCCACTCGGCTCCCGTCCCTTCTCCGCCATCCATTTCATCGATATCATCGCCCGGGTTGCGATGATGTTCGGAGGGGTTACCCCGGGGGATGCGGGACGGCTGCTCTCCTATGCAAAGGAGCGGGCAAAGGCTATTGCAATCGTGTTTCCGGGCCTGGATGACGAAGAGATTGCCCTCGTCGATGCATTCCGCCTCCTTGGAATCCCGGTCATAGCTGCAGGGGACTATGAGTCAGATGAGTGGCCCCGTGTCCAGCCTGCCGATGCAGTCCGGACCGGGATGGATCTGAAAGGGATCAAGGTGAGCGTCACCGCCATCCCGATCCCCATGGCCTGTTCACCGGCATTCGAAGGAAAGAGCATCCGGAAAGAGGAGATGCAGGTCGAGTTTGGCGGGGGAAGGTCCCCGGCATTCGAACTCCTCAGGGTCCGGCCCCCGGCCGA
>MVZQ01000079.1 GCA_002068435.1 Euryarchaeota archaeon ADurb.BinA087 | reverse complement strand
GGTGGACAAGGAACGGACCTCAAAGATCTCGAACGATGATGCAGGGATTGCCATCTCCGTGTTCCATAAAGGGACGCAGTACCCCGATGACCCTTCCGATACCGCACTTCGCTACCCGTACCCGGTGACAAACCGGCGGGGAATGCAGGATGCATATGAGGTAACGGCAACAAAAAATGCGAAGAGGTTCAACATCCCGGTGTTTGTCATCACGCCCTCAAAACTGGACCCCACGAGAAGAGATGTGAAGAAAGGATTCGTCCGGGACTGGGATGAGGTGCATCAGACCTTCCTGATCGAATTCGGCAAAATCCCTGACTATACCAAGGACGGGGTCTTCTCGGAAGAGATCCCCTTCAGCCTCAACCGGAAGAGAAAGCGGAGTCTCTCATACAGAAGTGGGAGTAATCCACGGTTCTCCTTCGATGTGTTCAAGCGGTATGGCCATTGTTGTGCGGTCTGTCCGATGCACGTCGAGGGTCTGCTGATAGCCGCTCATATCAAACCAGCCAGCGAGAACGGAACCGATGACCCAAGAAATGGCATTCCATTGTGCCAGAATCACCATGCAGCGTTTGAAAAATGCTACTTCACCATCCATCCCGGATCATATGAGATCGTAACAAGGGAGAACGGACCTTCAAGGGAAGAGTTGGAACTCGTGGAGGAGGGTATTATGAAATTGAAGGCATTGCCTGATAGAATGGCATTGCAGTGGCATTATCGGCGATTTTTAAGATATTCAGACTGATTTTGGCAGAAATTCTAAGATAAAAAAAAATTTAAATATTATTATTCTTAATCGATTATTATGCCCGTCTCTTCCCAACCCGCTGATATAGTGACCCCCTATGAGAAAAAAGTTCAAAAAGAGTTAGCGATTTACAGTATCATTCTTCTAGCGGTCTTTACAATTCTAGGGGTATATACCTATCTTAATAATGAACTCATTACAGTTCATCTTCAATTAATGATATACACTGCTTGCGCAGGAGGAATTGGTGGAACAATTTACAACATATACACATTTGGAACAAATACTCCCGACGAAAATTGGTTTATCTGGTACAGCTTATACCCAATTGTTTCAATATTTTTTGGCGCTTTTTCTTATGTATTAGTTGCAGGTGGTGTACTAGTCTTATCAGGTCAAGAAAATAATACCCAGATTCAAGAATTCATCGCACAAACTATTTTGTTTTACATGGGTATTGCTTTTATTGCAGGTCTATCAACTAGAGAATTTTTGGCGAAAATAAAAAAGGTAGCTGAGGCAATATTCGCACCTGCTGAAGAACCAGAAATAAACACGGACTCGCAAAATCCGCAACAAAATCAGGGAGATTCACAATAAATTTCAGCCTTTTTCTCTATCGATTTAGTTTAATTCACACCTGTTTGACGTTTCTTATTATGCTCACTCTTTCCATACAAGAAGACGATGATCGTTTGATCCCTTACTTTTACAATTGTATTATCTTACATCTAGTCTTCACGAATCATTGGATTTTCTAACGTATTAAAAAAACAATTCTCAGAGTTTTACAAAAGTCCAAACCTCCTTTCAGAGATCAGATTCTTTCAAATTTCCCTTCAGAAGAATCCGTTTCCTCTCCCTTTTCCCACCCTACCCAATCCTTCTCCTGCACCGGTAACAGAACTCCGGACCTTTCCGGTCCGTATCGCCGATCCAGTTGGAGAAGTTCATGACACAGCCAGGATACTCGCAGTGGGGGAGACCCAGGGCATGTCCCAGCTCATGGACCGCCTCGGTGAGGATCCGCCACCTGAACAGCTTCTGGTTGTGAGGTATCCCATAGAGTTCGGGCCGGAGCCGAAAGGTTGAGATAAGTGCCCTTCCCATGGTGGCAATGCCGAAGACAAAGTTCAGTCCTGGGGAGAAGAGATCCTTTTCAGTGATGCCCAGGGTAAGGATGTCCCCGTTCTGTCCAGGAGAGGAAAGATCGGATAACATTCCATCTGCATTATACTGGTTCCGTTCTTTCCGGAAGTGATGAGGGGAGAGCGGGAGAGGGGGACCTTCTTTCACGGAGGCTGATAGGATCTTTTGGAGATCTTCCTTCAGCCAGGTGACGACCATCGGATCTTCGTGACCGATTGGGATGAGTACGATCTTCGGCCACGCTGCCATACGAATGAATAGTGCAGATATCCCATTTATCGGTTCTTGACAAATGATACCGACAAGATAAATGATCGTTTCATGCCGGTTTTCAGCCGTACACTCATAAAATCCCCTTAACAAAGGAAAATGAAAAGGGTATTACGTTCACCGTGTGAACCTGAAAGAAGAATTGTAGAATGACATTCCTCCTCGCCATTGATGATACCGATACTCTATCTTCACGAGGCACCGGTCGCCTCGCCCGAGCCATAGCAGACCTGCTCGGACAGGAATACCTGGTCCTTGGAGTGACGCGACACCAGCTCTATGTGCACGAGGATATCCCGTATACCTCTCACAACAGCTGTGCAGTAATTCACATCGGTCCTGATGCCGGAGGCCATGAAGAGCGGATATTCTCCCTGGCCTGCAGGCATATGCGGGACGACTTCGTCAAAGGAAGTGATCCCGGGATCGCCATCGCTGAACTGGCAGCAGTGACCCCTGAAGTGATAGCTTTCGGCCAGGATGCCAAACAGAGGGTGCTCACCCAGGAGCAGGCGCGGATTCTTGCGAAACGGAGTTCGATCCGCCTGGAAGGACTCGGAGGAACCGAAGACGGGGTGATCGGTGCCCTTGCGGGGATCGGACTTGCTGCAACTGGTAATGATGGCAGGTTCATCCAGAAAGGAAGAATCCGCGAGATCACAGGGCCTGCCACCGCAGAAACACTGCTCGACGCAGGAATCGACCTGATCCTCACCCTGGAGGGGATGTCGGTCACCACCGGCATGATTCAGGTCCAGGAGGGAAAGTCGGTGAAACCCTGCCCCGTTTCGGGTAAAGTGGTGCTTTTTGTGGAGAAAAGGAATGGAACCTATCGTGCGGTAAAACGCGACTGAGCAATATTCAGGTCAGTTCCTGACGCTTGGTGAGATTGAAGGCTGGAATCAACACAATATGAACCTACTTATTAACCTACTTTTAGCCTTTATCTATCTCGTTTTTAGACCCTGTAGTGCGACAATTTGGAATACATCGAGAATAGAATATAGAGCATATTAAATCCGTCATAGACTTCGTTCAAGGACTGGGATTCTGCCCATCATCAGCGGTTTTTTCCAAAACTGGTGCTCTGAATTCGTGAGAGGATATTCTCGAAAACCTGGATTCCCTCCTGTTCACCATCGAATATCCTTACCATATCTTTATATACAAAGAGATTGGATCAGCGGTTGTATGCTTGACATGAATAAAGTGAAAGGATTTCTCATGGCTCCCGCTGAGACGTTCCGGGCAAGCAAGGGCGATTCCCTAGGGAGTGCATTTCGGTATTACACCATATTGCTGGTGATCTGGACCATCCTTGCCGCCATTGTCTGGCTGGTGATGGGATATTTCGCGTTCCAGGACATTATCATCCGTATCGGGAACATGGGGTTTTTCGGCAGCCAGGTAGCAGAGGCGCTCACCCACTTCGGAGCGTTCGTCTCAACCTTCCAACTGTTTACGGTATATGTATTCTTCCTCCTGTCGCTCGTAGGCATATTCTTCTCTGCCTTCATCTGGCACATCTTCGCCCTTCTCTTCGGGGCTAAAAAGGAATTTTCGCAGACCATCAAGACCACGATGTACGCCTCCACCCCCTTCTTCCTTCTGGGGTGGATTCCGTATATCGCCGCTATAGGCGTCATCTGGTACCTGGTGCTCCTTATCATCGGACTCGCCGAGATGCAGGACATGTCCATGGGCGAGGCAGCAATGGCAGTCGTGGTGCCCCTCCTTCTTCTGTTTATTGCGGTGATTATCGGGGGCGGTGTGATCTATACCCTGACGATGGGGATTTTAGGTGTTTTCACGTGAGGAATCACAAACAATCTGACGTCACCTGATTCAGGTAAAAACAGGGATACCGAATGAAAGTGCCAGGGGCACTTTCCTACAACCTCTTCTGACCGCCATCAGGTCGGGAATAAAAGGTAAAAAGGGCGGAACCGTTTTCATCGGCACAGGTCCAATCAGGATAGACATTCCCGAGTTTCAATAGACCCGGGAGGGAATTACCGTTCCTGATACCTGACTCGTTTCTCAAACGAAACCGTAGTATTCCGTTTTTTGCAATAATCAATAGCTTCAGACGATTGAATTCGCTGTATTCCTTTAACCTGTTTAGATTACGCCCCAGGGGATGAATCATTCACTTTCACCCTCCGTTCCCACAAAGAAATTGATATATGAAATAGAGGGTCTCGTGTGGCATTTGATGATACGAAGACCTTCCAGGGGAAGGTCTATTCCGGGATGTCCATCGGTGACAGTCACCTCTGGGAGTACGCCCATGGCCTGTGGCAGGAGCAGAAGGTGGCCCCGGACCGCTGGGTCTTCTCCTTCCGGTCCGAGAAGAAGAGAGCCCGGAAAGCCCCGGAAGGATCAGGAGCCCTCCCCGGGACCCAGTATCACTGGTTCATCCTTGCCCACCAGAAAGTCCGGAAGCTTGATCAGGATACCTACGAGACGTTCATGCAGGGGGTCAAGTACAAGGTTGCCCACAAGCGGCCCTCCTGGCGGCGCTGGAATACCGAATACCCGGACAATGAACCGGAGCGGGAGATCCTGATCCGGATTCTCGAAGTGTATCTGGCCGAGTTGAAGGAGGGATGGGCGGTCAATGATGTGGAAAACGATCGATTCCGTGAACTCGACACATCCTTTTTATATTCTGACTGAAGAATTCGTATCAGAAGAGTCAAGGATATGCTACCATGATCGAGATCGAGGAGTCCCTGAAACTCATCGAACGGTACAGAAAGACACTGGAAACAGTCCAGTCTGAAGACTTCCAAAAAGTGTTAAAGAAGCATCATATGGGCAATATTCCCCAGAGATGTACCTCGTCTATCTATACCAAACTCCTTCACCTGGAAAATGAGATGAGCTACCTGGATTCCATTGTAGAAGGTGCAAAAAACCTCATAAAATAAGGGAATCAAACCGAACTTGAGTGGAGGGATATCTTTGTAATCGCACGAAGATAATCGTCCATGATCCATTCTTCGAATTACAGGGGATGTGCCTCTCTCATGCTCTCATACCTGGTGAGAAACGGTGCCATACAGTATCGGTCCGATATTGCCACTTGCACCTGGTGTGCTGAAAAAACCTGACGGGGACTCTGGCTTGAGGACTGAGACAAAAAAATGAGAACCATTCAGGTTTCTTGTCGGGAAATACCATTCAGCATAACCTCGATTGTCCCCGCAAAATGACGAACACGGACACGTTCACTCTCCCGGGTCATATCTTTATTATCCTGGCATCTGATCGGTTATTGACTCATATGGAAGAGATTGCCATTGTGGAAGTGCCTGACCAGCAGGTACTCGGGATCACAAAAAAAGGGAGTTACACGCTGATCCCACAACTCCTCATGCGGCTTGTCGGGTATATTATGGAAAAGAAGTATACCTTTGCCGGTATGCCGACATTCCTCTGCCATGAGACCAGCCCGGAATGTGTAAAAGAGGCAAACGACAAAGGGACCGCTACCGTAGAGGTCGTCTGGCCTGTTGCGGGCAAGGTCTCAGGCACCGGGGATATCAGGGTGTATACCCTCCCCGGGGGGAAGATGGTCCGGACCGTGCACCGGGGACCGTACGAGACCTGCGAGCCCACCTACCTTGCCCTCTTCGCCTGGATTGAGAAACAACGGCTCCAGATCTCCGGGCCTATCCGCGAGATCTACCCCAACGATCCCCGGGAAGTGAAACCCGAAGAGATCCTCACGGAGATCCTGGTGCCGGTACGGTGATTCCACCGTTATATTTAAATGAACCGGAAGGGATGCCGGGGGATCTCTTCCAGAATTCTCTTTTCACTTTTCCCCTCACCTTCAGAAACAAGCGTCTTTCGGGGTGATATGAATCCTTCTCACCCTATTCACGGGTCATCTGATTCAGGAAGGCAAAAATGATAAAAGAGTGCCGGATAATAATCACGCATGGCGCCAGCGGATGAGCAGGAAGATACAGGGCGGGGACAGGGAAAACCGGCAAAAAGTGATGCAGCGATCATGCAATCTGCAGTGGAGCTTGTCAGCACGGGCCGGATCCTTGTCAGTGTGGAGGGGACACGGGTACAATCCATCCGGGAAGACCTGTCGGTCCGTTGCAAGGGGTGTCGGGGACCTTTACGCGGCAGTGCCGAACCGATCTATACCTTTGCCCGGGACTGGCTCCTGACGAGCCCGGAACAGCGATTTGAACCCGATTCTCCTATTATACTGCATGAATACCGGTATGGGAATTACATCCCTTCCCCGTTCTGGATCAGCACCCTCCGATGTCGGAACTGCGGGATGCAAACGGTCGTTGCCGTTCAGCTGGTTGTCTTGTGAGGGAGAATACCTGGGATGGGGAAAAATCGCTTCCGTTCCCATTTTCTCATGAGAGCCAGTTCCCAAACCACCCTTTCTCTCAACCAGATCTCTCATCAGGCAATTCCATTGAGAGAGGAGAGAAGGATCAAAAAGAAGGGAAGCCCTCTTTCAATAGTTATCGGAGAAGAGCTCGAAGTGGGCTATCGGGTGGTCGCAGACCGGGCATTTCTCAGGGGCTTGCTTCCCCTCAAAGACCGCACCACAGTTCCGGCAGTACCAGCGTACCGGTGTCTCACGGGAAAAGACAGTCCCTCTGGTGACGTTTGCGAGCAGCTTCCGGTACCGCTGCTCGTGGTGTGCCTCGACCGTAGCCACTTTACGGAAGAGGGCAGCGATCTCGGCAAATCCCTCTGATTCTGCAATCCCGGCAAAGTCCGGGTAGAGCGTGTCCCACTCGTGCTGCTCGCCCTCGGCAGCGGCAAGCAGGTTCTCTCTCGTTGTGCCTATCATACCTGCTGGATATGCGGCGGTGATCACGGCATTCCCTCCTTTGAGCTGCTTGAAGAAGAGCTTGCCATGCTCCTTCTCCTCATCAGCAGTCTTCAGAAAGAGGGCTGATATCTGCTCATATCCTTCTTTTTTTGCAACGCTTGCAAAGAAGGTATATCGGTTGCGGGCCTGGGATTCGCCGGCAAATGCAGCGAGCAGGCATTGTTCTGTCTTACTCCCTTTCAACTCCATCGCTATCTCCTGAAGATACATTCTCCCCTATCAGCGATATATCCAGCTGACCGGGTGTCCTGTAGCAGGGAAGCAGACCCTGCGCTTGAAAACGCTCCATGGTCACCAGGAGTAAAAGGTGGTATCGCATGGCAGTGGTCCTTTTTTCGACTCCCGTGGTGGTAAAACACCAAGGGGATGATCTACCCCTGTTGTAAGGAACCTGTGGTGCAAAGACTCAGGGGGAATCCGGGATCGATCGGTATCATTAGGGTCCTGGTTTGCCAGGGGGAAAAGAATCTCCTGCTCTCCCTTCACCGACCGGTGTTGAGCGTGGCTCTGGGAACCATGCATTCATGCCCTGGATGGTTCGCCTCCCGTATTCTGGAATAGCCTACTTCTTATGGATCACTCCCTGGCCTCCTCAGAAATACAACGCTATCTCGCTATCGTTCAGATTGAAACGATGAACGGAAGAATGCTCGCCCTCTCACGTTGTCCCTTGAAAGAAAATGGGGATCAGATCATCTCAGCCTTGATGATCGTGACATTCTGGAGCGGCCGGTCTCCACCGGCCCGGCCTGTTGTCGGTACTTTACCGATCGCATCGACAATATCCATTCCCTCGACAACGTTCCCGAAGACCGGGTGCTTGGTGTCCAGGTAATTGTTGTTGACGAGGTTGATGAAGAACTGGGACCCGCCGGTGTTGGGACCGGCATTTGCCATGGCCACGGTCCCCCGATCGTTCCGGTTCCCTGGCTGGAACTCGTCCGGGATCGCATATCCCGGTCCGCCGCCCCCGGTTCCGGTGGGATCTCCGCCTTGGATCATGAACCCGTCAATCACGCGGTGGAATATCACCCCATCGTAGTATCCGGCATTCACGAGGGTCTCGAAATTCCCCGCCGTTATTGGCATGGCGGGATCAAGCGCGATCACGATCGTGCCCATGTTCGTCTCAAGCTGTACTTTTTTCCATGACTCATCGGGAACTGAATTCACAACCGGGGTGGTCGTAGCTGTCATGGTCCCTGTGAAGACTGGGGTGGTCTTCCCTGTTGGGGAAGATGGTGCGGAAGGCTGCCCTGTGCTACATCCTGCTGCAATCAGGAGTGCGGCAAGGACAATACCGAGAATGAGAACTACTCTGGCGGATGACATCTGTTTTTCAGGTTGGACCAGATGGGAAAAAAGCGTTTTGGGTAGAGACCCGGGAGAAGAAGTACATGAAGGGGAAAGTACCGGCAGGGGGAAGTACATGAAGGGGGAAGTACAGGACAGGAAGAGAGAACAGGAAGAGAGAACAGGAAGAGGAATGGATCAGGGAAATCCGGTGACAGGTTTAAGGCAGAGGAGACTGATATCTACCAAGATGGACCGTTATCGTTGCTCACAGTGCAGCCAGGAGTATTTTTTGAAGAATACCTGCAGTTGCTGCGCTCCGCCGCCGGGACCCCATTTCTGTCCGGAA
>MVZQ01000078.1 GCA_002068435.1 Euryarchaeota archaeon ADurb.BinA087 | reverse complement strand
CCTTCTGTTCAGATTGCCACCTCATTGGTTTCTCGTTGCCGGGAAAGGTTTTTCACTCCATTTCTCCTGCCCGGTAACCCAATAACATCATTTATTATTTAGTGATACCTTTATGAAGTTATCACTGATACGTTTGTAATAGATAACTATATATAGTTATAAGACCTATTACTATCTATGACAAAGACAGACAATGAATTAATCCGGGAATACCAGGCAAAGATGAACGCGATGAATGCGTTTGTGGCAAACTGCCCCCTTCGGGTCAAAGCCGAATACGCCCGGAGGATGAAGGAGATACGGGACGAACTTCGCACCCGGGGATTGTATGAAGCGAATTGTGGACAGTTTGTAACAATCCCGGTGGAGTGAATCAAATGACTGAATTTGCCAATGAGGTCTGCCCCAAGAGAATTAGTGGAATCCTTGAATTTCAAGCACAGGGGGATTATCAGATAAAACAGGGTTCATATTATACTATCCTGGTTGATTCTCTCTCTGGGCACATGCAGATAATTGATTCACATGGTAATTATTACAATTTGGGTAGACCCATAGTGAATGAGGAGTGAAGAAGATGACACGAATAGAACCACATGAAATGACATTTGGCACCCTTATGAATATCAGAAGGGCAGAGGGCAGGAAGGCAGGAAGGCAACCCGGGAAGAGGTTATGAATTTACAATATGGGGATGGCAACAGATGGAAGTGCAGGGGGAAGAAGATGAAGCCACCTTATTTCCATTACCGCCGCGATGTGGAGGTATGCTATAATTGCTGCTTCTCGCAATGGGATAGCTCCCTTGATACTGATGACCAATGGTGTTGGAAATATGAGTTGGAGGTATCCCCCGTTGGGCACTGTGAATCCTTTGCCTTCACTGACCAGGATGTGAGTGACACAGAATACCCGGATGAGGATGATGATGCTGGGGAGGATGAGGGATTATAGTTGGGAGATATGTTCTTCCAACAAATCTGATAAATCGTTTTGACTGAATCCTTTTGCCCGGGCACGTTGGAGCACATCCGCCCGGATTTGCACGGGGTAATACCCAATCTTTTCTTTCGGCCTGTTCTTGCGCTTGATATAACTCTTCACCGTTGCCCAGCACCGGCTCCCCCCGTTATGGGCAGCGTATATCTCCCCCAACTCATCGGCAATATGTCTCCATGATTTTTTATATGCCCATCGCCAGATGTATTCTTTCTCATCAGTGGAGAGGGGGATACGTTTTCCCATCGTATCACAGCCCATATGAGAATGCCCTGGGTGCATTGTCTTGGATGAGATAGAACCCCGGCCTTGTTTCAGGATGGGTAGTGGTTTCCCGCAAGTAGTCCAATGATGCCTTATCGAACATCCCTCCTCCATCCACCACATTATACCTGCCGGAACGGTCCACTCCTTGCGCCAGTTGGTGACCGTGTGCTCCGAAGACGTGCATCCCGTGTATCGAAGCAAGGTCACGAACAACGCTCAACGGAACCTGCCGATAGTTCCGGGGGTGGCAGAGCAGCCATTTCTCCCCCTTCTGGATAAGGTGCATATGGTCATCGGTGGTAAGATGATACAACGGCTGTTCAGTTACCGGGTCAATGGAGGGAACCCCGGATAGTTGGAACAATGCCTGAACGCTGAACCCTCCCTTGATGTCCATCCATCGTTTCTCGTGGTTCCCCCTGCATATGAACACCCTATCAAACTCTTGGATGAGTAGGCGTAACACTACCCCAACCTCCCGCGCCTCATCGTCAAATGAACATGTGTTCACTATTTTGGTGTATTGGGAGAGGTTATCGCAATCCCACAGGTCACCCGGTATGGCAATATCCTTAACGCCATACTCCTCTTTCACCAGTAACAGGGAATCCAGCAGAGCGTCATCATAGAACGGGATATGCCAATCGCCCGCTACAATGATATTATCCGACTCAATGGTAATCGGGTTCCGTTGTTCGAGGATGATCGCCGGGTAGTTCCTCCGTGCATCTCTCACTCGCCGTGCACGTTCCCGGCAGGCCTCGGGATGCTGTTGTTCCCATAACCGGGCACGGGCTATATCCGCAGCACGTTTATCAGGTTGAGCGTCCCGGGTTTTCAGCCGTAACAGTTCTTTCTCTCGTTTCCCCCCGGTCTTGCCGGTCAGGGTTTACCCCCGGATGCCCGTTCCCGTTCTTTCTTGCCACGATACAGCCACAGCCAGCCGATTATGATACCCCCTACCAAACAGACGAGTTCAGCGAACATTACTCCACCTTGAATATCACGTTGGTATTATCTCCGGTGGATGTCCTGGTGGATGTCCAGGTTATCCAGGTATCCCCGTAACAAGGCTGATAGTTCGCACATGTTAACCTGTATGCGCAATCGCGACATTTCCGCTTATAACAGGGGGGTTCTGATTGAGGGTATGAATAGTAATAGTAGCAGGATGTTGAGCCGGTCTTATCGCAGTTCGTTATGGTATGGTTTTGTTTCTCGTTATTATTGCACATTGTAAAAATCTCCTTTAATATTTTGGGGAGCAGCCCGGTTCCTTCCCCCTCATCGGGCACCAGGCACTAAATTCGTTACATCGCGTCATTGAAGGCCGTTCACATTCGTATGACATATCACCGGATACCATGTGGATATGCACCCACAGGTATTTGCAGGGCTCCGGGGATTCGTATTCTATCGGCGTGATAATCGGTTCTATCATTCTTTTTTCTCCCGCTGCCGTTTCTTCCAATCAATCACCGCTTGGTCCTGTTCAGCCATCATTGTGAGGTCTGCCCGGCGGATGGTCCCTTTCTCAACAGCATCCGGGTCTGAACAGTTTTTCCAAATCAGGCCATAATGCTCTTTACACAGGGCAAACCCTATCTGGCAGGGGGATTTCTTATTCTGGTAATCAATTAACGTGCCCCCGATAATCTCCCCGGCAATCTCGTGGTTGTATAACCCTATGCCACAAACCCCGCAAACCACCGTGATTACATCATCTGGTAGTTCAGGCGGTGCTTCATCACTCATTTCCTGCATTTCTTTCTCTCCTCAAGTTCCTGTATTAATTCATCAATTGCCAGATTGGCGCGGGCTATATCCTCTTGAGGAATGGATATATCCTCATGTGACAGCACAATCTCCCCCTCATGCCAGCAGAACCTATCCCATCGGTTCATTTCCGGCATTCTGCCTCCATAATCTGCCATACCCGGAACCTGCAGGCTGCATCAAAATATGCGGTCATCATGGCATTCTTGGCAATCGTTCCCGGGAGGTCAAGGGCATACGAATCCTCCATAATCCTCTCTCGGAAATAGTAGACTCCACGCCGGGGGATGAACGAGTTGCCGATTGCTTCGGTCAATGCGGGCACATCCCGAAACACCCGGTGGGAGGGAGATACCATGCTGCCAGCAGGAGGATGAGCAAGAGGATTATCCATCCCTCCCCTATCCAGAACTTGAACCAATCCAGGAATGATGTCAACAGAATGCCCCCAGATACATTACCCCGGTGCCTCCTCCAAGAACCCATGCCACACTGTCATACAGCATCCCGATAATGACCACGCCAACGAATACCGCCATCAGGATTGAACGTATCCACCAAATCACAGGAACCACCACATCAGGTATCCAATGCAAATCCAGCAGTATAGGATAATGGAGATGCACAGGGCAATCCATAATCTGCGGTCAAATTGCGATTCTTCAAAAAGACTTGTCAATCAAACCAGTGCTCCACATCCTCTTTGTGAGGGCCATCATACAGCCCAGGGATAACCGGGGCAATCGCACATCGGCAATTCGGATGGAACGGAGGCCAACCCATATCCCCAAACCCGGGACCGTCCACCTCTGTTATCTCCCCATATAGGGGCTCGCAATCATCGCACACCCGATCATCCTGGGATGTAATGAGTTCACACAGTTGCACCCTTTGCTCATCAAACCGTTGCCGGGTGCTTTCGGTGATCGCTGTCATTACTTCGGTTCGCACAATCGTTTCCGCCCGGTTCCATCCGTCATTAAGGATAGCATCCACCGCATCCGCAATCTCATAGGTCCCCTTCCCTTCCTGCATCCCGGTGGTTATGGCTTGGACGATATGGTTACTGGTGGCATCTGTGATACCTTGCAGGGAGGAGAGATCCATTGCGGTTAAGGTATCAATCAGGGCTTGGGTGGGGGGTCCGATAGTGAAAAGGGAACCGGATGCAGCTTCTGGGAGGTATTCCACCCGGATCAGTTGTTCGGTGGCATAGGCGTTCCCCTGGTTTACCGCCTGTTCAATCATGGTCCCGGTTATCTCCGTGCCATCCTCAAGGAACGAATCTCCAAGCATCGGGAGGTTCCGCATGATTTCAGGGAGGGAGATCCCCGGGGTGGACCCTATGATATTGGTCCGTTCCCCTTCCTTGATAATCAGGGCAAGCACCTTTTTCCGATACGTCCCCCATGCTTTTTTGAGAAGGGGGATGGTTTCCTCCTCAATCCATTTCGATTGGGTAGGATCCCGCCTGATATCCGGGGACGGCCTCCATCCTGCCCGCTTATCTTTGGTCACTGGCCCCCATCCTCCACCTTGAGGTTGAGAAGGTTCCGCATGGTGGACCGGAAATCCTTTTTCTCCACTATGGTATAGGGGTCCAGCCGGTTTGCCGTTATGACCTTTGCTTTTTCAATGTTCTCCTGGGTGGGGGTCATGGTCCCCGGGGTAGCCTGCTGGATATCCAGCACGGCCCGTTCTGTTTTCAGTTCCTCCCATGCTTCGGGGTCCATCGGGCCAAGTTCCGCACCGTATTCCCGTAACTCGTTGGGGGACATGATACCGGCTTTCAGGCCAAACTCTGCCTGTTTCAACCAGATTTCCGATTTGTCGATACTTGGGCATGGTATGTCAATCGTTATCTGATACCCCCCGAAACCGTTGGGTTCAAGGTAAGGGTCAAACAACCGGGCATATTCGGGGGCAATCCATTCATGGTATCCCCGGATATATGCCACCATCAGTTCCATCTCCGGGGCTGCTGAACCTCCCAAGGTGTTCCCCTCTTTCTGGATGAATGAGGAGGGTGAGAAATGGTCAATCAGTAACCGTTCAAGCCCGTTGATGGTTTCAAGTGCAGTGCTATTCTCACTGAACTGAAGGGGGATAACCTCCATATTATCACGGAGTTGCCAGCCGGTATTCTTACCCCAGTTCTTCAGGAAGTTCTGCCCATACTGAAGGTCATCCCCTTTGGCACCCTTGATTTTCATTAAGACAATCGGGGCACCTTCCCGGTTCACCTTCTGCATCTGTGCCTGCCAGGTGTAGGATAACATTTCCAGAATCGGCACCAGTGGAACGATGATAGGTTCACCTGCCAGCCCTTCACTTATCGGGTCTTTTATCATCACTACATTCTTGAGTTGGGTCTGGTCCCCGGTATCCTCCGTCTGCCAGAACTCAAGTTCACCGGTTTCCCCGTTGATGGCAATACCCGGGAGGATGTCGGAGTATCGGTAATTGGCGTTGGGAGAAGTGTTACGGAACGATTGTGGTGGCAACCTTCGCAGTTTGGTCAGGGTATATTCACTATCAACCCATTCCCACACGGGGTTGAGCAGGGTTGGTCCCCAGAAGAAGAAGTCCAGGAACCCGCGCTGCATCTTCCCCCAAAGGTTCACTTCCGGTAAATCGGCAATCCGGGTGATGGTGTCTGCCAACAGTTTTGACTTCTCATCCTGTTCCCCATCCTCGTTCACCGCCCCGATAGTGAACTTCTCTTGAAATACAAGGTTCCTCTGTTTATTGGCAAGCCCGATAGCGTAATTATTCTTGGTGAGATGGAACAGTTTATCAGCATCTATTGATGGTGCTTGATAATACGGGGTGGTTCCAAGGGAGGTGATATAAACAGTTCCCTCCTCCCCGCGTGGTTTAACGGTGGTATCCTTCGGCATATTGTATCATATTCTCATCCCCCCCACCGTTCCCCGGAATCCAAACCCGGGGATTGGTTGGTTGTTCGACATCTGTGCAATCGTGGGCTGTTCCCATCCCGTGGGAATACCTGATGCTGCATACCTTAACGCATCCAATAGATGGTAGGATGCTTTATTCCTGATTTTCTCCGTTGGTTGTCCACTTGAATCCAACTCCCTTGAGTATTGCCGTAATTGCGAAATGGTCTGCGTGCAGGTGCGGAATACCTTGAACTTGCCACCTTTCAGCAGGGAGATTACCCGGTCAATTCCTCCTTCAACATCGTTCACCAATGGTTCTTGCACGGGCACCCCGGCAGTCTGCCAATCCATCCTGAACTGTGTTTCACTCTTGGCACCGCCATACCAATCCACATACATATAGGCAAGGAGCGGGTCCATTGCCCGCCGTGCATGTTCCGCACTGGTGAGGTTCCCCTCAAGCGATTCTCTGAATAGGTAGATGTCTTTGGTATCGGGATGAATGCCAAGGTAGATAACCGCAGTATTCACCGCTCCCGGGTCAATCCCCACAATGACAGGCCAATGGGTGTGAATCGTTATGGGGTTGCATACGTGCCGGGTTTCATCGAAGTCGCCGTATATGGCCCCGGCAGGCCGGGTGAATATCCCCCGATACTGCATATCAAACTTCCAGCCGGGCATAGTTCTCCGGGCTTCTTCGTATTCATCCAGGGGAAATGCAGGGTTCTGGATACTCTCAAACTGGATAACCTTGATGTCTTTTGCACCCATCAGGAACGGGATGAATATCTCCGAATGGAGCCACCCGTGATTGTAGATTGTGGTGGTGCCGAGTATCCTGCCCCGATGAATACGTAACCGCCGTTTCACGGATTCAAACGCCGCGATAGTGAAATCATCCATCCCGCACTCGTCCAACCATGCGGCTTTAGCGGTGGCTGCTTCTAACCGGGATACACCAACCGCCCCGGTCCCTGTCTTGGCAGAACGGAGGATGATCCGACCCCACATATCATCTTTGGCAGTCTTTGCCCAGAACGAATCGGTATCAGGGTCTTTCAACTCAATGACTTTAGGACCGGGATGGTATCTGCCATCGCCCAAGTAATCGCAAAAATACCGGGTTAGTTCCGGTAACATCTTCATGTTGAATAAGTCATAACTCGCAGTTACAGCAAGATAATCGCCGGAACCTCGCCCTGCCCGGACAACCTTCCCGGTCTTTTTATCAGTCTTGCCGTATATCTCCTGTTCAAGCCAGATGGGACCAATACTTGTTTTCCCGGCCTGACTCCCCGACAGGATGAATACGTATCGTTCCGGAGCGTTGAGTGCTTCCTGTTGTCCTTTGTGCGGGCATACCAGTATATCCCCTTCATTGGTTACCCGGATCACGCCGGTTTGGTTGAGACATTCTGCCGGGAGCCGGTGGACCGGGATACCTGCCTGTATCTGCCTGTCTAAATACCCCCCGGCATCAGTGCTCATTTATTCGTTTATTGCCGTATAGTATTTCGTTAATTACTTTTTATTTTCCCGGTGTTTTCAAGGTCTTCTTGTTCGGGAGTTGGTTCGGGGTCGGGGTCACTCATTAAAATCGTAACCCGGCGGGCACGTGGTTCGTTCTCCTCAACGCCGGTAAGGTTGGTAACCTCGCCCCGCACGGTGCGTTCCGTATCGAATCCTAACTTGTAATAGGCAATGAGGTCTTTATCCAGAACGCCGTTCAGCGGGCATGTTTTTGGGTCTTCTCCGGATGATTTCCACTCATCAACCAGTTTCTCAAGCACCTTAATTTTAATCCGCACGAGTTCCTGGAGCCGTGACCCGGTATCGATCTGCCGCTCGTTCATCTTCACGATAGCATCACGAGCGCGTTTTTCCGTGATCTTCTGCGCCTCTTTATCGAGATGCATATCGTATGCACGGGCACGGGCTACCCAATCGTGTTGGGATGACCACCGCGTTATAATCGTTGCGCTCTTGCCTAACTTTTGACCAACCTTCATGCAACTCCTATCAGCACCCATATCCCGGTATAGACAGAACGCCTCGTATGCCTGTATGGATTCGTTCTCCCGCCTATCCCATACATTGATCTTCATCGTCAGGGCTACTCCGCCGTCACTGGTATAAAATCGCCGGGCAGGGCGTCCACTACCTGACACGGTGGGTTCTCCCCTTGCATGTATGCAGCGAACCAATCAAGATCCACCTCACTGAACGGGTGACTGATTGCTACCCTGCCGTCCGGGACTACGATGGTTTTCATACCCGTCTCGCTCTCCGGGTCATCGTCAGGCACTTGTTCATATCGCCCGCCGCGTATAGGCGTTCCGATCATGACAGGACCACAACCGCCCTCAATGTCCGGGGTGCACATTATATCATCAAGCGTTGCCTGTGAACTAAAAATAATGATGCTCATGCCCTGCCTCCGTGACAGTCAGCGATCCGTTCATCCCGTGCCTTATCCCGGCCCTTCTTATTCGCAGGTCGTTTCCATGCTTTCATCCGGGCAGCCTTGCGATCCTCTCGCTTGCCCTTATCCTTACCGGGGTCTGCTAATCTGCTCATGCTAACGCAATCCCCCTATTGGCACGGAGGTATCCTTTCAGGTAGTTGTAATTCCGGGTAATCTCTGCTTGCGTCAGGGCACGGGAATATATAGTCGCGTGTGCAAGTTTCCCCTCGAAATATGAGGAGATAGCATTATTATACTGTCTCGCCCCTAGAACTACATTCGTCATAGGGTACAGCGTTGCATGTCCATTAGAGTTCGGCGTAGTGGTCTTTTTCGCCTGATCTAAATATATATCATAA
>MVZQ01000077.1 GCA_002068435.1 Euryarchaeota archaeon ADurb.BinA087 | reverse complement strand
GACAAGGAAGGTGCGGCGTCCATCGGAGACGACATCGATCTCACCCGTCATCGCGACAACCGTCCCGGTTGCCCTTGCACATTCCCTGGCGACCTCGATCGGGTCCCCGGACACTCCGCCCGAATCAACCCCCCTGACCGTCCCCCCGAGACCCGATAGCACCCCGATCTCCCCGGTATTTCCCTTCAGGATGGCCACGTCAAGCTCATCCAGGAGCAGGAGGACGGTCTCAGTCCGCATCCTGGTAGCCCCGGCCCCGACCGGGTCCAGGATCACCGGGATCCCGAGTTCGTTTGCCCGTTCGCCGGCAAGGAGCATCGCCCCGACCTGGGCTTGTGTCAGGGTCCCGATATTCAGGACCAGGGCTCCGGCGAGACCGGCCATCTCGGCTGCCTCCTCAGGTGCCTCTGCCATGACCGGGGCAGCACCTGCGCAGAGGGTGATGTTGGCACAGTCGTTGATGGTGACGCGGTTGGTGATATGGTGCACCAGCGGCCGCCCCTTACGAACGAGGGCAAACAGGTTGCCATACACCGTACTGTCCATCAAGAGCCCTCCCCTCCGTGAACTGCCACGTTCCCCCGTACTTCATCCATGCTCCCGCTCCCTTCATCCATGCTCCCGCTCCGGTACCCCATCAGGTCGAGGGTGACGTAGGAGAAGCCGGCCTCCTTCACAAGGGCGACGATCGTCTCCCGTGCTGCCACCAGCCGGGGGATATCTGCTTCCGGAACTTCTATTCTCGCGATGCCGCCATGGTTCCGGACCCTGCTCCCGGCGAATCCCGCTTCCGCGAGACCGGCTTCGGCCTCCTCCACCATGTGGAGGTTCTCCCGGGTGAGTGCCTCCCCGTATGGGATCCGGGAGGCTAGGCAGGCGGACGATGGCTTGTCCCAGAACGGGAGCCCCCGCTCCCGGGCGAGCTGCCGAATCTCAGGCTTCGTGATCCGGGCTTCAAGAAACGGGTGGATGATCCCCTCCTCGGTTGCTGCGCGGGTACCGGGGCGGTATTCAGATCGATCGGACTCAGTGACACCGTCGGCAATGCAGGAGATGCCCTGCTCGTCCGCCCATGCCCGGAGGAGTTCCGAGAATGACTTCTTGCAGTGATAACAACGGTCAGGAAGGTTCCGTGACACGATCTCCCCGGGAAACGGGACCGTGATAATCCCGAGTGGTATCCCGAGGAGCCCGGCCATCTCCCGGGCCTCCGATACCGCCGATCGCGGGACCAGGGGGCTGTCGATGAAGACTGCCTGCAGATTATCACCGAGTATCTCTTTTCCCAGAGCAGCAAGGAGACCGCTGTCAACCCCTCCGGAGAAAGAGACCATCAGCTGATCGCATCCGGAGATACGCCTCCTCAATTGTCCCATCCGTTCTTCGATTGTGGTACCGGTCATCCTGCGCACCTGTCTTTGCAGGGGTATTGTTCCCGTTGCAGCAGCAATCATGCTCCTTTTGGTACCAAATGGTTCGGGATACAAGATTATCCACTTTCCCATCAATGACTATAATGGAGACAGAATCGAGGATGGGTTCATTTTTTATGCCATTACGAAGAACTCCGGAGCATACCCAACAGATGACCATGAGGAAGCAACGGATCGACAGAAACGTATTCCGGACCGCTGGCGGCAAGGGATCAGAGTGGATGCGAGGAGGAGATAGCCCTGCTCTCCGTCCGTGAGCATGAACGCTATCTCCGGCAGATGATGCTCTTTGGCAAGGAGGGGCAGGAGCATCTGCAGGATGCAACGATATTCATTGCCGGGGCTGGAGGGCTTGGATCGCCGGTTTCGATGTACCTTGCCGTCCTCGGGGTCGGCACCCTCATCATCGCGGACAATGACCGGGTAGACCAGACGAACCTGAACCGCCAGATCCTCTACCGCGATCAGGACATTGGGCGGCGAAAAGCAGCGGTCGCAGGAGAACGGTTGCAGGAGCTCAATCCCGACATCACGGTGAGAGCAGTTGATGCAACCATCGATCAGAACACGGTCTCCTCCCTGACAAGGGATGCTGACGGCATCGTCGATGCCCTTGATGATTTCCCGACCCGGTATCTCCTGAACAGCGCAGCCCTGGAGAGAGGGATCCCCCTCTTTCACGGAGGGATCAGCGGCTTCTTCGGCCAGGCGACCACGATCCTCCCGGGAAAAACCCCCTGCCTCCGCTGTATCATCCCCCGCCCCCCGCCAGCCGAGGTCTTTCCCGTTGCCGGTGTAACCGCGGGATTTATCGGCATGATACAGGTGACCGAGGTCTGCAAGTACCTCCTCTGCCGGGGTGATCTCCTCGCCGGCCGCCTCCTGCTCTGGGACGGGATGCAGGGCCGGATTGAGGAGATCCCGGTTGAAACGGATCCAGATTGCGAAGCTTGTGCAGGAAAATATACAGCGATTTCGTGATACCCATGAAGATTACCGTCCGATTTTTCGCCCGGTTCGGAGAACTCCTCGGGAATACCCGGGAGATCGAGGCCAGGGAAGGCATCTCGGTTATTGACCTCGTAAAAGAGGCAGCATCCGGGAATAAGGCAGGGTTCGATACGATCTTTGACGAAGAAGGTGCATTCAGGGATTTTGTGATCGTGATGCGGAACAAGAAGAGGATCCGGACACAGGATGCCGGCTCCATCCCGGTCGGTGAAGGGGATGAGATAGCGGTCTTCCCTCCCGTTGCCGGCGGATAATCCGGCTTTTTGGGATACAATCCTGTTTTTTTCCCTGCCGCCCAGGTCCCTCATCTCCTCCTGGAAACTCCCCCAAAGCCTCGTTCAGAAGGTCGCCGGACTCCTGCTTCGCCATCTTATCGATGGAACTGGCACAGAACCGCATCGCGTTCTGCCAGGGAAAGTTGGATTATATGGACGAAGCTCTGTCGAGAGAATTCCGGAACCGGATCAGCTCCTCGCAGAACTCGCCCAGGTATTCATCCATCGAGAGACTGCCTTCCTGGAACGAACAGTCCTCCTCCTCAATGATCTTATTGATCCTCTCCCGGCTCGGCAGGAGCAGATCGATCGGCACCCCGGCCTGCTCTGACCCCCTGATGAGTGCTTCACGGAACAGCCCGAGGCAGTACCCGATCCGGTAATGGTATGCATCCCGTGTCTTTTCCAGGTATCCGGCCACCCTCTCAGTCTCGATACGCAGGAAATCCTGCCGGATGGTCTCGTCCGTGCATTTCCCGAGCATGTACCGGTAATGGGCATACGGGTACATCTCCTCGAGCTCAGCCGGGACGATCCCGCAGGTCCCGAACACAATGATATGGTACCGCGAGGGATCGAGCACCTGGGAGATGATCATCCGGATCAGCTGGTGGCTCGGGCTCGTACTGTAGGGCTTTCTGACCGCACAGGGGATGAAGATTGCAATCTCCCGGGGCTCTACTTCATATTCGTCGATGATATAGCGGTACGACCGCTCGAATTCGGGGAGGTAGAAGGGTGGACCTGTCAGGACGGTTCTCTCGCCCTGTCCGGGATCTCCCTTCTCCTGCCCCCCCATGATGCTCCCTCAAAAATTTGTCGGGGGACCTGAAAGAATCACCGGAGGAGCGCTGCAGGTGAACCGGTAACCAGGCTGGTCCAGAACGGGATGATTCGGATGGCCGGTGCCTCACGGATAATCCGAACAATTGATGGTTCCCGTTTGCAAAGATGGACCTATGAGCGAGATGGACCAGATCGGGAAGATCAGTCTGGGGAAGAATGCATTCCCGTTCCCCATGCCGGTGACTCTTCTCGGGGCGACCGTGCACGGGAAGCCGAATTTCATGGCACTTGGGTGGGTGAGCCGCGTGAATGCCAATCCCCCGATGATCGGCTGCGGTGTCGGGAGGCACCATTATACCTCCGCCGGGATCAAACAGAACAAGACCTTCTCTGTTAATGTCCCCGGCCGTTCGATGATGGCGGAGGCAGATTACTGTGGGATAGTCTCGGGGGAGAGACGGCAGACAAGGCCGGCCTTTTCTCCGTCTTTTACGGGGAACTGAAGACTGCCCCCATGATCAGCGAATGCCCCGTCTGCATCGAATGCCGGCTGGTCCAGTCAGTGACCTATCCGACGAACGAATTCTTCATCGGGGAGATCGTGGGGTCCTATACCGAAGAGCGATACCTGACCGGGGGAAAACCGGATATGAAGAAGATCGATCCCCTCCTGCTCTCGATGCCGGATAACCGGTACTGGAGCCTGGGAGAGTATGCCGGGGATGCGTGGAGAATCGGGAAGTCACTGAAAAAATAACCGTATTATGAGAAAGACAGGGACAAACAGGGGGGTCAGCCCGCTAATCCAGATCGACAGGGATACGGTAATCATGACTGGCGAGAGAGGCCCCTTCAGCCTGATCGGCAAAGGATGAGGTTCCTGACAGGAGCGTCAGCCTGCTGATCGGAAATCCCCAAAGCCTGTCTCGTACCCTCCCGTGATAACCGCTGCCCCGAGGAGAGGCGCATCTCCTCCAAGCTCTGACAGGACGATCTCAGGGAGGGGAAGGAACCGGTCGATGAACTCCCGCATGTCCGGGAGGAGGAGATCGGCATTTGATTGCATGACAGCCCCATCAAGGATGATGATCTCCGGGTCGTACGCGACAATGACATCCGAGATGCCCCTGGCATTGATCCGGGAGAGCTCCCGGAAAAAACGGAGCACGTCATCGTCCCCCTGACGGGCTGATGCAAAGATCTCCTCTGCCGTATCAGGCCCCCAGTGCGGCTTTGCATGGAACCGGCACCATTCCGCAAAGAACCAGGGGAGGAACCTCCCGGAGGCATACCCCTCCCAGTGCCCCCGGTGGCCGCAGCTGCAGGGGAGATCATAGGTATTGTCGACAAGGAAGTGGCCAATCTCCGCGGCATTCCCCTTTCTGCCGAGGAGCAACCGTCCACCGGATATGACCCCTCCCCCGATCCCGGTCGAGATCGTCACGTAGACAACGTCCTGTTTTCCCTGTCCTTTCCCGTAATGCATCTCCCCCAGCACCCCGGCATGGCAATCGTTGACCATCCTGACAGGGCAATGAAATATCCGGGAGAGCTCCTCACGAAGAGGCACATCCCGGAAGGCCATGTTCGGCGGATTCACGAGCACGCCCCGGATGATATCGACCGGCCCGGCAACAGAGAGCCCGATCCCGGAGAGGGATTCCTCCTGGTGCCCGGCCCTGACCTCACTGATCAGGGCTGAGAGGAATCCGGCAAGCCTTGAAGGATCGCTCTCTTTTGCCGGGGTCCGTGCCTCCCTCCGCTCCCCAATCTGCCCTTCCTCGCCGATAATCGCCACCCGGGTGCGTGTCGCCCCCAGGTCCACTGCCACTGCCTGACCCATGATGTTCCGATGTTTGCCTGCCCGGAGCATAAGGTTCGCGGCCCATCCACAAAGGGTATGAATGGGTGGAGGGCAGAGCTTATGAACAGATGGACCTGAAGGGTTGGGTGGAACTGGACGGGAAACTGATCTCATCCCGGGAACTGGAGACCCTGCTCCGCACCGACCCGCGGACTGTTGCCCGGTTCGGTGGCGAATTCCTCCTCTTGTGGGATGGCTGCATAGCTCGCGACCATCTTGGGATCATCCCTGGACCATGCCCTGCCGGGACCATCTCCTGCGAAGGAAGAGAGATCGGGAAGGTATGTCCTGACCCCCCGGCATTGTCCCTTGAAGAGGCGATCCTCACGGCAGTGCGGCTTCGGAGCAACGAGGGGATCTGTGCCCTTTCGGGTGGCGTGGACTCAGCCCTCGTGGCATTCCTTGCACAACGCCCCTGCATCGCGATCGGACTTGCTGGATCGCATGATCTTGCACGGGCACGGCTGGCAGCAGAAGCGATGCAGCTGACCTGTACCTTCGTCGAGATGACCCCTGATGATATCCGGGAAGGGCTCCATGCAGTGATCAGGGTGATCCCTGAACCGACCCCGGTCAATACCGCAATTGCCATCACCCAGTACCTGATCACCCGGTCTGCGGGAGAGCTCGGGCACGAACGGGTGCTGACCGGCCAGGGTGCTGATGAGCTCTTCGGAGGTTACGCCCGCTACCGGACCGGGATTGATCCCGCTGGCCGGCTCGCCCGCGACTTTGCCGGGCTTGCCGCCCAGGGACTCCGCGACCAGTCAGTGGCCGCGCTGAACGGGACCTACCTCTCGCAGCCGTTCCTTGATATCAGGGTGGTGCGCGCTGCACGGTCCCTCCCGGCCAGCGGGATGGTCCGGGACGGGGTCGGGAAATGGCCGCTCCGCGAGGTCGCAGCCCGCCACATCCCGCGGGAAATCGCATGGTACGGAAAGAAAGCCATGCAGTACGGGACCGGTATTGCCAAGATACTGCAGGGGTTTGCACGGGACAAGGGTTATAAAAGGTCTTTACAACGGTACTTAGATCAGATCAGAACGAGCGGGGAGGCACGGAATGGTATCTGAGAAGGATGTAGCACATATCGCAGAGCTTGCCGATATCGGTATCGAGAAGGAGGAACTGGCAGAATTCACGGGCAGGTTCAACGAGATCCTTGACTATTTTGATATCCTCGACCAGGTGGAGCAGGAAACGCGGGGCGGGACTGACCTTGTGAACATCTTCCGGGATGATATCGTGGAAGATTCCCTCCCTGGCGACGAAGTCCTTGCCAATACCCGCGAGAAGGAAGACGGATTTTTCAGGGCGCCGAGGGTGATGTGAGTGGAGACCCTGACGTTCACGCGCGACGATCGGTACAACGCCTTTATCACCATGCTTGACAAGGCCGAGACCGGTCCGGGGAAACTCTCCGGGATCGGCATCGCGATCAAGGACAATATCTCCACCCGCGGCATCCAGACCACCTGCGCCTCCCGCATCCTGGAAGGATACCTCCCGCCCTATGATGCCCACGTGGTCACGCTCGTAAAAAAGGCCGGTGCAGGAATTGTCGGCAAGACGAACATGGACGAGTTCGGGATGGGCACCACGACCGAGAACAGTGCATTCGGGCCCACAAAAAATCCGGCCGATACCTCCCGGGTGCCGGGAGGGTCCTCGGGGGGAAGTGCCGCTGCCATCGCATCAGGGATGGTCCGGATGGCGCTTGGCACAGATACTGGTGGATCGATCCGCTGCCCGGCCGCATTCTGCGGTATCGTCGGGCACAAGCCCACCTATGGCAGGGTCTCGCGGTACGGCCTGGTCGCCTATGCCAACTCGCTCGAGCAGATCGGCCCTATGGCCAGGACCGTCTCCGATATCTCCCTCCTCATGGAGGTCCTGGCTGGGCATGATCCCCGCGACTCCACCAGTGTCAACTGTCCCTATGCCCATATCCCTGATCCCGATGTCAGGGGCCTCAAGATCGGGGTCCCGGAAGAGTACTTTGGCGAAGGGGTCGACCCGAGGGTTGCCTCGGTGGTATGGGACGGGATATCACTCCTGGAACGGAAGGGTGCCGATATCATCACCTGCCGGATGCCGAGCATGGCCTACGCCCTGGCCGCCTATTACGTGACCTGTACCAGCGAAGCCAGCTCCAACCTCGCCCGTTTTGACGGTGTCAGGTACGGGCCCCCGGCCGATACCAGACAGACCTGGCATGAATCGTTCCAGGAGCGAAGGAGGGACGGGTTTGGAACCGAGGTGAAGAGGAGGATCATGCTCGGGACCTTTGCACTCTCCTCCGGATACTACGGGAAATACTATGCAAAGGCCCAGGCAGCCCGCCAGCGGGTCCGGAACGACTTCCTCCGGCTCTTCAGGGAAGTCGACGTGATCGCAGGACCCACCATGCCCACCGTCGCGTTCCGGATCGGCGAGAAGACCGATCCCCTCTCGATGTACCTCTCCGACATCCTGACCGTCCCGGCCAACCTCGCCGGGATACCGGCCATCTCGGTCCCGTGCGGCACCTCCGAGGGTCTCCCGGTCGGCCTCCAGATCATGGGACCCCACTTCCGGGACGAACGGGTGATCGATGTCGCCTATGCCTTTGAGCAGGGGGTGTCCCGATGACTGGAACGGCAGACACTGCAGGACAGGAAAGCAGGGTGATGGACTTCTCCGATGACGAGGTGATCATCGGCCTCGAGATCCACTGCCAGCTCGACACCCTGACCAAGCTCTTCTGCGGCTGCTCCACCGATTACCGCGATGATGGCCCGAACACCCACGTCTGCCCGATCTGTCTCGGCCTCCCGGGCTCGCTCCCGCGGGTGAACCGGAAGGCGATCGAGTATGCCCTCAGGGTGGCAAAAGCGTTGAACTGCACCATCGTTGAGGAGTCGGAGTTTGCACGGAAGAACTACTTCTACCCGGACCTGAACAAAGGATTCCAGATCACCCAGTACGACCGTCCCCTCGCCGTGAAGGGCTATCTTGACATCGAAGGTGATGACGGTGAGAAACGGGTCCGGATCACGCGGGTGCATGTTGAGGAAGATCCTGGCAGGCTCGTGCACAAGGGCGGTGCCGACCGGGCGAAGTACACCCTCGTCGATTATAACCGGGCCGGGATTCCCCTGATCGAGATCGTGACCGAGCCAGACATCCGGTCGCCCAAGGAAGCCCGGAAATTCCTGAACAAGCTCAGGGCAACCCTCGAGTATCTCGGTGTCTTCGACAGCGAGAAAGAGGGGTCCCTCCGTGTCGATGCAAATATCTCCATCCAGCCACGAGGCTGGTTTGACCGGGAAGGCAAGGGAAAGGCAGACCGGGGGAGGGCAGAGGTCAAGAACATCTCCTCCTATAAAGGGGTGGAGAAAGCGCTTACCTTTGAGGTGACCCGCCAGAAGAATGCGCTCCGGCGGGGGCAGCGGCTCGGGACCGAGACCCGGCATTTTGTCGAGACACGGGGAGTGACCACCTCCTCGCGGAGCAAGG
>MVZQ01000076.1 GCA_002068435.1 Euryarchaeota archaeon ADurb.BinA087 | reverse complement strand
CTATGAAATAAAAGACACGGGAGAAGGAGACATGGTGCTCAGGATATCGATCACTACTGATACAGAGATGATGGAGCTAATCGATAAGTATGCCAAAGAGAATGGCATTGACCGTAACCGCGCCATCATTGAGATGATAGAGAACGGTTTTACCAAGGCAACCGGAACCACTCCCTTCAGCCCGAATCAGAAACAGACCTTTGAAGAATATCACGATATCAAACTCTCCCTCGAGGCATTAAAACAGTCCCTCATGGAGCTTACCGACGAAGTAAAACTCATACACCATATTATTGATGTCGAATTGGTACGGGATATGAAACCGGTACCCTTCCAGAGTAAAAAGTGGTGGGAGTTCTGGAAAACCCCGTGAATGTTATCCAATAATATTCATCATACTCCGGTATCCTTCTCCATCACGGTCATCGCATTGTACTGCGTCAACCGATTTCAGATCCACCTCTTTCGTGGCGCGATGGAGGAGACAATAGGCAAGAGCGGGAGATTTGATATATTCCCCTCTTACCCGGAAAAATCTTGAATGAACACAAAACCTGCAGTGTTCGATCGTCTCATTTTTCCCTGGCAGGCAGGGGACCTTTCCATCTGTCACCTCAAGCAGGCGATACCGGTTCTCTGGCACCGTTACCCCTCCTGCTTCATCGGGAGCGTTATCACAAGATCACCTTTATATTTCCGTAGCATCATCCATTGCAATTGACACAGCATGACCAAGTAATCTCCCAACATCAGAACGTACCCGTTCTTCCAGATCGGGAATTTCCTTTTCCAATGCAGTATTTTTCTCTATGATAGATGATAAACGGGACGTCAACGCCTCAGCATGCCCCTTTCGTCGGTCTGCTTCTCTCTGCAGGGTAGATAGTTCCACCAGGAGAGGGTTCTCCTTATAGGCATGCTCCTTTGCATGAAAACTACGATATGCCACTTCTCTTCGTGCATACCCATCCCGTATCCGGGAAGGCAGATCCATCTCCCTTGAAAAGAGCTCCTTCTCTTCCTTGTTTTTCAGAACCAGATCCCCTGAATCTCTCATGCTCGCAATAGTGGGTAATAATCTGATGAGATCGGGTAATATCTGGTCCTCAGCGGGGATGCCGCTCCCGGCCAGAGTGTCCACAAAAGATTCAATATCCTTCACTGAACCGGTGCCCAGGGTCCTGCCCAGTACTTTCTCCGCCTTCCTGAAAACATGAGCTACTACTGCGAGATCAGCCTGTAATGACATTTCTTTTTCGAGGAATTCGCTCTTTGCTGTGGCAAGCTCCTCCTGCTGATTCCGAAGACTCCCCTGATCAATCGCTTCATTGATGGCTTTGATCCTATCGCAAAGCCGATCAATATCTCCCGTTTCCCGGACAATATCTCCTCTTAAAAGATTTATTTCGTCAGTAGTACGTTTCTTCTCCTTCTCAGCTGAATTGAGTCGGGTGAGATCGATACGAACCGCTGAAAGTACTTCTCTCTGAGTCCGGGCTTCTGCAATGGCGGGGGTCATAGCATTCATTTCTCTGCCGATCTGGTCAACTATCTCCCTGATCTCTTTCATCTCCTCCGGAAAAACGCCCCTCAAATATCTTCCCTGCCCTGAAAGGGATTTTACACAGCCTTTGAGGCTCTCTGTTGCAGCAAGATAAAAAAGGTCAGGATCCTCAGGGAGATCTTTCGAAAGAGAGGAGAACATCGCTCGCTCAAAGAGCGGTAAGGTATTTTTTGCAATGGTTTCGAGTTTGGGATGATACGCTTCCTCTCTCTCTTTCGATGCCAGATCCTTCACGAGTTCTTTCAGGGATGAACGAAGATCCCGGATTGTAGTCCTTTGTTTCTGGGTCTTTTCGATGAGGATCCGACTGATCTCCTTCTCCCTTGAATCAAGGAGAGAAGGGAGTTCCCCTAACGCGCATTTGACATCTTCTGGCTCCTTCGGCGTACCGAACATCGATCTGATACGTTTGAACAGTTCAATCCCTCCTTAAAGTGAATGTCCACCAGAGGACTCGGTCACATCACAATCGTTCCTTGCAATCTGTCGTATACGCTCCACGCCACCGATCTCACTGATTATCTCCGAAACAGGAGCGGGAACCAGATTCTCCCATTGCTCTCCCTTGAGAATCCTCCGCCGGATTTCTGTCCCCGAGTGAAGTTCCCTTGCATACATGGCAGGAGAGCGTACGGGGATCCCCTCTTCGGAAAACAACCGCATTACGAGCGGATTACTAGAGTAAATGATATCAAACGGGGGAACCATGGAGCGGACGTGGGCAACCCAGAGGGCATTTCTCTTGATGTCTTCAATAGGGATGACGTAGAGGGGTACCCGGATGTCCTTCAGGGATTCGGTAATCATAAGAATTCGCTCCCCCGCAGTAAAGGGATTTTCCTTCTCATGGCTGAGCTGTGCACTTCCCACCCCTATGACGATCGCATCCGCCGTTCCTGCAATTTTTTCGAGGACATACTGGTGCCCGTTGTGATAAGGCTGAAATCGCCCAATATAAAAAGCCCTTGTCATTGGCCTACCACCATATTTGCGATCAAGGCAGCCATGGCTCCTGCCGTAAATCCCGCGTCGATATTCACCACAGTCAGCACTGAACAGGACTGGAGCATGCTGGCCAGCGCAGCTTTCCCTTTCCCCATATATCCATACCCTGTGCTGACCGGAACCCCGATTACCGGCCGGTCAACCATCCCTGCAACAACTGCCGGGAGGGTCCCCTCGCGGCCTGCTGCAACGATGAAGACCTGGGCACCCTGACATTTCCTGATTGCGGGAAAAAGGCGGTGAATCCCCGCAGCTCCAACATCATAGGCGGTACAAACCTCGCAGCCCATTTCAGTTGCAATGACGCGTGCCTCTTCTGCGACCGGTATATCGGATGTCCCGGCAGTAATGATAGCAATGATTCCGCCGGTAAGTTTGATCGGATCTCCCGTAGACAGCACTGCCATCCGCGCAGTATCATGGCAGGTCATAGTAAACCCTGATTTTTCTGCACGTTCCCGAAGTATCGTTGCCTGGGCCCGGTTTAACCGGGATATGACGCATCTGCCGGATGAGCGGGCATGGGCAAGTGCAATATCTGCAAGATGAGCTGACTCTTTTCCCTCGGCGAGAACAACTTCCGGTATACCACACCGTATGTTTCGGCCGATATCAAGACAGGCGATATCGGATACTTCCTCAATACGTAATCCGTCAATCTCCCGTTCCGCCTCTTCCAGACTGATGGCGCCTTCACGGAATCGGACGAGAGCTTCACGGAGCTTTCTGTTTGCCTGCATACCTCAATAATAAAGATATGGGTCCGCGTATAATAATACGTTCATAATCATGAGTTATCTCGTCTATATTGCCCTCTTTGGGGCTGCAGTTGTTTTTTTCCTGTGGCTGCGTGATGCCAGGATTTTTTACCGGACCGGTCTTTCAGGATACCGGAAGGCTGCATACAGGGGAATTTTATTCGGTGCTCTGGCCATTCTTGGTGTAGCAGTAACCATATATTCGTTGGAACTCCTCGGGCTTGGCCTTATCCTCGCTGCCCTTTATCTTCAGGGAAGAGAAGACCGCGAAAAGATATGGGGGTCAGAGGAAACCCTCGACCGGTTTCTGGGGAAAGCCCCTCTCCAAAAAGGGATAAGAAATAAAGAGGCTTGATGCGATATGCTCCAAAAACCACGTGGGACCAGGGATTTCCTCCCTGACGAGATGGAACAGAGGCGCGAGATCGAAGGCAGGATGCGCGAGGTAGCGCGGAGATGGGGCTACCGTGAGATCTGTACCCCCGAATTTGAAGAACTCGAACTTTTCACCATCCGTTCAGGAGAAGGAATCATCCAGGAGATGTACGTTTTCGAGGATAAAGGGGGGAGGGCGATGGCCCTCCGCCCTGAGCTTACGGCACCGGTTCTTCGGATGTACGTCAATGAAGGGAAAACTCTGCCAAAACCGCTTCGCTGGTATTACTTTGCCGATTGTTTCCGGTATGAGCGCCCACAAAAGGGCAGATACCGCCAGTTCTGGCAGTTTGGGGTGGAACTTATAGGCGTGGATTCGGCTCTTGCAGAGGCAGAAGTTATCATGCTTGCTGAAGAGATACTCTCATCGACGGGGATCTCATTCTCAATTCATATCGGCCATCTGGCATTCGTAAGGAGCCTGCTGTCAGAAATCCCGGAACAGGAACAGAAAAGAATCCGTATGTTCCTCGACAAGAGAGATTTTGACGGCCTTTCAGAGTACCTCACACCCAAAGGATGGGATGGCCTCTGCACATCGCTGACACGATTAACATCCTGCCGAAACCTGAACGATGTGTTCGCGATCACCGGAGATCTCCCGGAAAAGGCGAGGATTGAAGAACTCTTCTCGATCCTTGATAAGACCGGAGTTCTGTATACCCTGGATCCCGGCATTGCACGAGGACTCGATTATTATACCGGAATGGTCTTTGAAATATTCGCCCAAAATCTTGGAACTGAAAACCAGGTGCTTGGTGGCGGAACGTACCGTCTTGCTCATCTTTTCGGGGGAGAAGACACCCCGTCCTGCGGATTTGCCATCGGTTTTGATCGGGTGATGGTCGCAAGAGGGGACCTGGCCCCTCCTCACCGGCTTATGGCCGGGATTGCCTATACTCCTGAGGGACGGGATTGGGCCCTTATGGTTGCCCGCGAATTCAGGGCGGCAGGGATCCGGACCGAGTTCGACCTCTCTGAACGGTCCCTGACCCAGCAGTTATCACGCCTTTCAAAATCTGCCGATTATGCGTTGATTATCGGAGAGAGAGAGAGAGAAAATTCATGTGTGACCCTCAAAAATCTCAGATCCGGGATACAGCAAGAACTCACTCTCCCCGAAGCAATCCTTGAGGTGACCGGGAGTGAGCCTCGCTGAGGATCTGGCAAAGCAGCAGAGGAGCATCAGCGTTGCTGAATTTTTTGAGAGGAACAAGCACCTCCTTGGCTTTGATTCCCCCACAAGAGGAATCATCACCACCATCAAGGAAGCGGTGGATAATGCTCTTGATGCCTGTGAAGAGGCGATGGAGCTTCCCGATATATTTCTCTCAGTAAGCAGGCAGGACCGGGAAATCTACCGGATCGTTATCGAAGACAATGGTCCTGGGATCATTCCGGACCAGATCCCCTTCATCTTTGGCAAGCTCCTGTACGGTTCCCGGTTTCATCAGATACGACAGAGCAGAGGACAGCAGGGGATTGGTATCAGCGCTGCAGTGCTGTATGCCCAGCTTACTGCAGGTGTTCCAACCATCATCGTTTCCAGGACCGGACCTGAACACCCTGCCCATGAATTTGCCATTCAGATCAATATAGATACGAATGAACCTGAAGTCCTTTCCCGCCGCGAGATAGAGTGGGATCGGACGCATGGGACGCGGATCCAGATTGAGTTTAAAAGCACACTTGCCGCGAAAAAACGGCTTATTGAATATCTGAGATATACCTCAGTGGTAAATCCGCATGCCCGGATCCGGCTTGAAATAGATGGCGAGGTGTCCATGTTCGACAGGGTCAGCGACGAGGTGATCGCTTGTCCCAGGGCGATTAAACCCCATCCCCATGGAATCGAGGTAGGGCAGATCAGGCGGATGCTTCAGGCAGCTCCAGGTACACTGGAATCGTTTCTTATCGGCAGTTTCTCAAAAATCGGGAAGAAAACCGCAGAAGAGATATGCCGGATTGCAAAGCTGTCCTGTACAGCTGATGCCCCATCTCTCTCGGCCAATGAACAGAAACGGCTTATTGAGGCGATGCAGATGGTGAAAGTCCCCCCCCCTCCAATCACCCAGTGTCTTTCACCTATCGGGGAGGACCTTATTATAAGGGGTCTTGAAAAAGAGTTCCAGATGGACTTCGTAAAAGCCCGCACAAGGCCAGGATCGGTCTTTTCCGGGCACCCGTTCATCATAGAAGCCGCGATAGGATATGGAGGAAAACTTCCGGCTGACGGGAATGCACAGATTCTTCGGTTTGCAAACCGGGTACCTCTCATGTACCAGCAGGGAGCATGCGCAATCACTTCTGCAATTTCTGCTATGAACTGGAAGAACTATGCTGTCGCTCAGGCAGGTCTCCCTACCGGTCCCCTCCTCATTCTTGTGCATGTGGCATCGACCAGTGTTCCTTTTACGAGTGAGAGTAAGGATGCCATTGCCTCTATCCCTGAGATTGAGAGGGAGATCACCCTAGGCCTGCAGGATCTCGCCCGCGACCTGAAGGTCTTCCTCTCCCGAAGAGACAGGAACCGGTTGCAGGAAGATCGTGCCAGGGCTGTGTGTGCAATCCTGCCTGAACTGGCCGAGAAGGTTGCAGAGATAGTTGAGCTGCCTACCCCCGACATTTCATCGATAGAGGGCAGGATCATGCATAAGCTTATTGTGAGGAAGACGGTATCAGAGGGGATGGTGAGAATAGAGATAAAAAATTACACCTCAGGCCAGGCATCCCTCTCTCTTTATACCATCACCAGGGATTCTGAAAATAACGCTGACCCTCCCCCGGATTTTTTGACAAAAATGGATGAAGATTTCACCCGGGTCTGGCAGGTTGTGGTTGATCCAGGAAAAGTCTGGACGACGACCTATTCAGGATCAGCCCATGGGACGGTCGAAATCCGTGGTATTGATCCGAGGAATGTTGTTATGGTGGACAGAGATGAGTAAAGAAGATCTTGATATTCAGGCTACCGGACGGCTCATCGGCATCGCTCGAAAATGGTATGACCAGATGCTAGAGGGACAGATCCCTTCCATCGCTCTTCCGACAAGAACAAAACAGAATATTGAATATGATGATACCTCCGAAGTCTGGAAATATGGCGACCGGGAGAGTATCCGCTCAGCGGGTACAGCCAAGAGCGCACTCCACCTGCTGAAGATGGCATATGTCATCTGGTTTTTGCGAAAACAGATCGGTGAGAACCGTTCATCGACTCTGAGAGAACTGTATTACATCTCAGAAGGCTGGAAGAAAGCGAAATTCCAGGCTCAGGATGAGAGTAATTTCCTGATAGAGGATTTGGAGATTCTCACCGATATGCAAAGGGAAGCATTCCATCTTCGCCCTGAAGAGGACGGAGCAACCATATTCGGGCCTTTGAAACTCCGGGAGATGACCCGCCGTGGAGAGAAGGACATCCATTGCCAGGATGATGTTGGGGAAGCAGGCTACCAGATTCCCACCAATGTCGAGACCGTTGAATTGCTTGAACACGACGCCAAGTTTGTGATCGCAATCGAGACCGGAGGTATGTATGCAAGACTGATCGAAAACGGATTTGACGGAGATCACCAGGCAATTCTCATCCACCTCAAAGGTCAGCCAGCACGATCAACGAGGCGTTTCCTTAACCGGATCAACACGCAGTTCAATCTTCCTGTAGTTGTGTTTACTGATGGAGATCCCTGGTCCTATCGAATATACGCCAGTGTTGCGTATGGTGCAATCAAGAGTGCCCATATCTCTGAACTTCTAGCAACCCCCAAAGCGCGATTCATCGGTGTCCAGCCGAGTGATATCAGGGACTATCACCTGCCTTCTGATCATCTGAACGACAAGGATATCGGAGCCCTCCGGAGTGAATTGACTGATCCGAGGTTCGCTTCCGATTACTGGAAAGAACAGATAGAACTTCAGCTCAAACTCAATCTCAAATCAGAACAGCAGGCATTTGCGGCAAAAGGACTTGATTTCGTGACAAAGGAGTATCTGCCCGCCCGACTCTCTGACATGGGAATAATTTGAAGTTTTGGGTATAGTACTATTTTTGCCCCAATCTTTTTCATTAATCACGTCGGAGAATATACCGTTGGTGGAGTTCTCAAATCTATGTAAAAAAAGGATACACCATTCAATATGAACAATGAAGAAATGTATGTGCTCGATTTCGCCCTATCGCATCGAGGGGGACGCCACAGCGGCGGGGGTTAGCCAAAGGCGCAACCCCCAGGAGCGTTTTAAAAAAGACATGAAACACTTTGAAGGATAAAAAATTGGTGGATAAAATGCCACTATACCCAAGATTTTTTTTCATATGAAGCATCCGGTCACCATTCATTCAATTACGGTACCAAGTGGTGGCCGCCTTGTGATAGTACCCCCTATTGGTTTTGTGTTCATGGACCATCCCTGCCAGAGTTATTCAGGAAAATGGTGTGATGATCTCCTTCAAACAAAGAACCTGAACATTATCCAGGCGACAATCATCATCACGATCGAATATTTCAGTCCTGCAATCACTCTCCCCTCGCCCATCTGGCCAGCCACCAGGCCTGAAAAGAATGCCTGAATAAGGGCAGCATGGGTAAAAATCCTTGTGTAGAGCGGGAGATTGACGTTAGCGCCAAACTGAGATCCAGCCCCGGATGCACTGGCAGCACTCCCCGCCGTCGCCATGACACTCAGGAAGGTGGTGACAAGGATATAAATAACAAAGACAAAGACGAGAAACGAGATGAAGACAATCACCACATAAATCAGCATGTTGTTCCTCCTCTCCGTCTGCAGATTGATGAACTCGTAGCTGTCTTTCGCTGCAGCCCTGAGCACCTCGCTGATATCTCCCCCGGCTTTACTCGCTTTTGCAATAAGATCGATACTCCGATCGGTGAGCGGTGTGGACAATCGCGCTCTGAACCGCTGGATTGCATCGATGAAGGTGGTATTCCACGACATTTCATTGTCGAGTTTCCTTACATAAGGGGTCAGTGTACTGTAATCACTCTGAGCGACAAGATGAACTGCATTGGGCAGCGTCATGCCCGAATCATTCATCCCGGCAAGGTCCCGGTAAAAATTCGGGAGTGCTTCTTCGATGTGCCGTGTACGC
>MVZQ01000075.1 GCA_002068435.1 Euryarchaeota archaeon ADurb.BinA087 | reverse complement strand
TCCCCAAGGTCTGATAAGGTATCCTTGATTGCAGAAACCCGGTCCTGGATGAAGTCCCCGGCCTGGGCGGTGATATCACGGATACCAAGGAAATTGGTTTGCCATGCGACATACGCAACCGCAACCGCCGCCGCAAGTCCGGCTATCAGGGGAAGGAGGGGGAGGATTGCTGCACCCACCCCCACAAGACTTGTGGTAAGCAGGGGGATTACTCCACCGGCAGCAGCAACGGAGGTTTTTAAGGCATCAAATATTTTTATCGCAGGACCAACCGCAATGAGGGCAGGGGCAAGGGCGGATGCTTGAACAATGAGATCACCGTATTTATATTGGAGTTCCCCCAGATAGGAGGACATTTTTTCGATCACGGTGATATTCTCATCATGGGCTGCCGCCATATCATCCAGTTTCGTAGCATACCCGTCGGTTGCCTGTTCTGCCGTGTTTAATGCGGTGATGCTGATACCAAGGGCAGATGCAAATTTATTGATATCACCATCTGCCGCCTTTGCGGCGTCGGTAATTGCAGATATGGCTTTCTTTCCGGTGATACCCCGTTCTTCCAGGGAATCCATAATGATCGCCATATCATCGATGGATAACCCCAGGTCTGATACTGAAGGACCAACCCGGGAACAGATCCCTTCAAATTCTCCCAATGATAGGGTGGTATTATTCAGGACATATCCAAAGGCATCGGCGGAATCGCTGATATTTTCCGCACTGATACCAAACGATTCCAGGGATACGGCGGCGGCTGCCAATGCTTCGGAGTTCTCCCCGGATGCATCCCCCACCAGATCCCAATATGAGGCATATTCTTCCAGGGCTTCGGCGGATTTTAACCCCTGTTCTGCCCCGGTCTGCATGACAGTCAGGGTTTCCCCGATGGAATCCCCGGCCCCCGCAACGGAACGGGCAAGTTCATTAAGTTCCTGTTCGGTTAATCCGGTGGCTATTGATACCTTGGAGGTCTGTTCTGCGAGTTCCCCCTGTTTCCGGGCAAGAACTTCCAACCCTGCCCCGGCGGCGGCAGCAGCAAGACCAATCGCTTTCCAGTTAGCAGTTAATTGTTTCTCAAGGTTGGCCCCGTTGGCCTGTATGTTTTGGAGGGTTTTGGAGGTATTATCAACTGCATTTAAAATTAGTTCAAGAACATTTGCCATGGTTCACCCCTCCAAAGGTGTTTTGCATGTGTGTTTGCTGGATCTTCTGGTGGTGTCCTGCCGCATTCAGGAGGTAATACGCCTGCCCGGGGGTAAGTTCCCCCATGCTCGGAGCAAGAGAATACCCTAATTGATGCAGCATAAACATGGATTGGCCTTCCTCACTCTTTGCGAAAGGCTTCAATATCAGCCTGCTTCTGCTTGGTCAGCCCGGATGCGGTTTCAATCCCTTTTACAATAGCGGCAAAATCTCCCCCTGGGAGGGACTTTACATCAGATTCCGTCCAGGGTTCCCCAACCATAGCAAGGGTTACCATCAGAACTTTCCCGGCAAATTCGTTCTCGTTGGTATCTACCATATCAACAGAGATCCGGGACCGGGTTCCGATCTCCTGTTTGATCCCTTTCAGTTTCCGGACGTTTACCCGGTTTACCTCTTCGGCAGTCAGGGGGCGGATCTTCACGAATGCCCCGGCCCGGGAGGGGAGGGCAATATCAACCGTGGTATTCTTCCCGGCAAGCAGTTCCGCCTTTGTAAGAAAAATTGGTTCGGTCATGTGGTTATCACGCCATAGTTCCATTGGTATTCTTTACGGTGACAAGGATCGATGTATCAACCGTGCTGGCATCAGCCAGGGCAACATCGTTCTCCAGGTAGGCAATACCGGAGATGGTTTGCACAATCTCATCAGAACCGGAGGAGGGGGTATCAACAGAGGTTAGCCCATTGTTCGGGAGGTTAAATTCGACATAATCATCCCCGATGGTGAATTTCGGTTTGAAATTGACCATGGATGAACCGTTCACATCTGCCCCGTCCTGACTGCCCCAATACAGTTCAAACATATCGGTATCCTCATAAACCACGGTGGCATTCCAGGAGATATCAAGTCCGTTTGATTTCCACCGGCGGGGGAACCGGGAACCGATGGTGCGCCCGGTGGCGGCATTGATGTTGTTTGTAATAGAAATATCGAATGATTTCATGCATGCTGATTTATCAGCATCATTGAAGGTGCATGTGGAATCCTGGAAACCGAACACCGAACCCGATACCAGAGTGGATGCGATATCGTTTTCCGTTTTAATGGTGCTTGGAACATCCATCTGGGCAAACATATCAATCCCACAGGAAGCCAGGGAATCGGATACGGACAACTTGAAATTATTAATCACCGTGGAATTGAACTGCTGTTCGATAACATCCTTGCCAGTGACAAGGGTAAAGAACGTTGGATCATTGTTATTGGTGGCATAAATTTCATGGGTGTTCGGTGACCCGGAGGTAAACTGATACCCGCCGGATATTGTCCAGTTCAGGAGGTAGCCAAGGGAAACCACGTCCGGCTGATAGGTGATCCCCCCAGAGGGGACATAATATCCCGGCTTTTTCTTCCTGGGCATCCTCCCCATACCAGAGGGAACCACGGTTTCCGCATTCTTGGGCGGTCCCATGGTGATGCTCTGGGGGGCAATATAGAATGTAGGAGTAACCGGCGTTCCAAACGTGGTTTCCTTCCCAAATCCTGCGTATCTGAAAACTTGAACCATAGTTTTTACCTCGATGCTGTAAATTCAATTGCTACAAGGGCAACCGCTCCGAATATGGAACGGTCCTCCTTGTGCGGTGCGGCTAAAACGACTGAATCCGATTCAATCTTCCGCACATAGTCAAGACCAAGCCCGGACGATGCGAGCAGGGTTGCCCTGCCATTCAGGGCATAATTATTGGCGGTGGTGGCTCCCGCGGATCCGGATTCACCCCGGGCAACAGATACCAGATATACCGGCATCTTCCATACCTCCCGGGTTCCTGCTAGGGTGTTCCGTTCCGGTTGGGAGATCCGCCCCCCGTAATAGAAAAGGGCGGGAAGAGGAGGTTTGATCCCGGTGGAATCTCCCCGGGTGAGGGTGGCAAGGTTTGCCAGTTTTCCCCCGGCTGTGATCTGTGCCTGAAGAGCGGTTCCTATGGCGGTGTAAATACCATCAACCGCCGTTGCAAGGGTAGGGTTTGCGGTCATGTGGTCACTCCTGCCCGGGTAAGGGCATCCTCCATGTATTTGGTATATCCTGCTCCCTGGGAGGATTCTATGGCCCTGGTGGCATAGGGGTTCGGCTGTGTCCCGTATCGGTAAATATGCCGGGCAAGGAGGTAGGGATTATCAATCCCATGGCGGGAAGCCCATACCTCCAGGGCATCCGGTGGCGGGAAATACTGTTCGTGGGGGTCCGGTTCGTGTGCCGGTCCCGTCCCTTCTTGCACATAGAGGGCATACTCTTTGGCAGAACGGATCGTGCGGGTGAAATCGTCTGTTTTCTCAACCACCCACATTTCATTTGACATTAACTGCCCGGTATCGCTCGGGGCTTCCTCCTGAATCCTCCTCACCACATCATTGGCAATATCGTCCATAGCCTGGGAGAATACATCTTTCACCCGGTCCAGGTTGGCAGAGTATTCTTCCCATCCCCGAACCTCCAGTGTATAGGAACCCTCAACCATGCCCGGTTAGCCCTCCGGTTCATCGAAATAGTTCAAGGGGGTGGACTGGTCCAACCTGAATGCGGTGGTTGCAGCATCAGCCCGGGTTACTCCTCCGGCGGTGACATCTATGGAGGCATAGGGCTTCGATTCAAACTGCTCCAGGAGGTCCATGCATTGGATCCAATACCCGGTCTTTCCCGGTTGGACCCAAACAACGTCCCCGGATTCCTGGGACCGCATTTCAATCTGCCCTAATTTGAGGGCATAGAAATGGGTGATGAGCAGGGCATGGCATCGGTCATAGATTACCGAAGGCAACCCGGCGGGGGCGATGGTATCAAGGATGGCGGCGGCATCGGCCTTGTAGGAATTGAACAGGGTAGTGGTGAAAATGCTACCGGCGGTATCACTTACCGTATAGGGGGAAACATCCGATACCATAGTGCTGGAAACGGTCATGCGACTACTCCTTCCAAATAAAGTTTAATAAGGGTGGATACAATAGCAGATACCGCAACGATTGCGAATCCCCAGAGGGTGGCCTGTCCTTTCGTTAAACCAACCTGTTCCGATTGGTATTTTTCCAGGCTCCGCAATCTGGATTCGAAATCCCGGGTGCATACCTCATTCCCTTTATCGATTGCATCAATCCGGCTAGCCTGAACCCCGATCTTATCAGTGAGCAGTTGCCGGTATGCATAGCACAAATCATAATTCGGTCCCGGGGACGGTATATCTGCCACGGTATCCCTCATGCGTTGGTGATCAGGATGAACTTCTGTTTCCCGGCTTCCTTGGATGTGCAAACGTGAGTGGTGACAGTATTGGCAACTGCCTTAACGGCGGTGAGGAAATCGGCCTCACTCGCGTAAGATGTGGCAGTCCAGTTGGTCATTCATTCACCTTGTGCCCCGGGGTTCGGGTGCGGAGAAATCAGCATGAACTTGGATATTCCGTCCTCCCGGTATGGCTTGACCTTGAATGTCACGGTGGTTTCCAGCAGGTTTATAGCGGTGACCAGTGCCGAAGCAGAGGTATATTCGGTGCAAGTGTAGTTTGCCATTTTGTTACCTCCTTAACTAGATCCGATCTGGCCCTGCGGGTCAGGGGTGATCAGAACATATTTCACAGTGGCGTTTTCTCGGTATTCCACCACATCAAAAGTTGCGGTGGTGGCAAGTGCAACAATTGCCGCATCCAGGGCGGATCTGGTTGCACATTCGGTTGCGGTATAGTTGGTCATATTATCTCATCTCCTCAAGCTACCCGGATCCCCATCACATAGGCGGTTCCGGCAACGTTGGTATTCTTCACGGAGGTAATCCTGATGGTCCCTCCGGCTGCAATCATCCCGGTGGACTGGTTCAGCTGGGTGGCACGAACAAGGCAGTTGGCATCGGTGGTTTTTGCAACGGCTTCCGAAATGGCATTGGTCCCGTTCAGGAGCTGAACAGTATCCTCCGCAACACCGGGGGTAGCCCCACCAACGAACCAGAAATCAGTTACTAGGAACTTGTGGGTGGATGTTATATCGTTATTTGCGGAGGCATCCTCAACGGCAATCCGATACAGGACCGGGATCGCCCCTATTACGTTATCGGGTGAGGTGTTCGCCACGTTGCTACCGTCAAGAACAGAATCCGCAATGGTAAGTGCTCCGCTTGCGGCAAGGGTGGCATCTCCTGAAACGGCAACCTCATCAATGGCGGAATCCGCTCCGGTGGATACAAAGATGTTCCCGGCAACGGCTTCCGATTCTGATACAAGCATCGCCTTGCCAACTTTCTTGGCTCCAATCGTGGTTACACCGGCATTGGATACCGTCACATCTCCTGATGGGGTCACGGCAGTTGCAACGTTTCCGGCATTACCAACCAGAATCTCACCGGAGTTGAGTTCAATATCTCCGAGTTCAACGGCTGCAAGTTCGGTATCAATCAGTGCCAGTTCAGCCGTGATTTTATCTGCCATCGAGCCACGCTTTCTCGAAAATGCTGCTGACCCGGGGGCTGTATAAACCATATTCTATTCATCCTGATATTTGGATTTTAAAACGGGATACTGGAGGAAGTCTCCCGTGTTCATAGTCGATTCCTCATCAAATCTGGGCTGCGCCATACAGCAGACCATACGGCTTGGTTACAACGGTCTTGTTCTCAACCCACATCTGGATGATAGTGTCGTGCGTATCCGGTTCCTCATACTGCGAGAAATGCAGCCCGAGGTTCGGCACGGTCTTGGTAATCTCCTTCCCGTCCGGTCCATTGGTGCGGTAAGTGATACGGGGCTGGCTGAATGCAGTATCAATATAATAGTGGAGTTCGGCCGCTGGGTTGTTCTTGTCAGCCGCAAGGAAATTGGATTCCGTGATACCCGAATCAACACCGGTTACAGTGCATCCGGCAATCGGGATGAAGATACTGTCACCAGTGCCACCAGGCACACCATACACCTGCTGCTGCTTGGTGGAACTTACATCAATGGAAGTCAGGTATCCCTCAAGTTCGGCAAAGTTATCAGTGTTGACAATAACATCAGTAAGCCGGAACGGGTATCCCTCTCTCCTCATCTCGTATTTGATAAGTCGGAGGTCTTCCACAGGGGTTGCGGTGGTAGCACTCCAAGCATCTCCCGTTGCTGCGGTGGATGCCGTTGCCCCCCCGATAAGTGCCGTTGAGATTGACGTGTTGATATGTTCAGCAAGCCAGTATCCAAGGGTATCATAGCATTCCACCAGTTCCGATTCCATCTTATTGGACCGGATAACTTCACGCCCAATCCGCATGCTGAACCCGTTGGATTCGAGCAGTGCCGAGGTGGTCAGTCGGCGTGACTTGTCCACTTCGGGGAACTGTGCTCCCTGGGTGTAGGGTGGCGGTGTTTTCTTCTTGGTGTCAGATGATTTCCCGGTGGAATCATACATATACATGAAGGCATTACTGTCTTCAGCCTTCGGCGTTACGAAATCCAGCCAGAACAGGTTAGGTTCCATCTTGGCATAAGCCAGAGGAAGTGCAACATCGGCACGGAGATATGCGTTATTAGTTCCAGATACCATTTAAATCACGCCCCCGTTGCTGCATCAAGCAGTCCGGTTATTCCGCAGAGAATGGTTGCAGTATCCCCATCAGAGCCAGCCGCAACGTAATGGAACGGGATAACACCTACACCACCGCTTGACTCTGAATCAAAACAGAGAGAATGCCCGGCACTTCCGGAAGTGATGTTATAGTGGAGGGTAGCCCCAACCCCAGGAACACAGGCATTTGAGCCGTTACACATAACGGTTGCCTCAATTACCTTGTTACAGCACCAGAGTTCGACAACGGCAGTGCGGTAATATTTCCCGGCGAGCCTTTTTGCAAGGCTGTTCGCTGCCGCACTGTTAGCGGGGAACCGCTGTAATTTCGGCGTGGAAACAATCTGCCCCACCACAAGGGTTTCACCATCAACCGGTGTTTCAACTACAGGGATGCCCCCGGTTGCCGCATACGTGCAATCAGTGTCGTTAGCAATGGCAACAATGTCACCCTCTGCGAGTTCTGATGCAAAGGTCAGGTTTGTTCGATACTGCCCCGTCGGGTCGTAGGATGAGGTTGATACAGTCGGATTGCCCTCTTCAAGAATACAGGTAATTCGTATGCCGCCAGGATAATTCCCGGCTATTGTGGATGTTGAATCAGTCATTCAAAAATCATCTCCTGAACCGGTTGGCCTTCGTCAGAAGTTCTTTCTGAAGAGTCAGGCTGTCAGTCCCGGTATTATTGGGAAATTCGTTCCCCTCTTCAGGAGTGGGTGCAGTCTTGGGGAGTTTTGCCACCTTGATAAGAAACGCATCCTTGTTGGCAAGCCACTCTTCCCGGGTCTTGGCTTCAATCTCCGGGGTTTCTGTCCATCCCTTTGGTAGTTCGTTCTTGAGAGCAGACCACACGGCATTCTCGGCATCCGCCGCAACCTTGGCCTTCATCTCGGAAAGTTCGGTATTGAGTTTGGCAATTGCCTCATCCTTGGTCTTGATGGTGTTAGCAAACTCCTGCTCCTTGGCAGTAAGTTCCTTCACCTTATTCTCAAGGGCTGTCAGTTTTTCAGTGTCCATTGTATCATCCGTTGTTTCGGAACCGGGCTGCTTCGCTGCGAGATTCACATCCTTCTCTGGCTCATCTGCTGACCATCCTGCCATCATAGCAGTCAGGGCTTGCACGGCCTGTTCGATGAGGGAACGATTCTTCTTGGAAAAAACAGCACCTTTATTGGTTATTTGTTCAGAATCGGGCATTTCTTGCTCCTGTTTGTTGAGGAACATTGCCCCTTTATCGCGTGGTTGGTTCGTATCATCCTGCTTAAAAATCAGAATGTGGTTCGGAACCACCTTACCGATGATTTTACCTTCCTCATCCACCTTGGCAAAAAAGCCGGTGGAGAGTGACAGTTTACCCGCGTTATACAGTTTTTGCAAATCTGAATCCGTAAATTGAGTATCCGCTACAAGCCGGGGCTGCCCCTGTTTAATGACCGAGTTGTTGGTAACAGTCCCGGGCGGTAACAACCTTCCGCCCACTTGTCGAATAGCCTCATCCACATTCTCAATTACAAGCCGCATATCGGGATGGTCCTGGGCATATATCACCGGCACCGTATCCCAATCCGCCTCTGTGCCTGAAAACGATTCAAAAGAAAGATAGGTATTGCCGTTTTCATAGGCCAGCCACCGGTTCAACGTCTGCAAAATAGTTTCATGGGGTTTTGAACTGGTTGCCAGATTGGTATGGTTGCCATATAACGCGATATTATCAGGGGTTTGCCCCTTTGATATTGGAGCCGTTGCACTATCAGGTTGAGAACCCGATGCATTCGCAATCGGCATACCAATATATGTTACTATTATATTAAATAAGAGCAACATTATAAAATGAACGGAATGGTTAAAATACGGTGATAGTTCGATAAAGCGCGCATAATCATTACGAAAAAGTAACTATTATTAGGGTAAGAAGCCTATTACTATATTGGTGCGATGATGCGAGATGCAGACCTGTTGCAGAAACATTCATGGAGTAGGTGCAGGACGGTCTTGCGGAGCATCCGCATGATGACCCCGGAGGTTTCCTGTCTTTCCTCTCGGGCGAGTGGAGGCTATGTCGTTTCTGTGTGCAGACTTCTACCTCATTCCTTCTGTTCAGATTGCCACCTCATTGGTTTCTCGTTGCCGGGAAAGGTTTTTCACTCCATTTCTCCTGCCCGGT
>MVZQ01000074.1 GCA_002068435.1 Euryarchaeota archaeon ADurb.BinA087 | reverse complement strand
ACAGGAAGAGGGGCTCGTCCTGCCGAATTCCTCCATCGGATTTACCGGCAGGGCAGCCATATCCGGCAGGAAACCTGAATACATCCTTGAAGGGATAACCGAGAGAAAACTCTTCACCGATCCAAATGACCACCTGGTGTTTGTCGATGACGGTCTTGCCCGGGGGGCTGCCCTTATGGGGCGGTGCATGAATTCGCTCGGCAAGCCCAAGAATCCGATAGGAGGGGTCAGGGGCGGCCCCTGCATCATGGCAAGACGGATAAAAGCAGGAAAGTAGAGGTATCAGGATATGTCTGATGAGAATTCACAAATGGACGCAACTGGAGAAGAGGCACAAACCGAACTTTTCGATCTCCTGATCCCCCCAGGCGTCCCAAGCAAGCTGATCATCGAGATCGCCAAAAAATTTGACGTTGAAGTAGTGGAAAGGAGAGAGCGTCTTTTTTTTGCCAACATGGAAGGAGATGAACGGGAGCTGCTTGCGTTCCGGGGGAAACGCGAAGATCTGGATGAGGCGCATGCCTATCTGATGGAAAAACTGAAAGAATTTATTGGTGAATGAATCACGGGATAAGAGCCTCGCCCTTTCATTCGGAGCGATTCCCTTGAGGGAAAAGCCCCCCTTTCATCATCTCTCTCCCCGAAAGTTCTGCAAGCCCCGGCGGATCAGCTGATGCGGGATATGCTCAAAGGTCCGGCATCTGCCGGGCAATATACCAGGCATGCACCGCAGCGATCCCATAGAGTGGCAGGAGATAATCAAGTGCGGATAACAGGCCCAGTTCGGAAGAAAGGAACAAGGTTGCATAGGTATCGATCTGGAAGATTAACACCCCCCACCACTTCCCAATGTAAAAATAGCCTATCCCCGGGAGGACAAAGTTGAGGAATGCCGCAATGTTCGGATTCTTCCTGGTCCGTGGCCGCCGGGCAAGGGCCCTTGGGAGGTACTGGGCAGAGATGCCGCATTTCTGCGATGCCATGACCGCCTCCCACCGGACTTTCTCATCAGGGTCACGAATGGTCCGGTAGAGGATGGGGATGGCCTTCTCATCTCCGATTCTGCCAAGGGTCCTTACCGCCATCAGCCGGACAGAGCTGTCGTTGTCTTTTGCAGCGATGTCAAGGGAGGATACCGCATCCCTCCCCATCTCGGCAAGCGCATCCCACTCCTGTTTTCCGGTGAGGAGGAATGCATATCGTTCCGGGGTGTCCGGGGACCATCCCATCTTTTCGAGGGCCAGCGCAGATCCATAACGGACGTACCGGTCAGGATCGCGCAATGCATCCTCGAGGGGGCCAAGAGCCCGGGGATCGGCCATCTCCCCAAGGGCGAGCGCAGCCTCCCACCTCACTTCATTGTCCTTGTCCTGCAGAAGCCCGATCAGGGGCCCGACAGCCCGGGGGTTCCTGATCTCACCCAATGCTTCGATGATCCCAAGGCGGACATCCTTGTTCCGGGCATTCAGGGCTGACAGGAGATGATCCATCGCTTCATCCCCGAGTGAGGCAAGAGCACTCGAGGCATGCCACTGGATATCAAGTTGCTCGTGCCTCAGCGCGGCGATCAGCCCGCGATAATCCTTCTCCTCCCGCATGGCATCGATGTCAGGTTCTCCTCCAAAGAATACTGCCACGAATTATTCCCTCCCTTCGATTGATCGTTCGTCTGAAAGGAGTGAGGAAGGGCTGGCTATCCAGAGATGATCGCCTTTCATAAATCCGGCTTCCCCCTGACGTAGTGATAGGTGTGGAGTGCAAAAGGTGCAGAGATCGCCCAGGAGGTGAGATAGGCAACGTAGGAGGGGACGAACAGGCTCATGGTCAGGATGGCCGTGACGTTCACCTGGAATACCAGGAATCCCCACCACCTGCCAAGGTAGTTGTAGCCAAGACCGAGACAGAAAAAATTCAGGACCATTGCGGCAAATGCGCTTCGTTGCCGTCTCCTCTTTGAAATCCCCCTGGGAAGATGCATAAGCGGGATGTTGCATTTCGGAAACGCCCTGAGAGCCTCCTTCCGGACGGTACTGGTGATGTCACGGAGTACAAGGTCACATGCTGCTCGGGCGGCAGGATCGTGCAGCTCGCCAAGGATTTTTACGGCATTGGCTCTTACAGTGGGATCAGAGTCCTTCAGATGATGGATGAGCGGCTCGACCGGAACCGCATCAGGACCGGGAATATCAGCCCATCGCTGGGCAGCAGCAAGGAAATACACCCGTCCCTCTGGATCTGAAGGAGTCCAGCCGTTCTTTTCAAGGGAGAGGGCAGCACCGTACCGGACATACTTGTCAGGTTCGCTCAGGGCTGTGACCAATCCGGCCTGGGCAGCAGGATCACCGATCTCTCCGAGTGCGATGGCAGATGCCCATCTGACCTCGTTGCTCTCATCATCTGAAAGCAGGTTAAGAAGAGCCGGAACGGCACCGGGATCATGGAGGTTGGAAAGGATTTCGACAATCCCGATCCGCATTTTCCGGTCAGGGGTATCAAGGGCGTTGATCAGTGTCTCAGTAACCAGATCTCCCTTGAGTCGTTCAAGAGCAGCTGCTGCCTGTGTCTGCACATTAAAGTCACTATTACTAAGGAGTGAGATGAGACGGTCTGCGTCCCCCTTCTGTTCGAGTTCCCTCACGTCAGGTAATCTGCCGGGGCGGAAGAGAAGACGGGGCATTCAGCCATCTCCTATCCCCTCGAGAGGTCGTCTCCTAATCACGGTTATTCCATCTCGTACTGCTCGCGGTGGTGACGATGATAAAACCGGAGCGGCTCTTGTTTCATTCAGTACTTCAGAAAAAAGATGATATATCTTTGTATACGTGGATTTCCCCTTTGCTGATGTACCAGTTGTTGCATCAGACAAGGAGAAACGAGAGTGATACGAGCCCGTGTACTTATGAGACGGGGGGAAATGGCTTTGGAGCTTCCATCTGGAGATGCAGGTTCGGTGTAAAAAAAAGATGATCTCACCCTTACTGCTTCTTCCACCTGAAATAGAAGATGACGGTAACGAGAGCCACTACTGCGACGACGGCCAGATTCCGGACCAGGATCATTGCAGTTCCTGTTTCAGGGGAGGGTCCCGGCACGGTATCCCCGGGTGGTGTGGGAGTGTCATCCGGACTGGAAAATGTCTCCGTATCGACTGGTTGTGGGGTGGTCGGTGAGCTGGTGGGTTCTGCAGATGGATTCGTTGGATGGGGGGTCAGTGTTGCTGCAGGGGTCGGTGTTGCAACCGGGGTGGCGGACGTGCCCAACCCTGCGACTCCACTAGAGGTGCCACCACCTCCACCCTTGACAACCCCAGACAGGAACAGATAGAACATCTGGAAGATACTCCCTGATTTGGAGAGCGATGCAAGTCCAAACGTAGAGAGCCCGTTCGGTGACTCGGCCATGAAATAGTCGAGGTTTTGTTCGGTATCGTGACCAAAAAAGGTAGTATCGAGCACTTCACCCGAACCATCATCGCCAAAACGGATGACATGGATGCTGTCTCGTTTGTCACTCCCTATTATCAGATTGGTGATATTGTCGCGATACCCGTCTTTATTTATTCTTATCTGGTGTTCACCGGGGGTAAGATTCGTGACGACGAGCGGAGTAAGCCCAGTATAAGTACCATCAACAAAGACCCTGGCGTCGGATACATCTGAAGCAATTTCAAGATCGCGATTGTCACTCCATCCATATTCCTGGACCCAGTCAGAGCTGATACCAAAGATAAGAGATGAATTCTGCAGATTTGTAATGTTCTTCTCGTGGAAACGAACGGTATAAGCAAGCCCCTGTATCATGTTATAATGATCTTCGCTTGCGATTTGATCGAAGGTCAGGTAATCTTCAGGAGTCACTCCTTCCCAGGAAACCACCCGTATCTCTCCTCCAGAAGGATAGTCGTTGAATGTTGCAGTAAAATCGAACACACTGGAATTCCCCACAGCAGGGCTGAAATGCTCATGATGAATAGCGGTGCTTCTCACAATCGCTTTTGAGAGGTTGCCTGATAACAGACCGGATTCCTGAAAGGTAAAACCAGTAACATCTGCAGCGATGAATTCAATTTTGTCGAGGTTATCCTCTGCAGGAGGTGCATAAACGACTCTTAAGGGATCTATCTCCGGGACGAACGTCCAGTTGCCGGGCGAGGTAAGGTTGAATACAATCCAGGTGACATCCCCGGAAGTGGTGGTGATTCCATCTGAAGGGATGAGGCATAGTTCAGAAGAGGCATCTGTTACCACAATCATATCCTCTCTCTCTGTCGAAGAAGTACCAAAGATGTTTGTTACCGTGAGATTCACAGAATATATCCCTGGATCGGAGTAGGTATGCGTCGGATTCTGTTCTGCAGAGGAGGTATTATCGCTAAAATCCCAACGCCACTGAACAGGAGTTCCTGTTGAGGTGTCCTGGAACGTGACAGTAAGGGGAACCGGTCCATTCACCGGCCCGGCAGTGAAGTTGGCAATCGGCGGAGTCCCGACAGAGATGAGATCCTGTTTCCTGATTGCATCTCTCTGGCAGTCATTGTGGACGGTAAGGGTAACCGAACGGGAACCGGCCGAGGAATACACATGGACCGGGTTCTGTTCAGTCGAGGTAGTATTATCACCAAAATCCCATAACCAGCCTGCAACCTCTCCGGAGGTGAGATCGCTGAAGGCAACAGCCAGGGGAGGCTCACCCTGGGTTATGTTCTGACCAAAACCTGAACTCAGAGGAGGACGGGAGGTGCCGAGCGTAGAGAGATAGATATCGGCATCCCCGTTTCTCCGGTCTGTCCAGACAATGCGATTGCCCCAGATGTCAGGATTCTCCTGTGTTGAACCAGTGGTGTCACGGGATAGTTCTGTTTCCTCCAATGTCCTGAGATCAACCAGAGAGATGGCCTTATCGGTGCCGTTCTGGGTTACGTAGACGAGGAGATCCCCGCTCAATGCCGGATTCTTCCGCATCAACTCCTCATCGGTAATCGGAACTCCGACACCCGTTGTGATATTGTACAGGAAAATCCGGGAAATCCCATTCTCTTCACCCTGCCAGACAATCTTTTCTCCCCATATTGATGGACGATAGTAGATAGATGGATCCGCTGTAATTTGACCCTGCTTACCGGTAGTGATATTATAGAGGGAGAGATCCCAATCCACCCCATCTTCACTATCTATCCATACAACTCGGTCATCCCAGATGGATGGAGAACGTGCCAGTGAGGTTCCCAGTGATATAGTCGTATTGTTCGTGCAGTTATAGAGGCTCACCCCCCATTTCGTGTCCCATTCTTCCCCATCCTGCCAGACAATCCAGCCCTCCCAGATTCGTGGTTTAGCCTGGTTCACCGAATCATCGGTGATGCAGCGGTCCTGGCCGATCGAGAGATCGAGCAGGTGGATCTCGCTGCTGTTATCATCATATGCCTGCACCTGCCAGACGACTGAATTACCCCAGATATCAGGTTCAAACTCATTAAAGGGGGTCGAAGTGAGGCGGATTTCCTGCCCTGTGCTAAGGTTGTAGAGGTAGATATCATACTGGTAATACCCATGCTCTTCATTGTACTCACGCCTGTCAGCCCATACGACCCGATCTTCCCAGATTGCAGCGTTTTCCTGATCATTGCCCCAGGTCCCGACTGTCAGGATGGATTCAGTGCGGTTCATGTGTGCTGAAGGGGAAGAGAGCATATTCTCATCATTGAGGCCTGTGGAATTCATCTGTTCTGTTGAATCACTGACAGTGATGACTGGAGAGGAGCTACCCAATGAGTTATCTGATAGGTGCCCATCCGTATAGCTGGGCATCTCGTTCTCTGCAACAGAAATCTGAACCATCATAAGGAGAATTACAAAAATGATGAAGATTGCCATGACCGATATCCTCATACATCACCCCTGTTCTCTTTTTCGGATATGCTTTCACCTGCCTTAAGTGACAAGATCCTTATGGTGTCACTGAACCATACCTCGCAAAGTATTCCTTGAATTTTCCTATCTCTATGGCAAAAGCACCCTTTTTAATCATAGGATCAAGAATAACACCAAAGAAGTTCAGATGGCCTACCTGAAGGGTGTCTGCGTTTGGCTGAGGAGCCTGACCAGCCAGGGGATTTCTTAATACGATATACTTCGCTCCGGTGGTTCTATCACTGATTTTTCCAAGGAGGGAGTAGGTATGATCCCGATAGATCCCAGTAATGCCAGAAAGAGTTGACTTGGTCTCGGCAAACGAAGGGTACTGAGTTCTGTACGTATCGTAACGGCCCAACTGAAGTGATTGATTTACCCACTGTATTTTATCCCAGATCTGATCAGTAGTCTGGCTTTCCGTGAACTCCGCATTGGCAGGCCTCGTCCATCCTGTGATCTCCTTCAGCGCCTGGAAACCGGATCCCCCTCCGTTGATGCCGCCCCCGATTGAGGATCCGATATCAGGCTGGTCGGAAACGTTTCCACCCCTCCATTTTGCATATGCCACTTCGTACAGTAAAGCCCATATCTCTCCCGATGGCGGGATCTGGGCGAAGATGGGTTTGCCATCGGCATCTACCGGTCTGTTCCTTGTCTTCAGGGTTGTCTTCACTCCACTGAAATAGTATGTGGGATAGATCGACAATTCCTGAGGTGCACACCATGCGGCAGATGAGAGAGCTGCAATAAAATAACAGTCATCACAGCATCCCTGGATCGCTTCATCATACTTCATGGAAGTATCTATAACAATTCCCTGGTCAACCCATCTCTCAACTGCCCTTGTCCCACAGATCGTCGCTCCACAACTTGGATCTTCTGCCTTTTTCAGGCCCTTGATTCCACGCTTCTTGTTTACTAGCATCCTGTTTACACTCCCATTGATTGCTGCATCACCACAGGAGCACTGATCGCAATAGTTCTTGGGTGATATTCCGTTCCGTCATCCCGCTACCCCTCATAGGATGCCGGTAGTAACCCGTGGTTATGGTGAATCTTCAATGAGGCGTTATTTAAAGGTATGCAAGGCATATTACGGGTTCAATCTTGATTAATTCCCAAAAAAAAAGATTTGCAGTCCGATGGGATGAGATGGATAGTTATATTTTCGTTCGCGGGAGACGGATCTCCCTTCCGATCATCCTCACCAGCACCGCCTTCTGGGCATGGAGACGGTTCTCGGCCTCGTCAAAGACAACGCTCTGGGGCCCCTCGATCACCTCATCCGTGACCTCCCTCCCCCGGTGAGCCGGGAGGCAGTGGAGGAATATTGCATCGGGGTCCGCCTTCTTCATGAGCCCGGTATCCACCGTGAATCCCTTGAATGCCCGTATCCTGGCATCCCGCTCGCTCTCCTCTCCCATCGATATCCAGGTATCGGTGACCACCACGTGGGCATCCTTCACCGCCTCCTGCGGGTCTTTGAGCAGGGTAACGGTTCCGCCTTCTGCGATGGCACGCTTCACCACCGATTCCGACAGCCTGTACTTATCAGGAGAGGCAACCGTTATCTCGAAGCCGGCACGGGAGGATGCCAGGACAAGTGAATTACAGACATTGTTGCCATCACCAACCCAGGTGACCTTGAGGCCTTCAATGGATCCGAAATGCTCTCTTACGGTCATGATATCGGCAAGGATCTGGCAGGGGTGCTCGATATCCGAGAGCCCGTTGATGACCGGTACGCTGGAGTTACGGGCAAATTCCTCGATGGTCGAGTGCTTGTAGGCCCGGATCATCATGCCTGACACGTAACGGGACATCACCCGGGCGGTATCCCTGATCTCCTCGCCTCTGCCGATCTGGAGGTCCTGGGGGTTTAAAAAGAGAGCGTGGCCTCCGAGCTCTGCCATGCCGACCTCAAACGAGATCCGCGTCCGTGTGGAGGCCTTCTCAAATACCAGGGCAAGGGCTTTGCCGTAGAGAAATTCATGGGGCCTCCCCTCCTTCCGGAGGATCTTCAACTGGTCAGCATCATCGAGGATCTCACGCAGTTCGTCACGCGAGAGATCGAGTATCGAGAGAAGGTCTTTCTTCATCGCAACTCCTTCATGTGGGATATCCGTTTCTGGAGGAGTGCCGCAGTCCCGATATCACGCCGGTACCTGACCCGGCCCTTCACCGATCGTGCAGCGCTCTCGGCAGAGTGTTCTGCCGCATCAAGCGTATCACCGACCCCGACAAAGGCAAGGGTCCGGGAACTCTGGGTATACAAGGTGCCCTCTCTCTCCTCTACATTGGCATAGTAGAGCAGAGTATCAGCGGTGTCACCGAGCACCACCGGCTCTCCTGTCCGTGGAGCATCCGGGTAGCCTTCCGGAACGAGATACTTGCACACTGTTGCTTTGCGTGCAAACTTCACATCTTTTTCTGACAGCGATCCTGATATCATCCTGGTTATGATATTCGCGAGATCAGATTCGAGCAGTGACAGGACATTCATCGCTTCAGGATCTCCGAACCGTGCATTGAACTCAATCACCATCGGTCCCCGGGCGGTGTTCATGAACTGGCCATAGAGGACCCCCCGGTAGGGATCTCCGGATTCACCCATGACCTTCACCACCTCCTTCATGATCCCGAATGCCTGGGTGCGATCCGAAGCCGTGACAAACGGGAGGGAGTGGTCTGGCATGGAGTAGGCTCCCATTCCGCCGGTATTGGGGCCGAGATCCCCTTCAAAGGCACGCTTGTGGTCCTGGACAAGAGGCATGGGCACGATGTGCTCCCCGTCCACAAAGGCCTGGAGGGTGAACTCTTCCCCGATGAGGCGTTCCTCGAGCACGACCCTGCCCTCGAGCGACCGCACATAAGAGACTGCCCCCTCGAGGTCCAGGTGTTCCCCCATGATCCGGACTCCCTTACCCCCCGTGAGACCGATCGGCTTGATCGCAAGATCCCCATCGTAATTTCTGATAAACCTGATCGCGTCATCGGCACGGTAGAAGGTGCGGTAGTGCGGGCACCCCGCGATACCATGCCGGTGCATCATCTCCCGGCAGAATGCCTTGTCCGTCTCGAGCATGGCTGCTTTCAGGGTGGGCCCGATG
>MVZQ01000073.1 GCA_002068435.1 Euryarchaeota archaeon ADurb.BinA087 | reverse complement strand
AATCACCCTTGACGGTGAGACCATCGATCGCCGCAGTTCTCAAATGGCGATGATATTTCAGGAATATTCACTGTATCCCTGGAGAACGGTGATCGATAACGTCACCTTCGGCCTGGAGATGCAAAATACAGGAAAGAGGCCTGCTCGCGACATTGCATTGAAATATCTCAATCTTGTAGGGCTCGCTGAGTTCGCCGACAGGTTTCCCTATGAACTTTCCGGTGGAATGCGCCAGAGGGTAGCCGTGGCACGTGCGATGGCAATCGAACCTGAGATTCTCCTGATGGACGAACCTTTTGGAGCTCTTGACGCCCAGACCCGGAACATGCTCCAGAAAGAATTGCTTGAGATCTGGGAGAAAACAAAAAAGACCGTTCTCTTTGTTACCCACAGTGTCGATGAGGCCGTCTACCTCTCTGACAGGATTGTTGTTCTCACTCCGCGGCCAGGCCGCATCCGCGAGATCGTCGAAAATCCACTTGCCAGGCCAAGGGACCGTACCAGCCCGGAATTTGCGCGGATACGCCGGCATGTTCTTGACCTTATCAACGAGAGCAGCCAACCAAAGGAAGATTTAATAGTGCATCCTCCCTCATTATAAAGAACCGATAATAAAAAGGAGTGACTGACTGATGGTTCGAAAACCAGCAAAAATGTACAGGAATCTGGCAAAGAAGGCATATACCCGAAGAGAATATATGGGTGGTGTCCCTGGAAGCAAGGTTGTCCAGTTCGATATGGGAAATCTCTCCCAGGAATTTCCCCTCGAGCTGAACATGATCGTTGAGGAGTCCTGCCAGATACGCCACAGTGCGCTCGAGGCGGCACGTATCAGCATCAACCGAAAGCTCCTCAAAGATGTAGGAAGGATGAATTTCCACCTCAAACTCAGAGTATTCCCGCATCACGTCCTCCGCGAGAACAAGCAGGCCACCGGAGCAGGCGCAGACCGTGTCTCTGAAGGGATGAGGCTTGCATTCGGAAAAGCAGTGGGAACTGCAGCCCGGGTAATGAAAGATCAGGTAGTCTTCACGACCTACACTACCCCCCAGTATCTCGATAAGGTGAAATTTGCCATGAAAGCAGGTAGCCACAAGCTCCCGTCACCCTCGTATATCACTGTGGTGGATCGGAGCAGCAGCTCACCTGCCGAGATCCCGAGCCAGGCGGTCAACCAACCTGAATAAGACCTTTCCTATCCCTCCCTTTTTTCTGATTCCAGACAGAAACGATTATAGATTTTCTTCGCCGAGTACTGGTGATGGTTCTTCCGGAAGATGACCCGTTATTCAGGGCATTGTCTGCCGCCACCTGCCGGGCGTTCCGGGAGGCTGTGACGACCCTTCCCCAGGATGTTGTTGAGGCACTGCGCTCTGCTGCCATGAGAGAGCCTTCAGCACTCGCGAAGAATGAACTAAAAAACATCCTCGATAATATTGCCATTGCAGAACAGCGTGCTCTCCCTCTCTGTCAGGATACCGGTGTTCCGGTAGTATACCTGACAGTGCCACCGCATGTCCCCTATACGGATACCCTCATTTGTGCAGTTGGGGAGGGAGTACGAAGGGCGACAAGGGAGATACCACTCCGGCCTAATGTGGTATCCCCCCTCAAGAGAGAGAATTCCGGAGATAACACCGGTCCCGGGATGCCAATTGTCCATGTCCGGCCGGGTAGTTGTCTCTCGGTCACTGTGCTTCCCAAGGGAGCCGGGGCAGAGAATATGTCACGGCTGGCAATGCTCCTCCCCACGGAGAGTGAGAAAATCCCCCGGTTTGTCGCTGAGACGATGCTGATCGCCGGCGGAAGGCCATGCCCTCCTGTTATCCTCGGGGTGGGGATCGGCGGCACTTTTGACGGCTGTGCTGCACTTGCCAAGGAAGCTCTGCTCCTTCCCATCAGAACCATGGACCCGTTTGAACAGGAGTTGTGTGATGCCGTCAATGCTCTCGGAATCGGCCCTATGGGGCTTGGCGGTGAGACAACGGCACTTGCCGTTAAAGTCAGGATGGCCGCATGCCACACGGCATCGTTACCCGTTGCGGTGAATGTTCAGTGCTGGGCTGCCCGCCATTCCACGGTAGAGGTGACGTGGTGACCAGAACCACCCTCACCACTCCGCTTGGAGACGAAGTCCTCTCCCTGCATGCCGGGGACCAGGTATTGCTCTCGGGAATAGTGTATACGGCACGGGATGAGGCACACCTCATGATGAAAGAGAGAGGCATCCCCTTTGATCCGGTCGGAGCAGCCATCTATCATTGCGGGCCAGTCATCCAGGATGCACGAATTCTTGCAGCAGGGCCGACCACCTCTGCACGATTGAATGCCCTTACCGGATTTCTTTTAGACAGAGGAGTGCGTGCGCTCATTGGTAAAGGGGGTATGGGGGCAGAGGTTGCACGAGACCTCATAGGCAGAGGAGTATACCTTGCCTGTACCGGGGGATGTGCAGTGCTTGCTGCCTCTAAAATGTCATTAAAAGGTGTCTATTTTGAAGAACTCGGAATGGCGGAGGCTATCTGGATCATCGAACTTGATTCACTTCCCCTCGTTGTTGGTATAGACTCCCATGGCAATGACCTCTTTGCTGATATTGCCCTGGGGGCAAACAAACAATTCCACAGAAAGTTCACATAAACACATACAAAGGACCATGCCATGAGACTGCAGATTGATGAACGGCGGTGCAAGGGCTGCAACCTCTGCACCCTGGTCTGTCCTTACCGGATCTTCAAGCCAGGGAAGCGGGCCAACCGGAGAGGGATAGTCGTCCCCGAGCTCGATCGTCCTGAGCGGTGTGCCAACTGCCGGCTCAGACACCTGTATGGGAGAACCCTCTGCGGGACCTGCCAGATGATCTGCCCGGACCAGGCTATCTCGTGGAAGGAAGATGAGGACCCAGTACCAAAAAAGGTGGCGATAGAGTATTGACCCGAATTGAATTCATGCAGGGGAACACAGCCTGTGCGGAAGGGGCACTTGCCGCCGGCTGTCGATTTTTTGGCGGCTATCCGATCACACCTTCAACCGAGGTAGCAGAGCATATGGCGCTTCGCCTGCCAAAAATGGGCGGGGTATTTATCCAGATGGAGGACGAGATTGCGAGCATCGCTGCTGTTATCGGGGCCTCCTGGACCGGCGCTAAGGCAATGACTGCAACAAGCGGCCCCGGTTTTTCACTGATGATGGAGAACATCGGGTATGCGGTCATGACCGAGACCCCCTGCGTCATCGTGAACGTCCAGCGGGGTGGGCCTTCAACAGGACAGCCAACCTTGTCAGCCCAGGGGGACATGCTCCAGTGCCGCTTCGGATCACACGGTGATTATAGTGTAATCGCACTCAGCCCGGCCAGTGTCCAGGAGATGTTTGATCTCACGGTCGAGGCATTTAATCTTGCAGAGCGATTCAGGATTCCAGTCTTTCTCATGGCAGACGAGATTATCGGGCATATGAGGGAGCGGCTGATCATACCGGACCATGTCCCCACGAATCAGAGAAAACCATACGAACCGGGATCCCTCCCGTTCAGGGCAGGGGAAGATCTCGTTCCAGGCTTTCCTGCATTCGGGAAGGGCTATGGAGTGCATGTTACGGGGCTCACCCATGATGAACGAGGATATCCCTGTGCGACAAGTCCAAAACTGCATGAAGACCTCGTGAAACGGCTGGTCGGGAAAGTCGAAGGAGCCCGCGGTTCAATCACTTCCTGCGATATCCTCAATCCCGATGCAGAGATGGTTTTTGTCTCCTATGGAGCACCATCGAGGACCGTACAACAGGTGCTCCATGATCATCCTGATGAAAATATCGGTCATCTCAGATTGAAGATGGTCTGGCCTTTTGCCGAGATGTTCCTCTCCCGATTCACCAATGCAGAGGCATTCATCGTACCCGAACAGAATCTCGGCCAGATATCCCGCGAGATCGAGCGCCATACTGACAAAGACGTGGTCACGGTCCCAAAACTGGGAGGCGATCTTCATTCTCCTGGCGAGCTCTACGCGGTCGTGGAGGATCTCAAATGAGTGAGGAAGACTGGCTCAGGCAGGATCGGCTCCCCCATATCTTTTGTGCAGGGTGTGGCAATGGCACGGTCATCAACTGTACCCTTTCTGCCGTCGAACAGATGGGCTGGAAGAGACAAGAGACCGTCTTTGTATCAGGTATCGGCTGTTCCTCCCGGGCACCCGGGTATATCTCCACCGATTCACTCCATACGACCCATGGGCGGGCGCTGGCTTTTGCAACAGGGATCAAGCTTGCCAACCCGCAGCTGAACATCGTTGTTTTTACCGGAGATGGCGATCTGGCAGCAATTGGGGGGAATCATTTTATCCATGCCTGCCGGAGGAATATCGATCTGACGGTTGTCTGCCTGAATAATATGATCTACGGGATGACCGGTGGTCAGGGAAGCCCTACCACTCCGATGGGCGGTCTCTCCACCACCACTCCGTATGGTTCCGGTGAACCTGCCTTTGATCTCTGCGGCCTTGCTACTGCAGCCGGAGCAAACTATGTGGCTCGCTGGACGTCATACCATGTCAGGGAGCTCACCAGGGCAATCCTGACCGGTCTTGAGAATCCCGGTTTTTCGTTTGTTGAATCACTGGTGCAGTGTCCTACCAACTATGGCCGGAGAAACCGTTTCAAGCAGGTTGCCGACCAGATCGAGTACTTCAAGTCCCATACCATACTCGTCGAAAAGGCTGCCCGAATGAGAGAGAAGGGGGAGATGATCCCGCCAGATATGATCCTGGCAGGAGAGTTCGTACGGCGGAACCGGCCTGCGCTGGGGGTCCGCCCATGAGGCATGAGATCCGGTTCTCCGGCTTTGGCGGGCAGGGGATCATCCTTGCGGCTGTCATTCTGGGTCGTGCAGCCGTCATGTATGACAACAAATATGCCGTGCAGACCCAGGTATACGGACCTGAGGCGAGGGGCGGAGCTTCCATGAGCGCGGTGATCATCGATGATGAGCCGATTCTGTACCCGAAGGTCGTGACGCCCGATATTTACGTCATCATGTCCCAGGAAGGCTTCGAGAAGTATGGTATTGCCGCCGCCGGGGAGGCTCAAATGCTCGTGGACAGCACACTGGTCCATTCGCGTCCCTCATGCCGCTACATCGAGATCCCGGCAACCAGGGAGGCACGGGAATCACTGGGCAGGGATATTGTCGCAAATATCATCATGCTTGGTGCCCTCGTTGCCAGTACCGGGATCGTGAGCAGGACTGCAATCGAGAAAGCAATTCTTGATTCTGTTCCGAAAGGAACCGAGAGCCTGAATGTGAAAGCGATGACGCGTGGTTTTGAACTTGCCGAAGAGGCGATGAGCAGATGAAATTTCTTGAACATGAAGCAAAATCAGTCTTCTCTGACAACGGAATCCCGGTTCCGAGGGGTTTTCTGATCCATTCAGCAGATGAACTTGCGGGAAACCTGGAACAACTGCCACCCGAATTTGTCCTGAAGGCACAGGTAGACGTGGGGGGACGCGGAAAAGCCGGGGGGATCCTCATGGCTGATCGGAAGAACGGAGTTGAGAATGCAAAAGCATTGTTTGGCAAGAGTATCAAGGGTGTTGCGGTAAAGGAGATCCTTGCAGAGGAGCGGCTGGAGATTCAGCGCGAGTACTATGCATCCATTGCAGTCGACCGCTCCACAAAGGAAGCCCTTATCCTGTTCACCGAAGAAGGAGGTGTTGACATCGAGATCCTGGCCAGGGAGCGCCCGTCTGCAATCAGGAGAGCGTCAATTCCCCTCCTGATGACGGAGATTCCCCCTTTCATGCTCCGGGACCTGCTCGGGGAAGCTCCCAGGGAAGCGGGAAGAGTTCTCCAGAGCCTGTATACTGCATTCTGCCGAAAGGATGCCGTTCTTGCCGAGATAAATCCTCTCGTGACCACCCCTGCAGGCCTCTTTGCTGCGGATGCCAAGCTGATTGTCGATGATAACGCCCTCAGGCGGCAGGGAATATCCTGCAACCGGGATATGACCGATCGCGAACGGGAGGCTGAGAGACACGGATTTTCTTATGTCGAGCTGGAGGGAAATATCGGGGTTATCGGGAATGGTGCAGGGCTGACTATGGCAACACTGGACCTGATCAGCTTCTTCAAGGGAAAAGCTGCCAACTTCCTTGATGTGGGCGGCGGGGCCGATCAGGAACGCGTGATGCATGCTGTCCGGCTCGTTGCCGGTGTTCCCTCGGTAAAAGTGATCATTGTGAACCTGCTTGGAGGAATCACCCGCTGTGACGAGGTCGCCCGCGGAATCATCGCAGCTGGCATCAGCCAGGAGGTCATTGTACGGCTTGCCGGAACAAATGAGGAGGAGGGAAGGAGTCTTCTCAACGAGCGAGGATACCGGATGCTCGATTCGATGGAGGAGGCGGTCAGGGCTGCAGTGGAGGCGGTCAGATGATTTATGCAGACAAATCGGCCGGGATCATTGTTGCCGGAGCTACGGGACGCCAGGGTGCATTCCATATTGCACTGATGAATGAATATGCAAAGATGGTCGGGGGGACCGGGGTTGTTGCAGGAGTCACTCCCGGCAAAGGAGGCCAGGTCGCAAGCGGGGTTCCGGTCTACAACAGTATCCGGGAGGCAATGGCAGACATCGATGCAGAAGTGAGCGTAATTTTCGTCCCGGCGACTGCCGCCGGAGACTCTATCATGGAGTCAGCAAATGCCGGTCTTTCCCTTGCCGTGACCATCACCGAACACATCCCGGTCCATGATACAATGAAGGCAATCGCTTTTGCAAAACTCCATGATTGTGCTGTCATTGGGCCGAACTGCCCCGGCATGCTCTCCCCCGGTGAGATCAAGCTGGGGATCATGCCGTCTCATCTCTTCTCACGCGGAAATATTGGTGTGATATCGAGAAGCGGGACCCTCACCTATGAAATTGTCGATGAACTCACAAAGGCGGGACTCGGCCAGAGCACCGTGGTAGGGATCGGAGGAGATCCGGTTATCGGGCAGACCTTCTCAGATGTTCTCCGGCGTTTTGAGGAGGATCCCCAGACAAAAGCGGTTGTTCTCATAGGCGAGGTCGGAGGAGCCCTTGAAGAGGAAGGGGCACGGTGCACGGATCTCCCCGTCGCTGCATATATCGCCGGCATCTCTGCTCCTCCCGAAAAGAGGATGGGCCATGCCGGTGCGATTATTGAAGGGGGAGAAGGTGACGCCCGTTCCAAGATAGAGCGGCTCCGGAAGATGGGGGTTCCCGTTGCGTCACGCCCATCCGAAATCCCTGGGATCATCAAAAAAATTCTGTAACTCAATTTTTTCACAAGAGAAAATACCATTTTTCACCCTCACGAGGAGATTCGAATCATGTCATTACTGCTATATGAGCTCTTTTCATTATCAATGAAGCCTCAAAATTACAGAAATCCGTCTCTTAAGGCGTTTTATCCTGAAACAATATAAATTCAAAAACCAAAAAAGAACAGGTATATCAGCAGGGTGGAATTATGAACAAAAAAAGTTTTGACACTCCGGACCCGGTCGGGAAGGATGAAGGGGCACCTGGCGCGGAGCGGTATCTCCATACTGGAGAGAACCTCAGGATATATTCTTCCGATATCCAGATAAAAAAGTTCAGGTTTGAATCATATCTGACAAACAAAAGGCTTTTTTTCATCGATCAAAGTGACCGGAATCTGGGGATAACGGCAAAAGAGATTCCAGTGGAATCGATTTTAAGCGGCTATCTCGAAGAATCAACGATCAGGGAACCAGTACTCGTGCTTACTGTCCGGACATCTGATGATGATACGAGGACCATGAAGATGGTATTTGTCCATACCGGGGAGGATCGTGCGCGGGAAGCTGAAGACTGGGTCCATCTGATATCCCAGGCCGCATCAACCGCAGTGCCCGAATCTGAAGGAGAACGGGAACCTGCGATAGCTCCAGGAGCAAGGGCGCTGACCGACACTATCATCTTTCCTGCTTCAGGTGGGTCTGAAATGATCAGCGAAAAGAATGTACCTCCTCCTGCGCAATCATCTGCCCGATCAGTACCAGACCCGGTTTCTCAAAGATCAGCACTGGAGCAGGTACAGCCGACAACGGCATCATCACCTTCTCCCGATCTCATCCATTATTGTTACCATTGTGGAAAAAAACTGCCAGAAAAAGCAAATTTTTGTCCATTTTGCGGAACGCGGGTCCATGAAACACCCCATGAACCCACATCCCACCTTCACCTGCCGCTTCATCAGACCCGGGACCACATCGTCCTATCTCCCGAAGAACCGAAAAAAAAGACTGGCTGGAGACGATTTTTCGGCCGATAACCGATTTTACTACACATTTTCTTATTTTTAGACGTATTCAATTTTCAAGAGGGATATCTTTTTTATATGAAAATGCCTCCTGCATTTTCATCTCGTATGCATGTATCTCTCGAAGGAATCATGTAATTATTTTACAATGCCCCCCTCCATCACGATATGAAAAGGGAATCCTGGTGCCCTGATTCCAGGCGAGACTTTACAGCAGTGTGATCAAATATATCATAGCTCTTTTGAGAATAGTACCTGAAAATGCAGTACCGGATCTGTCTCTTTGCGATAACCCTATGAACGAAGCTGTCTGTGTGATAATCGTTCGGAATCTCCTTCTCGAAGGTGAAGGCGAATCCATTTTCTGCCAGTGCTGCCCGGTATTTCGTTGTTAAAAAAAGGTTTTTCCCGCGTATAACTCCCTTTGCCTATCTCCTCACTATCAATAGTCCATAACTGTCATTCGAGGGCATGGTATTCATCATCGCTCCAGCCATTATTGGACTTGATATTCACAAAAAGTCCTCCCTCATTCTCTCTTCATAGAGATCCAATCCTGCAGGGATACCTGGTGGTAAATACTGATCCCTGTCCTTCCATAAAAAACGATAGTATGAATACAAATCATAAGAAAGGAATGATTAAATGATTTCCCGTCGTTTTTATTATGATTATACCGCTTGGAGAATGACCCTAAGATGAAGAGAAATATCAGAGTTGAGGCGCTGCATCAGATTCCGCTCGAAAGACAGGGGATTGAGCTTGTCGA
>MVZQ01000072.1 GCA_002068435.1 Euryarchaeota archaeon ADurb.BinA087 | reverse complement strand
CTGCAAGGATTGCCTGTCCATAGCTGATGCCAGGGAAGGGAGCAGTAGCCCCAAGACCCCCGATCGTGACGGCATTCATACCGGCACTTGCGGCAAAGAGCAGGCTCCCGATCGAAGCCCCCACCAGCTGTGAAACGATATAGGCCCCGGTATCCCCGGCCGGGAACCGTTTTGTCGCCCAAAGAGCGATGCTGACCGCAGGGTTGAGATGAGCCCCGGAGACGCTGCCGAGGGCATAGATTGCAGCAGCGATCACAATGGCAAACGCCATCCCTATCGCCAGCCAGTCTGCAAGTCCCCCGAGGGCTCCAATCCCTATGTTGAATGATGATGCCGGATCAGTTCCCGAAGCGATCATCAGGGTGATCGCAGCAGCCCCTGCGCCGAAATACACAAGCAGCCCTGTCCCGAGCAGCTCGGCACAGCATCGCCTGGCCAGGGAGCTCATTTTTCATCCCTCCTTGTATGAGGCATTGCATTCCGGGCAGAGCATCCGCGGGATCTTCTTCGGGAGTTTCTTTGCCGGGAACGGATACCCGCCCTCCCAGACATCAACCTCCCGCCGGATGGTGTGCTCCATGCAGGTCCCCATCCCGCAGATGATACAGATCGCCACCGCATCGGTGGACTTCCCCATCTGTGCGCAAATATAGCATTTCATCTCAATCACTCCTTCACACCGCACATTTCCACTGGCAGTACTGGTGCCGGAAATCGATCAGCGCTGCCGAGGCACAGTTCTTGCAGATCCGGGCGGGAGCTGCAGGGACATCCTTGTGGAGGGCAATAATATTGGTCATCAGCGTGGCAGTCACCGGCTCGCTCGTCAGGAGGCAGGGATAATCAGAGAGCCGGAGCATAGCCGATGCCCTGACCGTGATGGCACAGGCAGGGTAGGCATACCGCTGCGGGTTCATCAGCACCTCGTTCTCATGGACAGGCAGGAGATCGACTGCCACTCCGCTGACTTTTGGCTTCAACAACCCGTCCGTCCCGTTCTGTCGCCGGCGTGCCTGGTCCACGTACTTCCAGCCACGGTAGAGCATGTCCATGAAGTCGCAGTTGTGCAGCTCGGCAGCTGCCCCCCGCTTCGGGTACAACTGGACGTAATTGTGCCAGCGCTTCGTAAGGAGATCAACCAGCATGATGGCGTTGAAGCCGTCCAGCTCGAGGATATACTCTGCAGCGGAGGCCGAGGCACCCGTGGCGACCGTCAGGACGTCTTCCTCGGTTTTGAACGAGGGGACGGCTGCATTCAGCGTAGCGTCCATCACATCGGTGACGGCCTCGATGGTGGCCATGATCACGTCATCCTTGCACATGTTGAAGGTGGACTGGGCGATGTGGTGGGCGATATCACCGACACAGTAGGCAGGGATGGTCACGATATTGGCATAGTGGACATCGTCATCTATTGCCGCCCGGACCGTCCCCTCCATCTTCTTCCGGTATCCCTCCATGTACTTCCGTGCGTCAAACGAGTTCATCCCGACCGAATCCATCAGGTCGGCCTGGGCATCGACCGGGCGGTCGTAGACCTTCTCCATCATCCCGATCTCGGCCTTCACCGCATCGGCAAGGGTTGCCCCCTTCTCGACTTCGTGGGCAAAGACGTCGCCAAAACCATAGCTCGTGTTCATCCCCCATGACTTGGAGGCAAGGATGGCCTGCTTGTGGGTGGTGGGGATGTCCACGGTCTTCAGGATCTGGTTGACGACGTTGCTCGTGCTGCCCGGTATCAGGGCAAAGTCAACGACGCAGGTGGGGCCATAGAATCCGGCATACCGGCGGGCAGCCTCTTTTCCCACCAGGGCTTCGGCTTTCCGGATCGCTTTTGAAAAAGCGGTCACGCTCTTCCTGAAAGAAGGGTCCTCATCATAGAGGATTTCCATGATCACCGGGGTCTGGTAATGTTCGACATAGGGATCATCCTCAGGCCGGACGGTGCTCGTCAGGTGTTCCAGCACCCCGAAGTGGGCTTTCACGGAGTCGGTATGGAGGCTAAAGACAGCCTTGGACTGCGCACCGGCAGGTTTCATCTTCTTTACCGCTGAGAGGTAGGATTTTGCATCGGAGACCACAAACGATCCCCCCCGTTTCTTCTTCACGGTATCCACGTCAGCCCGCTGGGCAGCCATGGCTTCATCGATCATCTTCTGACACAGTTTCGTCATATGAGAATACCTCCATAATTCAGGCGCATAGTGCTCCAGGAACGGATCGCACGGCGCCAGCCCGAAGAGGGAATGCTGGTCTGGCAATGAGTGCAGCCCTGACCGGCATCTCCGGTGCTAAAGCCAGAATCGATCCGGATTACGATAAAGGTTTGGAATGCTATCATGGCATGGAACGAAGGAATGCAACTACCGGGATTTAAAGGGAGGGGCATAAGTCCTGCAAGATATCGTCTCTTGCTTTTCATAGCAGCAGGAGAATATACCTGCATACTCCTGAAGAACGGGATAACAGAGAGGGATAGAAAATATTTCCTTCACAAAAGCCTGAAAAGAAGATCCAGCCCCAGGATCCGGCCGGCTTCCTAAAAGTATAAATATTTAGAGGATGTTTATCTGTTTGAGGTAATTAAGGTGGCAGATTTACCTGTAGCGGCAATTGTAAGAATTGCCAAGAAAAGTGGTGCAAAGAGGGTCGGCCGCGACGCAGCAATGACCCTTTCTGCAAAAGCTGAAGATTATATTGCACAGCTGACAAAAGAAGCGAACAAACTGGCGATTCACGCCGGAAGAAAGACCCTGAAAGAAGAGGATGTGGAGCTCGCGGCAATGTCCGCCTAACTCTCCCGCTTTTTTCTCTAATATTCTTACTACACCTCATTTACGCCTTGTATCATCCCGGTGACGATGATCATAGTTCCTTTTCTTTGATTCAGGATGTTTTGACGTCCGGAAGACGGGATCAGGTCCTACTATTGCATGATAAAAGAGAGAGGGATATCCCCGGCCTACATCAGTTTCTTACCGGCTTCGGCGCCCGGAAGGCAGGTGAAGACCTCGGTGACCTTCATTACGAGCAGGGATTTTGCCGGGTATTCCTGCTTCTTTGCCTTCACCTTCTCCTTCATCTTCTCGTAATCGGGCCCGCTCGTCTTGACCTGCACCTTCCCTTTGACCTGGAAGCATTTCCTGCTCTCCGGCTCCCAGACATACAGGGCGATGTACGGGTTCTCCTTCACATTAGCAAGGGTCTTGTTCATGTAGTTGTCGGCAAGCCAGATCGTGTCATCCGATACCAGCATCACAAATGCGATCGGGGCGACGTTTGGGACCCCGCTCTTTGAAGCAGTGGCGACCGGGAAGAGCTTGACCTTTGCAAAGGTTTCTTTCATCTCATCATTCAGTTTTACCATGGGAATCACGTATCTCCGTTATAGTAGTCCAATAGGTTGTTCTCCCTTTATTATTTTCTGAGAATGTTCTGATTGCCATTGCATCGGTGCGACTCTCAGGCAAGACGCGGGCTCGCACGCATCCCCCTTGTTCCTCTCCCGGAAGGTCCGGCTTCCCGCTGCATTTTTTATCCTGCACCTCCCATCACCCCTGGATGAACTCCCCGTCCTATACCACCCTGTTTGCCAGCGGGACCCTTGCTCTCCGGGTGGAACAGGCCGCTTCACTCCTGTCATCATGCACGGTATGCCCACGACGATGCGGAATCGACCGGACACAGGATGAACGGGGCTACTGCGGTGGCGGTCTCCTCCCGGCAGTCTCGAGCTATGGCCCCCATTTTGGGGAAGAGCCGCCACTTGTGGGCAGGTATGGTTCCGGGACCATCTTTTTTGCCGGGTGCAACATGCGATGCATCTATTGCCAGAACTACGGGATCAGCCAGAGAAGGCACGGGGCGGAAGTCTCCCCCGAACGGCTTGCAGGAATGATGCTTGACCTCCAGGAACGGCTCTGCCATAATATCAACCTGGTCTCCCCCAGCCACTTCGTCCCCCAGATCCTCCAGGCGGTCCTGATCGCCGCAGAAAAAGGCCTTGCTATCCCCCTCGTCTACAACACCGGCACCTACGATACGGTAGAGACCCTCCGCCTCCTTGAAGGAGTGGTCGACATCTACATGCCCGATGCAAAATACGGCAGGGAGGAGATCGCCCGGGTCCTCTCCGATGCACCGGGCTATCCGGCACTCATGCAGGACGCCCTTCTCGAGATGCAGCGGCAGGTGGGGGATCTTGTCGTCAGGGATGGTGTTGCAGAGCGGGGACTGGTCATCAGGCACCTGGTCCTTCCCGGGGACCTTGCCGGTTCGGACGTGGTGCTGGAGTTTATCGGGGAGCGGGTATCACGGGAGGCGTACGTGAACATCATGGACCAGTACCGCTGGAATACGTCAGTGTCATCACCTGATTTTCGTGAGAAGTATCCGGGGTTTGAAGCACTCTTACGCGGTATTACGGAAGAGGAGTATGGATATGCGATACGGTGTGCGAGGAAGTATGGGCTGCATCGGGGATTTTGATGAGGGAGTATCCCGCGAGAACCATCGATCAGTCGGGCAAACCGGACCGCTGTTATGATCTCCGATCCGGTGTGTCCAGAGGAAAAGGGGAACGTTCCGCCCCCGTCCTTTCTCTTCCGTAAACCTTTTTCCGTTCATTTCTGAGAACCTATTATGGGATCGATGAAGGGTTATACCGATTATAAACGCCGGGAGTATTGTAATGACGTGCAATGCCCGGTGCAGCTGCTTCTGAATAAAGCGATGGAAAAGTCTCCCCAATATGAAGAAATCCGGGCGATTTGTGCATCCCATTGCCTGCACAGCACCCATGAATTTCACCATTGGCTGACCGAGAAAGGATACCTGATCGTCAGGCCGAAGGGAGAGTAAGACCAACTATTTTTACCGTTGTAAATCATTACTTCTCGTGAGATGTCCCCATGGTACAGGCATACCTTGATGTTGGAATTCAGAGCCGGATGAACCGGATCATCACTCCAAAAGATAACCGGGTGGTTATGCTTGCCGTCGACCATCCCTATTTCCAGGGGCCGACGACAGGCCTGCGCAACATGAGCAGGACCATACAAACACTCCTTCCCTACTGCGATTGCCTGATGACAACCCGCGGGGCAGTCCGGAGTAATATCGCACCCGGAGATCTCGGGTCAAAACCCATCATGCTGCGGGTGACGGGGGGAAACAGTGTCTTATTTGAGGAGCTGAGCGACGAGAAGCTCACGGTCACCATCAGGGAAGCCATCCGGATGGATGCAGCCGGGGTAGCGGTCAGTGTGTATATCGGCTCTGCCTACCAGCAGCAGACGATCGTCAACCTGACCGATATGATCAATCATGCCGAAGAGTACGGAATCCCGGTCCTGGCAGTTACCGCCGTTGGAAAAAACATGGCAAGGGATCTCCGCTATCTGGCACTTGCCTCCCGCATCTGCCAGGATGCAGGGGCCCGGATCATCAAGACCTATTATTGCGAGGAATTTTCCAAACTGGTCGACTGGGTAGCTCCAACTGCGGTTGTCGTGGCGGGAGGAAAGTACTCAAGTCCCCCTGACGCTCTCCAGATGGCCTACCATTCCGTCCAGGCAGGTGCCGCCGGAGTCGATTTCGGGCGGAATATCTTCCAGGATGAAAATCCCCTCGGCATGATCAAGGCGATCTATGCAATTGTCCATGAAGACCACACCGTGAAGGAAGCCCTTGATATCTACCATGCATGTCTGCCTCATGCTTCAAAACTCGACTAATTTTTTTGGATTTCCAGAGATCCCCGGCAGGGTTATCAGAAAAAACAACACTCAATTTCAGTAGAGATTGAAGTGAATCTGCCAACCTTCTTGTCCTCGTATCTGAATGCAAAATATTCCTGATTTGAGGCATTCACCGGACTACGACTATATGACCAGGAAAAGGCATGTGCAACTGGAGTTTTCCGGGATATAACTACAAGGGCACACTCATGGTCGACAGCCCGGTAAAGGAACCATGGATCCGGATTCATCTCATGAAGAAGGAGATCCGTGCAGGTTTTCACTATCTGCACTGAAACGATTGAACGGATTGAAATGGAATGGGATGGAATCGACTGAAATGGGAAACCATGAGAGGATTGAAATAATAAAGGAGGCAACGGATCGAAATGGCAAAGAACCGATCGGATCTTCTCTTTTCTCGGGGTAAATTGCGATAGTGTCTCGCCTCTTTCAATTTAGCTCTGCCATAAATCATCCACCATGACAAATTCCATTGACCTGGTCAGGACAAAAGCCTATAAAAGCACAATGGCACAACCGTTTTCAAATCGTCAATAAACGCCGTCCGGCTGGGCATAAAACCAGGAAACTGCCGGAGGCAGTTTCACTGGAAGCCAGTCATTCGCGAAGCCAGGTCCAGGCCTTGCTGATATCAGCGGACGGGAAAAACCTTGCATCGGTTGCGTACGCGGCTTTGGCCAGATGCGTTAGCCACTTCTCCCAGGTCTTATCGCCAACGACAGCCATTTTCTGGACTTTATTATGGAACTCACGCCCGAATTTGTAATCGGCTATCCAGCCCTTTGCTGTCTCTCCTTTATACCCGGCCATATCAAACAATAAACGGATCGTACCTTCTTTTTCTACCAATGCTTTGACTTCCGGTTCAAGCTTCTCGTAATCGGATGGCTCAAGCTTCCCGACAACTTTGTACCCAACAACATTCCCTGAACTCTCAGATAATTTTTCAAACATTTTTCTCCTCTTCTCCAAACCGGAACTTGCCATTATGGTATATAAAGTTTGTGGGGGAAGGACGACATACCCCACAAAAGGAGAGGACATGGGGATATCCTCCATCCGGAGACTGGTTCTTTTCCCCCCTCATGATCATCGGGGAATAATCAAAAGATGGTGTCCTGGATACCTTTCATTCCTGTAACACCAGATCATTCCTCGCACGCCAGATTTTTCAAATCTATTATACCGTTTCTCTCCAGAGTGAATACCATGAAAGCTGCAGTCTATTATTCGAATAATGACATCCGCACCGAAGAGGTTGGGGATCTTTTGGTCGGACCGGGGGAGATTAAAATCAGGATCATGGCTTGCGGGGTGTGCGGGTCGGATGTCATGGAATGGTACCGGATCAAACGTGCAGGCAGACCGGGCGGAATAGGGGCGTTTGGGCACGAATGCACCGGGATCATTACCGAAGCCGGTCCTGGAGTGGATCCGAAGTGGAGGGAGGGAGATCGGGTCGTGGTGACGCACCATGTCCCCTGTAACACATGCAATGCCTGCCTTCGCGGGCATACGACTGCATGCGATACGTTGCACCGCACAAAATTCAAGCACGGTTACGGGGCATTTGCGGAACACGTGGTACTGCCCGCACTCAACGTGGACCGTGGCATGGTGCGCCTGCCCGAATCTGTCTCGTTCGATGCAGGGACCTTCGCCGAACCCCTTGGGTGTGTGGTCCGTGGGCAACAATGTGCCCCCGTCTCGGATGGCCGGTCAGTATTGATCATCGGTGCCGGTATCACCGGATTGCTGCACGTCCAGGCAGCCCGGGTAAACGGTGCGGGTTTTATCGCTGTATCGGACATGAACCATGATCGGCTGCAGCTTGCCAGGAAATTCGGCGCCGATGCCACGATCCCCGCCACTGACGATGTTCCCAGAACGTTCAAAGAACAGAACGGTGGGATGGGCGCTGACACCGTGATTATGACGGCCCCGGTTCCCGCCTGTGTACAACAGTCCCTTGACGCGATCGGACCGGGGGGCACAATCCTCTTTTTTGCCCCCACGAATCCCGACATCCAGTCCGGGATCACCCTCTGGGACCTGTGGCAGAACGAGGTTACCATCACCCATTCATATGCTGCAGATCTCCAGAACCTCTCGACAGCCCTCAAATGGATCCAGCATGACCGGATCAACGTTGCTGATATGATCACCCACGTCCTTCCCCTGAAAGAGACGACTGAAGGGTTCCTCCTGACTGCCCATCCGCGGGAGGGGAGCCTGAAAGTGATCGTGCATCCGCAGGAATGACTCATTTTTCTTTTTTTCTTGCCGGGTCAGCAACAGGGCTCGTGAAACCATTCTTTTTCCATATGCACCATGATGGAGGTGAGCGTGGTGACGATCAGCGAATCATCCAGTTGGTCACAGGGACGGATACCTATCCCCACCGATGTTTTGAACGATTCCGGAACGACTACCTCAGCACCCAGATTCCCGGGATATCTTCCCTCGTGAAGAAACCGGTTACGGACGATGATGAAACGCCATGGATTCATCTGAGGGGCATGAGTGGTGACGGCCCGGATTAAAACCGGATCATTGGCACCAATCCCCAGAATCCTGGCCTGAACCAGATTCGCCGTGAGTGAGGAGACGTCACCTGATCCGGTTATGGACCCTGATTTTCCGCAGATGGTTCGGAGATGAAGATCGAGCGAACCTGGTTCGATTGTGGCTGATTCGTAAGAACGAGCAGGTGATCGCCTCCTTCCAGGACAGTACTGCCACACGGCACGAACCGGTTTCCTCCTTTCTCGATCATGATGATGAGGGTCCCGGGAGGCAGCCCGATATCCACGATCTGATTCCCCACCACCCTGGACTGCATTGGCACTGTCAGCTCGATCATATCGTTGCCTGATGTGCACCCGTCTCCAAGGCTCATGGACAACCGGGGTGTCTCTGGCAGGGGATCTGAGACTCCAAGATGGCGGGCAACAAAAGGAATCGATGTTCCATGCAGGAGGGCGGAGGTGATAACGAGGAAGAATACCAGGTTGAAGATCGTTTCAGCCTGGGGGATACCTGCCAGGAGCGGGAAGGTGGCAAGGACGATGGGGGCTGCCCCCCGCAGTCCCACCCAGGATACCATGACCTTGTCCCGTATCGCCATCTTCCAGGGACTGAGGGTAAGAAAGACGGTGACCGGGCGGGCGACAAAGATGAGGAAGAGCGAGAGTAAGATCCCTGAACCGATGACGGGAAGGAGATGGGAGGGAAATACCAGCAGGCCCAGGGTGAGGAACATGACTATCTGCATCAGCCAGGCAATCCCCTCGTGAAACCGCATCAGGCTGTTTTTATGGATAAACATGCTGTTGCCGAGG
>MVZQ01000071.1 GCA_002068435.1 Euryarchaeota archaeon ADurb.BinA087 | reverse complement strand
AGGACCGATCGAAGCCGGGGTCCCGGGTCCGTTAAATCCGGCGAGGACCTCCTCGCGGCTCTGGTCGGGACCATGCATTTTATCGGGAAAATCCACGAGGAGGACCAGGACCCTGTTCTCCCCTTTCGCCCTCATGCCAGGTCCCATATCCTCCGGAAAAACGGAGCCGGTGCCAGGGCTTCCGGGATCCCAATCGCAGCCAAGATCTGTACGGATTTTTTCGTTCATCCGGGCCACCAGGAAGGGATGCGGGGTGGGGTGTTCGATGCCATACCCGGGAATATGGGAGGGGAAAGGACCGGACGCGGTGAAGATCAGATCATGGTCGTCTGCTCCCGTCACCGGAACGGCGGTGAGAAGCAGAACAAGGATCATGGCCAGGATAAAAGAGCGCTTTCTGATAAAAATCCCCATAGTTCATGGGATTGCATCTGCACCCTATAAGATCATTCCGTCGAAGAAATCGATATCCTGTTGGTAATCTTCATGGATCGCATGAAACTGAACTGAGGGAATGCATCAGATATCGACACTGATGATCGCTCCGGGGATCTGGGGGTTCTCTGCTGGAAAATCCTTCCTGATACATCTGGAATACTGAGACGTCCGGGATACTGAGAGGTCCGGGATACGGAGACGTCCGGGATACGGAGACGTCTGGAATTATTGAGAGGTCCGGGATACTGAGATGTCCGGGATACTGAGACGTCTGGAATACTTAGACGTCTGGAATTACTGAGAGGTCCGGGACACTGAGACAAGATGTTCGCTTCCGTTGATCGCGTCGCAGAACAGTCCTGTTCAATGAAATTCAGACCAGCGAGAGCGGACAGCCAGAACGACAGGTACCCGCAAACGTCTCTTTTCTTTCGCCACTATCATCGGGCCATCCCATGAGAGAGGGCGTAATCTCAACAGCGCTATCCCATTGCTTGAACAGGGAAAAAACACCGGCGGGACGAGGACTCCGGCCTGTACGGGAACATGTTCGGATGGTCGGAGAGAGGTCGCGAGGACTGTCCCTGAAAAACGAACCGACGCAAAGGAAGTACTTCACGAGAGGGACAAGAAGATACGTTCATCCAGGTTCTCTCGGGAACAATTCGAAAGTTCTACTATCTCAGAATGCAGGATCTGAAGTTACCGATTATGGGGAATAAATCCGCCTTATTACGAGGGGGAGCTTGTTGCATGAAAAAAGTATCACTGGTTCTTTGTTGTGGCCTGATCCTCTGCTGGATCGCCATGGGTGTGCCGGTTGCGGCAGGGGACGGCTCGAAGATTGCCTTCAGTTCAAACAGGGATGGCAATCATGAACTCTACACCATGGACCCGGACGGGACAAGATTACTCCGTCTGACCAACAATTCCGGAGATGATGAAAGTCCTGACTGGTCCCCGGATGGCTCGAGGATTGCCTTCATCTCCTTCAGGGAGGGGAATGTGGATATCTACACCATGGACCCCGATGGGAAGAACCAGGTCCGCCTCACCACCGATACTCACCCCGATAGCAATCCCGCCTGGTCCGCGGACGGATCGAAGATCGCCTTTGATTCATACCGGGACGACAATTATGAGATCTACACCATGGACGCGGACGGATCCAGCCAGGTCCGTCTCACCACCCATGCGGAGGTCGACCGGTTCCCTGCCTGGTCTCCGGATGGCTCGAAGATTGTCTTCAGCTCCAAAAGAGATGGCGACTGGGAGATCTATACCATGGATGCCGACGGATCCAACCAGACCCGCATCACCAATAATGACGCGATGGTTGACTGGCGTCCGGACTGGTCCCCGGATGGATCGAAGATCGCCTTCTGCTCAGACCGGGACGGAAATTATGAGATCTACACTATGGATGCTGACGGATCCAACCAGACCCGCATCACCATGAATACCGCATCTGATGACAATCCTGAATGGTCCTGGGATGGAACGAAGATCACCTTCGAATCCCTGAGAGATCTCGATTGGGAGATCTACACGATGGATGCCGATGGATCCAACCAGACCCGGATCACCACGAATATAGCAAGAGAGTATCACCCGGCATGGTCTCCCCCCCTGCCGCCATCCCTCTCCCTCCTCGCTCCAAACGGCAGTGAGACCTGGGTGAAGGGATCCCTCCAGACGCTGACATGGGAGTACACGAGAGATCCCGGCTCAGCGGTCATGATCGAATTGCTCAATGGGGCGACCGTCAGCCGTGTAATCACCCCCAGTACTTCCGTTGGATCCGGCGGATCAGGATCGTTCAACTGGACCATCCCGTATGACCTGCCACTAGGGACAGAGTACCGGATCCGTATTACCAGCACCAGCAATGCGACGTATACCGATACCAGTGATGCCCCCTTCACGCTGACGGCAGAGAACGGAAAGATTGCCTTCGACTCGGACCGGGATGGCAATTATAATATCTACACGATGGATGCGGACGGAAAGGGCCAGACCAGGATCACCGCGGATACCGCTTTTAATATTTACCCATCATGGTCCCCGGATGGCGCAACGATTGCTTTTCAATCCAACCGGGATGGCCCCTGGAATATCTACACGATAGACGCAGATGGGACCGGCATCACCCGCCTCTCCGGGAGCATCGATCGGAAGCCTGCATGGTCACCTGATGGATCGAAGATAGCCTTTGAATCATACCGGGATGGCAACTCGGAGACCTACGTGATGAACGCGGATGGGACCGGCCAGACCAGGATCACCAATAACGGAGCAGAGGAGGTAAGCCCGGCATGGTCCCCGGATGGATCCCGGATTGCCTTCCACTCCAACAGGGATGGCAATTATGAGATCTACACCATGAACGCGGATGGGACCGGCCAGACCAGGATCACCAATAACGGAGCATGGGATAGTAATGCTGCCTGGTCTCCGGATGGATCCAGGATAGCCTTCCACTCCGACAGGGATGGCAATTACGAGATCTACACGATGAATACCGATGGGACCGACCAGACCAGGATCACCACAAATGGTGCTATTGACCAGGCCCCCTCATGGTCTCCTGATGGCACAATGATTGCTTTCACTTCGAAGAGGGATGGGAATTATGAGATTTACACCATGAAGGCGGACGGGAACGACCAGACACGGATCACCACGAATACCGTTGTTGATAGTAATCCTGCCTGGTCGCAGAGATCATTGCTTGAGGAGCCATCGCTGCTCCTTCTCTCTCCGGACGGTGGAGACCACTGGGAACAGGGCGCCACGCAGACCATCACCTGGAACTATACCTACAACCCCGGGAGTATGGTCATGATTGAGCTCCTTAAAGGAACGACGGTCGAGAAGGTCATCTCATCCGGGACGTCGATTGGGTCCGGCGGTGGAGGCTCCTGCACCTGGACGGTTCCCTTCAACCAGACCCCCGGGTCTGACTACACCATCCGGATCACCAGTACCAGCAATCCCCTGTATACCGATACCAGTGATGCTCCGTTCTCAATCGGTGCCGGAGCACCCATCACGGTGGTGACACCAAACGGTGGTGAACGATGGAAACAGGGCTCCACCCAGACCCTCAAGTGGAACTATACCGGGGATCCCGGGTCATCGGTAAAGATTGAGGTGCTTAAAGGAACCATAGTCCGGGTTATTGCCCCGAATACGTCTATTGGGTCTGATGGTTCCGGCTCCTTCAACTTCACCTTCCCCTTCAGTGCACCCCTGGGATCTGATTACCTGGTCCGGATCACCAGTATCAGCAATGCAACCTGCACCGATACCAGCGATGCACCCTTCACGATCATCCCCCCCCTCACCGTTTTATCTCCAAACGGGGGCGAGGAATGGGAGCAGGGGACCACCCAGACCATCAGCTGGAACTATATCGGCGATCCGGGACCCTCCGTGAAGATCGAGGCACTCCGTGGAGATACGGTGCTGGCAGTGATCACCCCGGCCATCTCGGTCGGGACGGGAGGATCGGGATCGCTGAACCTGCCGCTGCCCATCAATGCACCGCTCGGCACGGAATACCGGATCCGGGTATCGAGTACCAGCAACCCCCTGTATACCGATACCAGCGATGCCCCCTTCGCGGTCGTCGCCAATGCCAGTTCATCCATCACCCTGGTGACTCCGAACGGAGGCGAGGACTATGTCCAGGGATCCAACCAGACCATCAGGTGGAATTATACCGGGAATCCCGGACCTTCAGTGAAAATCGAGGCGTTACGGAATGGTACGGTCCTCGCGGTCATCACCCCCAGTACTTCCGTTGGATCCGGGGGATCGGGCTCCTTCAACCTGACGTTCCCTTACTCCACGCCAGTAGGCTCAGGGTACCGGATCAGGGTCACCAGTACCACAAATCCTGCCTGGACTGATGTGAGTGAGGCCCCGTTCACCGTAAGTCCGGCAATCACGGTCCTCTCGCCCGATGGAGGAGAGGAATGGGAGCAGGGATCGACCCATCCCCTCACCTGGACGTATTCCGGAAATCCGGGACCCGCGGTGAAGATCGAGGCGTTGCGCGGGGATACGGTACTGGCAGTCATCACCCAGGGCACCCCCATCGGACCCGGTCTTTTCAACCTGACCTTCCCGGCCAATACGCCGCTCGGGACCGATTACCGGATACGGATCACCAGCACTGCCTGGCCGGCCTGCACCGACACGAGCAACGGGATGTTTGCGATCATTCCGGCATGAGCCGGATCTCCCCCTTTTTTTCCAAAGCTGCACACAGGGATCAGAATTCCTTGAAGGGGGCCATTGGCTATCCCTGTGACTGGCCTTTTCGATCAATTGCAGCCTGAACAATGGGAGGGAGCGGAGATTCCAGCAGCCACGACTATCGACCAGCTGCGTGCGTTCATGAATAGTGCTCACATGCGTGAAAAACCATTCAGGTAATCTTACTCGCAGGTTAGCTGGTGCACCACCAGGATTCAAAAAAAATAAAAGAAATTAATTTGGTTCTGTAGATCTGATTTTTTATGATGCATTCACGATTGGATACCTTCATCATTGTACTGGTAGCCCTTTTGGCGGTTATCGGCACCGCGTCTGCCGGAACGGGGGACCTGCCGGCGCTGGAGACTGATACCGTGGGCATTGACGAAGCCAGCGGATCCGCATGCCCGGGCTGTACTCCGCCAAGCGCAGCGTTCAGGGCAGATACGACCTCAGGAAGTGCCCCGTTCACCGCCCAGTTCCACGATATGTCCCTTGGGACCGTGGTCGACCGGTACTGGGACTTCACCAACGATGGGAGCATTGACAGCACCACCTGGAACCCGACCTTCACCTACACACAACCCGGCACCTACAGCGTCAGGCTGATCGCGGTAGGCTGCGGTGGTGCTGACATCGAGGTGAAAACTGATTATATCACCGTACTGCCGGGGGCAACCCTCACACTGGAGTCGCCAAACGGAGGAGAGACCTGGGAGCAGGGCTCAACCCATACCATCTCCTGGAAATATACCTACGACCCCGGGGATATCACCATTGAGCTGCTGAAAGGATCAACCTCCCTTGGCAGTATCCCCAATATCCCGGTGGGGACAGCGGGACAGGGATCATACGACCTGACCCTGCCTTATGCTGTGCCGGTGGGATCAGACTACCGGATCAGGATCGCCAGCAGCAACAACCCTGCCCTGAACGATGTCAGCGAGGCTCCTTTTACGATCAGTGCTGACAGTACAACCTCGATCACCCTGGCATCTCCCAACGAAGAAGAGAGCTATTCGCTTGGTTCCGTCCTCCCCTTCTCCTGGACTTACACCGGTAATCCCGGCCCCACCGTGAATATCGAGGTGCTGAAGGGGACATCGGTCCTCAAAGTGCTCCCGGCCATCCCCGTAGGATCAGAGGGATCAGGATCCTACAGTCTGACGATCCCCTATAACACACCGGTGAGTGCTGATTACCGGATCCGGGTCACCAGTACCAGCAATCCGGCGTATACCGATATCAGCGACCACTCCTTCGCGATAACCGCACCCACGATCACCATCACCGCCCCGAACAATGGTGACACCTGGCAGCAGGGATCGACCCAGTCCATCCAGTGGGACTATACCGGTAATCCTGGTCCGACAGTAAAAGTCGAGGCGATCAAGGGGACCATCGTCCGGGTTGTTGCCGCAAGTGCACCGGTCGGGTCTGGCGGTTCAGGATCCTTCACGCTGACAATCCCCCCAACCATCCCGGCAGGATCGGATTACCAGATCAGGGTCACCAGCACGAGCTACCCCGCCTGCACCGATACGAGCGATGGGACGTTTGAAATCGGTGCTGCGTGAGAGCTTGGGAATAGAGGAACGAGACAGAATATCATAGAAAAAGGGATCAATTTATTTTTCTTTTTTCAAATTATCTGACGATTTACGCAGATGTTCCTTTCTTGAGGGGGGCCCTCCTGCCCATTCAGCGGAACCGGTGAGATCAAAATACATAGACTTAATAGTTCCAGGGAAAATTTTCCAGTATCTGGGGGACAGTATGTCTTATTCCTGGTTTCTGAGAGCTGTTACGGTAGTCTGTATTGTCGGTTTATTGGCAGTATCGTGTAATGCAAGCGTGTATGTTGAGAACATGGGCGATAATATCACAGAAACCCACGGAGTTTCTGCAGATAATGAAGGTAGTCCTATCGATCTTGATAATGCCCGTGTCAGTCCTCCGGGCAATGAAGATGGCTTTTCGATTGTCACCAATGCACCTCCCGAAAAACCAACCGGAGCTCCCGGATCGCAGAAGAATATTCCTGACCAGGAAGAGCGATTCAAGGCTATTTCAAAAGCTCGTGATTCCATAGACCATGGTCATGAAGGATTTACCCTGGTGACGAACAAGCTTACTGGTCCAACACAGGGGGAACATGGCATTGATGATTCGATAGCCTTTGGTAATTCCTATTCTCGTGCAAACCTTGAAACAGAGGGCTTTACCCCAGTAAACAATACCTCGTCATCTGGATCTTCGAAGGCTTTTACCACCACTTCTGACCCGTCTTTCACCCCCGATATTGAGCGTATAAAGGGGATATCCCCGTCCTCAGCAAGCCTTGTGACCCAAGGATTCGTCGCGGTAAAAAGCTCCCTGGAGGACTCCCTCCGGCAAACTGTAAAAGAGATAAATGAATCCATTCATTCACCAGAGATGGGGAATATCAAAGGTTCTTTCATATCTCCCCCGACTCTTCAAGCAGAAGGATTTGTCCCTGTTATCGATGTCCAACCCCCCCGCCCATCCTCAGAATTATCAAATGATACACAGGATGAAGCAGAAAATCTCTTCGAAATCAATCATACCCCCCGCTCAAGCCTTGAAGCTGAAGGCTATTTCCCCGTCAAGAGGAATAGTACTGATACCCAGGGGAATGTACCCGAGAACCTCCTGGAACCTGCAGTACCATTGACCGAACTCGATATTGCCTCCTCCCCACCCCCTCTCGCAACCGAAGGTTTTTCCCCTGTACACACCGTTCCCTCGACTGGTATACATGATGTCTCCCTGTCCACTGGATTGAGTGGCCCGTCCGAGACAATCGAAGTCATCCCTGGTTCAGAATTAGATCCTTCAAACGAGGAGCTTCTCACAGATCTTATCGATCTCTATTCTGCAACAAGCACCCCAGCTGATGGATTTATGCTTGTTGCCAGTTCAACCCCGGCAGAGGGAGTGGTTGAATCAGGGTCAGGTGTTGATCCCCTCCATGAACAGGCTCTCCACGATCTCATCGCCACCTCTTCTGAACCCTCCGATCCTCTTATCGAGGATTACCATCTGATTGCCAATAGCACCATACCGGAATTCACTGCTGATTCAGATACGATCGACGATCCAGTCCATGAACAGGCCATCCTCGATCTCATTGCCACCTCTTCCGAACCCTCCGAGCCTCTTATCGAGGATTACCATCTGATTGCCAATAGCACCATGCCGGAATTCACTGCTGATTCAGATACGATCGACGATCCAGTCCATGAACAGGCCATCCTCGATCTCATTGCCACCTCTTCCGAACCCTCCGAGCCTCTTATGGAGGGTTATCATCTGATTGTTAATGGCACCATACCGGAATTCACTGCTGATTCAGATACGATCGACGATCCAGTCCATGAACAGGCTCTCCACGATCTCATCGCCACCACTTCTGAACCCTCCGAGCTTCTTATCGAGGATTACCATCTGATTGCCAATAGCACCATACCGGAATTCACTGCTGATTCAGATACGATCGACGATCCAGTCCATGAACAGGCCATCCTCGATCTCATTGCCACCTCTTCCGAACCCTCCGAGCCTCTTATGGAGGGTTATCATCTGATTGCCAATGGCACCATACCGGAATTCACTGCTGATTCAGATACGATCGACGATCCAGTCCAGGAACAGGCCATCCTCGATCTCATTGCCACCTCTTCTGGACCCTCCACGTCCCTTGGGGAGGGGTATGTTCTTGCAACCAGCACTCCAGGCACTACTGAATCAATAGGGTCAGAGGAAGGTGACCAAACTCGTTCCCTCGATACTATTTATCTTAACGGAGCTGAGGGAGCAGTGCCGGAATATGACACCATTTCTTACGGTCAGAATGTATCAGGGAATATCTCCTCGCTGAACGAGAAGGACACGTATACAATAAATGCAACAGCTGGCGAACTCATCATCGCACGGCTTGACTCGTCTGTTCCTGATATGTGGCCGAGAATTACCCTTTCTTCATCAGATGGTACTCCTCTTACTAGTAATTCCGACTATTCCAGTGCCGAGATTTCGTATCGTTTCAGTGCCCCATTAACAGAAAAAGGGACGTACTTCCTTTCTGTTTATGATCGGTACGCGGAAAATACCTTCTCCTATGACCTCTATCTTACCAAACTGAACCCCCCGCCCTCCGTGACCCCATTCCAGTATGGCCAGATCGTCTCCGGGAACTGCACAAAACCGCTCGAACTCGTACCTTACTCCGTGACAGTACAATCTGGCGATTCACTCCGGTTCTGGCTCAAGAGCAGTTGCACCGATCTCCGGCTCTACAACCAGGACGGCGTTGGTATCACCATCAGTGATCCCACCATAATCCTCACTGGTGGCACCTACTACGTGATTCCAACCATGCGCCCTGGT
>MVZQ01000070.1 GCA_002068435.1 Euryarchaeota archaeon ADurb.BinA087 | reverse complement strand
GATATGTGCCGGAATTACCAGCCCTGGATATGGGGCGAGACGTATTTTGGACAGTGTAAATCGCTTAAAAAGCGTGAAAACCAGTATGTATGGAGACATATCTGTGAATAAGGTTCAGCTCTCCCTGATACTGCCACAAGATCAGCTTGAGAAGAGGTGTGATCCTCCCTGGTGGAATGGTTGGGACAGCGCTTTTCACCTCGCTCCACCTAAGATCAGGGATAGGGAATGATACCAGATGAAAAAACCTGCACTCCTCATAATCGATATGCAGAATGATTTTGTTCGCCATGGCGCCCCGTTAAAGGTGGAAGAGGCAGATCGTATCACGGGAAATATCAGGTCAGTACTTGCATTATTCCGGGAAGAACACCTCCCGATCTTCCACATCATCCGTGTTCACCGCAGGGATGGATCGGATGTGGAGCTGTTCAGGCACGATCTCTTCAGAAGACTACCTTTTGCCGTTGAAGGGACGAAAGGAGCTGAGATAATCAGCGAGCTGGAACCCTATGAAGGGGAATTTATCATCCGGAAGACCAGGATGAGCGCATTCATGCATACGGACCTCGATCTGGTGCTCCGGACGATGGGGGCCGACACCCTCTTTGTGACCGGAATCCAGACACCGAATTGCATCCGCACGACCGTTTTTGATGCCTGTGCCCTCAATTACCAGGTATACCTCATCGAGGATGCTGTCACAGCAAAGAACCAGGAGATTCACCGCTCAAATTGTCTGGATATGGCCTCGATTGGGGTGGGTATGATCCGTTCCTCAGAAGTTCGCAGGATCCTGATCTCCTGAAAAAACCTTTAGCCTATACCTGTAACAGCCCCTTCAGGTTATTTTACTCTTTTTTCATGCCCGAATTTCAGACCTTTCTCCTCAATTATTGTCCCGAGAACCCGAAAATCCTCGAAAATTATTCCTTTGATAGGAGGGTTGTGGGTTACTGCAGCAGGGTGATAGACGGGAAAGATCGAGAGATCCCGGTGATAGGGCCCGGGATTAACCAGCTGGCCGTGGATATGGCCGATAGGGATGTTCGGCAGCCCGAAATGGGAGAAGACCAGTTCTGATGCAAGTCGTCCCATAGGGACCAGTATGGAGGGAGCGGTAAGATCCATCTGTTTTTGGAGGTATCCTTCACAGGCCGCTATTTCGTCTTTCCCGGGAACCCGGTTTTCTGGTGGCCGGCATTTGACGATACTTGTGATAAATACCATGTCACGCTGAAGACCGATTGTGGCGAGCAGGTTTTCGAGCACGGTACCTGCACGTCCAACAAAAGGCCTTCCTGTAAGATCCTCATTTCTCCCAGGAGCTTCTCCGATAAAAAACAGTTCGGAATGTACCGGCCCCTCACCAGGGACGGCATTTGTGCGGGTAAGCGAAAGCCTGCAACGGGTACATGTCGTGATTTCACATTTGAGTTGCCGCACGGCCTCCTTTTCCATATATGTTATTCGACTGTCCCAGTGATTATGATATTCGTTGAATGGGATGGCAGCCTACTGCCCGGACAGGATGAGCGCTGTTTCCCTTTTATCACGACGGCTCAATTGGCAAACCCACTATTCATGTATCCATGTCCATCAGAACTTTTTTCATTGCATCCCGGACCTTCTCCTCTGCATCAGGGATTCTCCGGATGTCCTCCCTCCGGTCAAGGTCATCGAAGAGGAGACTTCCAGAGGGTTTTATATGGATATTTTTCATAAATGCATCGATGACACTGATGATGCAGGAGAAATTTTCCTGCCCTTTACGCCCCGCCACGGAGAAGAGGAGCCCTTTTTTCCCTGACCTCCTCCCGGTAAGCACCTGGCAGGCATGATACGCCTGGCACCGATCAATCATGATCTTGAGACTGCCGGGGACAGTGTTGGTGAACACAGGAGTGCAGATAACGATAATCCGGGCATCGGAGATCGATCGGATTATCCCTGTCATTTCGTCTTCAAATATACATGTGCCGGTATTATAGCACTGGTAGCATCCGATACAGGCCCGTATGGGAAGGTCATCGAGATACACCACTTCTGCCGTAACATCAGCACGTCCGGCTTCTTCCTGGGCCCACGTCGCGAGAACGCTGCAGTTTCCTGCTGGTCTCGGGCTGCCCTGGATGATCAGGACTTCGTGAGTCGGGACATTGTCAGGTTCCCTGATGGTCCTCCTTTCCTGCGATTGCCGGAAAGAGGTGGGATCCGAGAGCAATTCCTGCTCCCATTCCTCTGATCGGGACTGTATGACTGCAAGAGCGCGGATGGGGGATGATGGGGGGTATTCGTAGGTGTTTGTCCGGAAGAGGGCGATAACCTCCTCTCCTGCTATGATCTGAAGGGTATATATCACCATACCCGGATATTGGGTCCCGAGATCCTGTCCTGTAAGGATCAGATGGTAGGTCTGCCCCTGTGCATGAACCGCTTTTTCGGAAAGAATTCTCTCCTCGACAGCCTTCATTTGAAAAGATCATTCACCCCAGCCATTATGTTCTTTGTTATACCTGGGCGAATTTTCACAGGAACCTGGTATTTAATATCCAGAAAACCATGAGTGTATCAGATGGACCCCCTGCCCTCATTTTTCCTGACACTCCTTCTCGTCTCATTTCTCGGGATACGGTTCCGCATCCCGCCAATTTTCAACCTGACTGCAGGGGCACTTTTTCTGGGCATCCTGATCGGAATGCCCCCCGATCAGCTGATCAGCGTGATTACGACGGGTCTTGGGAGGATTTTTGCCCTGTTTGCGCTCATCATCCTCTCGGGAGCCATCATTGCGTCTATCCTCGAGGAGCAAGGGGATATTCAACAGATTGTTCATGATATCAGGAAATATTCGGCCAATCCGTACACGATATCCGGCCTCTCAGGATACCTGCTGACTCTCCCTGTGGCATGCAGTGTTACCGCATTCATCATCCTCTCCCCTGTTGTGAAAGGGGTCGGGAGTGGAGAAAAAACCAGAACGCTGCTCCTGTATTGTGTAGCCATAGGGAGCCTCATCTCATTCGGACTGGTCTATCCCACTCCTGCGGTTATCCCTCTCGTCCACTCTCTCGCCCCCGATCTGTCACCCGCATTATATGATGTCCTGGCAATCCCTCTCTCCCTTCTGCTGCTCTTCTTTTTTCTTCTCTTGTACAGTTTCTGGTTCGGATCCCGTTACAAACCTGAGAGCATGGCCAGACCTGACGACTTCCCCCCTAAAACCGTCTCATCCTCTGTAAAGAGAAATCTCCGTGCATATGCACCCTTCATTGCGATCCTTCTTGCGATCCCGGTTGGACTTGCCATTGGCCTTTCGCACGGCGCACTGATACAGGTGATCATGCTCGCTGGTGCTGCTATCGCCATTGTGACAGCGGCTCCCGGGATCCGGGCAGCCGGATTGCAACGCGGAATAAAGCATGCGGGCGTGATTATCTTTGATATCTGCGGTGCAGGGGCACTTGCAGGAGTTATCCTTGCGAGTGGTTTTTCTGAAACAGCACTGGGACAGATCACATCAATCATACCAGTTCTCCTGGTGCCCTTTGTCCTTGCTTCCCTGATTCAGACTGCACAGGGCTCCAGGGTTGTAACCGCGGTATTGTCAGCCGGAATACTTGCGGGAACTTACGTTGCTGAGGTGATTCATCCGGTTGCACTCATCATCATGATCGCAGCAGGGTGTTTTGTCTTCTCGTTTGTGACCGATCCTTTCTTCTGGATCGTAAGCCGGACTACAGGGGATGATTTCGCACAGGTGATTCGCCGATATACGATTCCGCTCGCGCTCTGCGGAGTGGCCCTCTATCTCGTTGCCCTTGGAATTCAGCTGGTAGTGTCAGGAGGGTGATCCCTGGGGTGCAGCCCCCCCCATCATCTCCTAAAAAAATCCTGTACTGCCCGTCTCCTGGATCGGGAACAGGAATCTGAGTACCCAAGCCGGAACAGCATCTGGACGGTGTGCGTGTCGGGAATCCCGATAAGGTCCAGCACCATCCGGTAGTGCTTCTCCATCCCCGGATAGGGCTCGAGTATATCTGTCATGGGCTGGAGGCCCAGGCCAACTGATGCAGCAGTGAGGTGTACCCTCTCATACATGCGTCCTGCCCTCACCTGGTCATACCGGGAGTTGCCTTTTGTTGCGATCCAGCCGAATGCAGCCGCAGATTCTGCCTGTTTTTTTGCCAATTTCAGAAGTAATTCCCTTGCCTTGGTGCTTTTTATGCCTGCCGGGCTTAATCGCAGGGGGAACAAAGAGAGCCAGCCTCGGATACCATGCAGCCCCGCCTCCCGCATCCCATACCCATCCTGATGCGGATGAGTGGATCCCCTGAGGATCCGGACCCAGGAGAGGAATTCCAACAGGCGATAACGGTCGGAGAGGGTTACCTCAACCGCATCGCTGATATGCCCGGCGACTTCCTTCCTGAATGACGGATCGGATGAGAATCCCAGAGTGGTGAAAGGCTGTTCGGCTGCATCCGCGAGCGTTGAAAGGATCTCTGCTGGGATCGGTTCTTCTTTAAAGATAGTCCTGTTAGTGTGCCGGGTTTCGATCCATGCAAAGAGGGGATCCGTCACTACCCCGGGATCCGAAATGAGTTCGATACCTGCAACCGGCTGCCCGGGATCGATGATGGCACCAGGCCATGACAAAGGAAATAGCGAGATATCAGCAGTGTATCCTGCATCCCGTGCAGCGATATCCAGGTTCTCGATAAACGCACCGCAGGAGATATATGCCTGGCGGGATTCTAAATCGATATGGGACAGGAGACGGCTTTTTTCCAGAGAGAGATCAATCCCGCATGGATCCCTGCATAGAACAGACCAGGGCTGGGTATTTAAAGGACTGGGTGCCAGGACAGCATATGAGAGGATTTGGCCACGGATATTCCCGGGTCCGCCACCCTGATCGGAGGGAAGGATCATAGCAGTTCACTCTCCTCCGGAAGGAGCTGAGACCGTACTTCTGGGTGAAGGCCGGGCATCATCTCGCCTCTGTAGATATGTTGGGTCTTTGCGGAATGCCCCAGTAGTGATAATAAAGAACCAGTGCGACTATCAGAGTGGAAAGACTCACCACATTTGCACCGACAACAATCAGATCATTGACAAAGAAGCCATAGACCGCCCATAGCGCCACTCCAAGGGTAAACTGGAGCAGGGTAAGGACGCTGATGTCTTTGACCGATTTTGTTCTATACATCCTGATTATCTGCGGGATGAAACCAAACATTGTCAATGCGGCAGCCATGATACCAACAAAGAACCAGAACGTCATGAATCATCAGCTCCCGTAGCAATAAGGCGTCCATAGTCAAATGAATTGTGAACTCATCGATGCACCTGGTCTCGAATCGGCATCGTGTATTCCCTCGCAGCCTTTATTCTGAGAATCTCCCTTCATTACTGTTTGGGGTACAGGAGCATTTCGATCTCGTTTCCTCGATATATGAAAAAAGAGCAATCTCATGAGCGAGGTTGCGTTGAGATCCAATTGAAGTTCGAATCAGGCTTTCATTCTTTGATCGGGATTTTTCTTATCAAGGGAGATGAGAGCTCCAAGAATGGTGAGCACGAAAAACACGACAAAGATAATCTGCATGCTTGCAAGGAATCCTTGAGACAGTTCAGGGGTGATCGAAGTGCTGCCCAGCAGCATTGAAAAGACGATCATGACAATCCCCATCGAGAGCATCATGCCGGTGCTCCGCATCGTTGCAAGGAATGAGGAGGCGATACCATACTGGCTCTTTTCCACACTCCCCATGACAACGGTGGTGTTGGGGGTGGAGAAGAGCCCAAGGCCGCATCCCAGAAGGATAAGGAAGAGGACGACCCATGAAAGTGCGGTATTCATACCGAGGAAAGCCAGCCCTAAAAGCCCGGCAGATGAAGTAAAGAGTCCGATGGATGCCAGCCGTGCAGTATCAGTCCTGTCAGAGAGCCTGCCTGCAACTGGAGCGATGACCATCTGGATAAAGGGCTGGATGAGGAGGATCGATCCTGCTGCTGCAGGAGACATTCCCCTGACAATCTGCAGGTAAAGACTGAGCAGGAATGTGACCGCAAATGTGGCGCTGTAATTGATGAGAGCTGCGAGATTTGAGAACGAAAATGTCCGGTTTGAAGAGAAGAGCGTGATAGGGAAGAGAGGTGAGGTTTTTCCGGACTCCACATGATAAAAAATAAGAAACGTCAACCCGGAAAGAAGGATGAAAACGAACGCATCAGTTTTGGGGATCCTTGATGTGCCTATGAAGAAGAGAACGAGTGCAACAGCGGAGAGTATCGCACCCTGGTAATCAAATGTTTCCCGCCGGCTTTCGTTAAGGATTTGGGGGATTCTCCTGACGTAAAGGAGGACAATGCACCCGAGAAGAACCGTGATGAAAAAAATGCTCCTCCACCCGAAAAGCTGGGTGAGGATCCCCCCAATGAAGGGGCCGAGGGTCATCCCCCCGTACACCGCCATCACATTGATGCCGACAGCGCGTCCTCTCTCCCCCGGGGGATACAGATCAGCGATGATTGCAATAGCCGTGGAGTACAGCATCGCACCCCCGATCCCCTGGAGGAACCTGCAGGCAAGAAGCAGGGATGCAGAAGGGGAGAAAAAGGCAAGGAGTGATGCAAAGGTATACACCAGGGTACCGGTTGAAAATACCCTCGCCCTCCCGGTGATGTCTCCGAGCATTCCTGCCGGGAGCAGGAAGATAGCTGAAGAGAGGAGATATGCTGCCGGGATCCAGGAGAGCATAATGGCATCGATGGCAAACTCTTCCCCAATGAGAGGAAGGGCAAGGTTGATGCTCGAACCGGTGAACGGATTGAGGAACGTTCCGATGGTTACGATGACAAGGACAACCCCTCGGGAACTGCTGTTTGCCGGGTCAGACATCAGGAAGCCCCCTGAAACCAGACATAAAAAAACCAGTACTCGTGATGAACCTTGCGTCAGTGCTTTTATTAATCTTTACCAGAACGTCTGAAAAAGGGGTTCATCAGAGAGATGGACTCTCTTTTCCGATAATACGGGCAATGTCTGCCATTTCGCGGGCAAGGAGCCTTATGAGGTCATCTACCGTCAGAAGTCCCACAAGGCGGCCTCCCTGGTCAACAATCGGCATCCTCCGGATCCCTGATGCCTTCATCTCCTGGATGGCATCAAAAATTCCAGTGTCTTTCCGGATAGTCTTGAGATCCCGGGTCATGATGCTCTCGATCAGGGCTGATTCGGGTTCGCCACAGAGCGTTTCACTCCGGAGTGCGATGTCCCTGTCGGTAACAATGCCCACCGGCTGGTGGTTATCAGTGACGACCACACAACCGATATTCTTGTCTCTCATCAGTTTTGCGACAAACTGGACGGTGGCATCGGGTTTGACGCTCACCACGTTGGTCTGGCAGCATGCATAAACGGTCATAGGCTGAACCCCGGTTCTAAGAAGAAATGACGTGACAGTATTAAGTTATTATCCTGAAATCCGCAGTTCATACGATGAGTCTCCGGCGCATAAGCCGCAATGAGAGCATGAAACAGATAGCGGTGACGATCAGAATCCAGATAAAACTGTAGAGGAAGAGGGGGGAAAGCGATGAGAGGGTTAGTGATCGGGTAATGATCACCAACTGGGTGAGCGGCAGGAGGGCGACAGCAATAACCTGCACAGTTGGTGGCAGGACCTCAAGCGGGAAGAAGGTCCCTGAAAAGAGGAACATGGGTGTGATAAAGAGGAACGCCGGGTAATTGAGGGCATCGATACCCGGTGTGATTGCAGTGAAACACATTCCGATGCAGGCAAAGAGCAGGCCGGCGAGAAAGGAGAAGGGGATAATGAGGAGTGATAACGGGAGGTCGACAACGCCAAAAAGAATGAGAACGAGCAGCATCACCGATGAGTAGATCAAACTTCTTGTCGCACCCCACAGGAGTTCACCTGTTATCACGTCATCCAGCGAAAGGGGTGTCGCCATCATGGCATCAAACGTCTTCTGGTAATACATCCGAACGTAGGAAGAATAGGTACACTCGAAGAACGATGCGTTCATGATGGAGATGGCAAGCAGCGCAGGGGCAATATAATTCACATAGGGAACGCCATTGATCTCCCCGACATACAAACCGAGTCCGAATCCGATTGCAAGGAGGTAGAGGACTGGTTCGATGAAGGGGGGGAGGAAATTGACCTGGTAGGTCTTGAAGAACACATCCCAGTTCCTTCTCCACACCTTGAGGGACAACCGTGATATCCGGGGTATCAGATATGCATCCATCTCGCATCACTCACGGAGGATTCTCCCTGTCAGTTTCAGGAAAACATCTTCAAGTGTTGCATGCCGTGCATATACCCGTCCGGGATTGCAGCGTTCAAACAGCTCTTTTGCTATCTCTCTCGGTTTATCGGTATGGACCTGAACAATGTCTCCGAATATTTCATATCGCACATTCATGTTGTCCAGGCAGTCGATCACAGGGCGGGTGTGTTCCACCTCAAGAATGTCAGCACCGACGTATTCAGAGATGAGATCCTGCGGGCTGCCTTCCACAAGGATCTTCCCGCCCTCCATGATGACCAGCCGGTTGCAGAGGCGTTCGGCCTCCTCGAGATAGTGCGTGGTGAGGACGATGGTGTTTCCCGAAGCCTGAAGGCTTTTAAGTTTCTCCCAGATCAGGTGACGCCCCTGCGGATCAAGCCCAATCGTTGGTTCATCCAGAATGAGGAGCTGCGGATTGTTGATAAGGGCTCGTGCCAGAAGGAGCCGTCGTTTCATACCGCCGGATAGTTTTTCAATGGGAACATCCCGCTTCTCCTCAAGTTGTACAAAGGAGAGGAGGTCTTCAGCACGATTCGCAGCCTCCCGTTTCGGAATCTCAAAATAGCGGGCATAATTCGTAAGGTTCTCGAAACAGGTAAAGTCCGGATCGAGATTTGTTTCCTGAGGGAGTACTCCGAGTTTCCCTTTGATCTCCCGGGGATGGGTGTGAACATCAAGGTCAAAGACAGAGAGTTCGCCGCTCGTCTTCGGAGATATACATTGGATCATCCTCATCGTTGTCGTTTTCCCGGCGCCATTCGGTCCCAGGAAGCCGAACATCTCTCCC
>MVZQ01000069.1 GCA_002068435.1 Euryarchaeota archaeon ADurb.BinA087 | reverse complement strand
GGGAGCACGGCCGATCCTGCTCTTCTCTGATATCCATGTGGCAGATGACGGGGACGTTGCCAAGATCTTTGAGTATACTGCTGGCATTACCACCGTTGGAGAGATGATGGGAGTTCCCCTGGTATCCGGATCAACGCTCCGGATTGGCGGCGACATGGTGCTCGGGGAACGGATGACCGGGTGTGTGGGAACGGTTGGCATCGCCCGGCACCTCACTCCAAGGAAGAGTGCAGCCCCCGGGGATGTGATCCTCATGACCGAAGGCGCGGGAGGAGGAACGATCGCCACTGCCGCGATTTATTCGGGATTTCCGGAGGTCGTGGAGCGGACCATAAACCTGCAGTTCCTGAAAGCCGTGGAAGCGCTCCTTGGGAGTCCCGTGATCAGGGAGGTGCATGCCATGACCGATGTGACAAACGGTGGTCTCCGCGGCGATGCGCATGAACTTGCCCAGACCGCCGGCTGTCGTATCATCATCGTGGAAGATAGTGTCAGGGGTATCGCCGATGCGAAGGTCCAGGAGATGCTGGATGCCCTTGAGATCGATTATCTCGGGGTCTCGCTCGATTCACTCCTGATTGTGGCGCCGGGAGATGCGGTACCCGCGCTCATGCAGGTTATCAGCGATGCCGGTGTACGCATCCAGGAGATCGGGCGGGTCGAGGAAGGGAGCCCCGGTGCATATCTCGTGAGTGACGGAAAGGAGGAGGATTTCTCTCCCCGGTTCCGGGAGTCTGCCTATACGCCGGTGAAAAAAGTGGTGGACCGCCATCCGGCTGATCTTGCAGGAATGAAAATGGCCGTGGAAAAAGCAGCAGACATGGCTCTCGAGAAGAAGAGAAGGATTATCCGTTATCTCTCTTCCGTCAGCTGATCCGCCTGCCCCTGGTCAGGAGAATACCTCTGCAATGATGCGGGCCAGCATGGCATTGAGCTGGAGGTATTCATTGTTGCCATGGGTGAGGGTATAATCGGTATCAGCAATGGCTATTGAGAGCCTGGGATCATTATACTCCCTCCTTACCGCTGTGCGGAATTCATGGAGAACCTCCCTGGAGGTGAGGCCGTATTCGATCATCAGGGTCTCGAACCGGCGTACTGCCGAGATCATGTCACCCATGGATAACGCGTTCAGGGCCGCCTGCGCAATCTGGCCTGTCTCGGTCTGGGAGCACCTGATGAGATTGCCAAGGCATTCTTCACCCGTACTGACCTGGAGCAGCACCACCGCCTTTCTCATATCCCCGGCTGCAGCCTGCACGATCAGGTCGGTATCATCATCTGAAAGGGGGCTGATATCACCGAATTCCGATGCCAGGATGGCATGGAGGAGGTCTCCGACCACCCTGCTTTCCACCGGGACAAAAAAGAACGGGAGACACCGTGAACTGATCGCCGGTATGAGCGCCGATGGCCTGCTCGTGACGAAGATGAAGCGGCAGGTCCTCGAATACCGTTCCATGATTCTCCGGATCCCCTGCTGGGCTTCCCGGGTCATCGCAGATGCCCCTTCGAAGACAATGATACGGAAGGGAGAATCGAGAGGCCGGATCGATGCATACCATCTGACAATATTCTTGAAATTCGAGAGGAGGCTCTGTTCTCTCTGGTAGAGGTGTCCGTACCTCTCGTCGCCTTCAAGGTACTTCTTCCCCTGCTCGAAGAGGTCAGCCGTCTGGATGACCGTCATGTTCTCTGCCATCCTGTCACCGTATAACTGGTATGCGAGGCATTCGACCGCGACGCTCTTTCCGGTGCCCGGTGGCCCGGTGAGGAGCAGGTGCGGGATATCACCAGAGCGTGCTGCTCTCTTCAGGTGAGAGATCACGTGATCCTGCCCCCGTATCTCTTCAAAACTCTTCGGGCGGTATTTTTCAATCCAGAGCATGGTCGAGCCTCGAATGAATCTCGCGGATGGCAGACCGGAGGAGTTCCCGGTTCTTGTATCCTGTTGAAAACAATTGCACTTCTTCCTTTGTAAGGGCTCCGCAGAACCTGGTTACCTGAGGGATTGCCCTGGTTACCTCATCGACAATGGTCAGCGTTGCCGTCATCGCCGTTCTCGAAAGCGGGTTGAGGTCGATCGCGATGACGGTCTTCCCCACGTCCACCAGTGCCTGGCAACGGTCACCGTCTTCAAGGGAAACCAGGACAACATCGGCGGAACCGATTCCTCCCGGCAGGCAGAGCGCCCGGTCATGGGAGAGCGGGAGGAGTCGTTCCGGGGTGCCCTTCAGTACCGTGACTCCATGCTGTTCCAGGAGGGTTGTGATCTTCCTGATCCGCTCTTGGGTCCTGTGGAAGAGGTTCACCTCCACCGCAGCGTTCGAGGCACGCTGAAGGACCGCAATACTGCCGGCGGCAAGTGCCGCCGTGTTCCCGTTCACCGAGATGACCGGCCGTTTCGCACAGAGGAGGAGCGCTGCAGCGGCCCTCTCCGCCCGGAGGGCACTCTCCATGGTCCTTTCGCCGATCAGGTAATCAAACGCTTCACCGCGGCCATGAGCGGTAAGCCCTTCGAGCGAAAGGATACCCTCCGCTGCGCACCGGGCCAGATGCTCCCTCACTTTAAGCGAACGGTACCGGGGATGGTCCTCCGGGATCATGAGGACTCCTCCAGGATTTCAACGCCGCGGGGAGCAACATGGAGCTCCAGTATCTCGCCATAGGACCCGAGGAGGTCAGCAGCACGCTCCCCCATCGCGAAAATCCCGTTCCCGAGCATGGTCATGCTGGCCGGGATGTTCTCTCTCCCGCATTCCACGAGCAGATCGCTGAGTTCCTGCGTGAGCAGTCCGCTCCCCCTGGCAAATCTGTTCGAGAGCCGGAAGAACAGTTCAGGGGATCCGGGATACTCTTCAGGATAAGCGGCACTGATACGCGAAAGTGCATCCGGTGAGCCAAGGACCAGGGGAGACGGGAGCGGTCCGAAATTGACGGCATACAGGGGCTCGTGCAGGTCATAAAACCTCCTGATCTCAGCACCTGTCCCCGGTCCCCTGCGGAAGTCGCGACCGCCACCCTGGCATGCGGCGACGTCACCAAGCCCGGTCCGGTGAACGATTTCCGATTCATGGGCAAGCTGGGAGCAGGCTTCCTTTGTCATCCCGAGATTGAAGAGTTCACTGAGAGCAGAGACCGAGGCCATCAGCGCTGCTGCAGACAGCCCGAATCCTGCCCCTATCGGCAGAGTGCATTTGGTCTCGATATGGGCAGAAACACCGAGGCGGCAGGCGACATAGGCGAGAGGGGGAGCATCATGGATCAGCTCCCGGACAGTTCCATCAGAGGAAAGACGCCGGACCGTAATGGAGGTGGTATGGGCGGGAGTAACCCGCACGGTCACCCCTTCCATGATCACGATCCCGGCCCCGATACTCCCGGTCGTCTGGTATCCCGACCCGGTCACCGGCCTGAAATACCCGGAAATGTGGCCCGGGCAGGAAGCAGTGACCGATGCTGCAACAGGCTCCTGGGGTCTCATGCCTGATCTCCTCATCGTTCTCTTCCCATTCGCTCATCTTTCCCTGTCAGCCCTGGGGGAGGGGCAGTGTCAGTATCCTCTTCCAGATCCGGGCAGCAAGCTCTCTCTTTGTTCCTCGTACCTGCTCCCTTCCGCCAGCGCCAGAGATGACTGCGTCGGTGGTATCGGATCCCATACTCTCCGGGCCGTTTACCACGACGAGATGTGCACCCTTCGCCATCAGCAGGGCTGCTCCCTCCTCCTCCTCCTCTCCCACCTTGAAGGCGATGACCGAGGTATGGTATCTCCTGCAGACCTCATCGATCAGTTTCGGGAGCGGGTGGAGGGGGATCGAGAGCGTCTGCCCGCTCCGGAGTTTTCCTCTGTACGGTTCGGGGGCATAATCCGAGATTGCTGCGGCACTGATATAGATATCCGGGATCCGCTCAGCGCATATCCTGTGCACGGCATCGTGCATCTCCCCTGCAGTTTCGATGGGAATATTCCTGACACACGGGATCGTCCCTGCATGGACCACCGTGACGTCGGCGCCGAGGCGGAACGCCTGGAGGGCGAGTTCCCTTCCCATCCTCCCGGTTGAACGCGTGGTCAGGACGCGGATATCATCCACCGGTTCCCTGCATGGACCGCTCGTGATCAGGACGTGTTTTCCTGAAAGGGGAGATCCCGGCAGCGCCCGGCAGCACCAGAGGACGATCTCATCGATCTCCGCGATCTTGGCCTTTCCCTCCTCTCTCCTCGGGGGGATGACCGTGACATTCCATGAGGAGAGACCCCTGATACACTCGCTCACGCCAGGATGCCGGTACATGCTCTCGTGCATGGCAGGGGCGACCACGACCGGCATCCCTGCACCGAGCGCCGTGCTTGCGAATGTGGTGACGGGAGTGTCATCGATGCCCCGGGCAATCTTGCAGAGCGTGTTTGCCGTGCAGGGGGCGATGAGCAGCAGGTCTGCACAGCCCCCATCCCCGCAGAACGTGACGTGCTCCACATGCCCGGAAAGCGTGGTGATCGCATCATTCCCAGTGGCATAGGTCAGTGCATCCGGGTGGATGATCCGGGTAGCTGCCTCGGTCATGACAGCGGTCACGCTGGCACCTTCGCGCCGCAGCGCATGGGCGAGACGGATGGTCTCCACCGCTGCAATACTCCCGGTCACCCCCAGGACGATCCTTTTTTTGGAAAGGCTTCCTGCTTCCATCATCCAGCCCTCATGTCAAGAACATAATGCCATGTGTGCGGGGCAACCTTTTTTATTCTCCTGACCCTTCCCGCATCCCGGCAGGCATCGCGGTACTCTTCCGGGATGAAAGGAGGATCCCTGCCTGCGGTGTGCATATGGATCGTGCCGCCGTTCCTGATATGATCAAACGCAGCATCGAGCATCAGAGGGGAGTCGAAATGACCCATGATGATCCGGTCATAGGTGCCGGAGAGGAGTTCCCTGCAGTCCCCAAGCCCGGTGGAAATGTGGTTCTCCAGGTGATTTTCATCGATATTTCTGAGAAGGTAGCGGTAAGCGACCGGATGTATCTCCATCGCATGGACGGTGGCACCGGCCAAGCCGGCGGGAATGCTGAAATACCCGATCCCGGCGAACATATCAGCTACCCGTTCACCCGGTCGGATCAGCCTCATCATCCTCTGCTTCTCTTCCCGGTTGCCCGATGAGAACATCACCTGTGCAGGATCAAGCCAGAATGCCATCCCCAGTTCATGGTGGCAGATCTCTTTAGATGTTCCGGAAATGAGACGGACATCGGGGATCCGTTCCCTGCCCTGGTATGACCTGATCCAGAGTATGCCGGTCGGTTTCTTCCACACTTCAATCTCCCGTATCTCGGCACTGGTGGGTTCTCTCCCGTGAAGGACGGCGATCGTCCCGATCATATAAAAGCCCCGGCCATTGTACCGCGCTTTCGGGGCGAGTTCCCTGTCCGCGGGATACCCGTCCATGACCGGAACATACGCAATCCCATTGCTGACAAAGGGCTTTCTCTCCCTCATCCGCCATTCTGCTTCTGCAATCCCGGGAAGATCGCGGGCTGGAACCTCTCTCACCCTCATCGTTCACCCACCACCAGGAGGTCATCCCCGTCATTCAGGATCCTGATCGTCTGCCCTGGTACATATCCTGCGTCCCGGCCGACGAAACACTCCCGCGGGGTCCCTGTCTCCGGATCAAGGACCCCGATGGTGTTCCCCTGCCTGAACGTGATCAGGTACTCCCGTGCATCCCTGGTCGATCCGATATACCGTTCGACCCGGTCCTCCCGTGCCGAGCGTTCGGTGCCGTTCGGGATCTCCCTATATCTGATCTCTCTCCCCGAGGCATAGATCACTTCACCGGGTCTGCCATTCACCACAATGACATCACCTTTCCCATACCGGGGGAGACGGACCGAATAGGTGATCCGGTACAGCCGCTTTCCTGCCCGCTCGCCCACCAGTTTTGGATGGGTGGAAAAGCGCCCTCCCAGCCGCTGGACGATGGCAGCGGCAATGGCCTGGCCGATATGCTGAGAACCAACGGTGATGTCAAGGCCGTCCTTTGTCTCCTCTGTGTCTGAAATGAACGAGAGACGTTCCCCGGAAGCATAGCACCGCTCCTCGATCTCCCTGGCTATCCGCTCCACGGTCCGGATCTCGTGGCGGTACGGTCTCCTCCCCGAAGCCCGCACCTGGACTATTCCCTCGTAGTAGCTCCCGGAGATCCGGCTGCACCGGTCACACTGCTCTTTCTGCCAGAGGATCTCAACCTGACACATGGCATGCACCGGTTCCCCGAACAGGGCTCCTTCGAGCACCACTTCGGCAAGGGAGCGGTTGATGGTCATCTCCTTGACGGAGATCTTCAGGACCGGCCGGGCAACGTCGGGTACGATCTGCACCGAGCGTCGTACCAGATCGCGGGCAATCTCCTCCCGTTCTGCAACAGTATCGGTCCAGACACCCCCCTCCTTCCGCGATCCGCATGTCGGGCAAAAGATACAGACAACCCGTTTTCCGCACGTGAACCAGGGGTTCTCATGGATCCTGCAGCTGCCGCAGAGCTCACCGGTGGCTGATGCAGCCCCGCAGCGGGGGCAGATATTCTCCCTGATCTTCTTTTCAGAGCCTGATGATCTGGGCATGGGGTACTGATCCAATCCGGATAAATCCTGTCGCATCGATAAGTCCCATCTCGATGGCGAGGGCAACAGTCCGCTCTCCAAAGAGGTTGCAGTTCCCGGCACTCCTGAGGGCTGCTCTCACCTCCTCTGGTGATGCAGGGCTCCTTCCGTAAAAATCCCCGGAGATATGGATCTCGAGGTCACCCTGCTGGATGCATGTGTCAAGGAGTTCCCTGTCGCAGACAGCGACGACTTCATCACCGGCCGGGGTCCGGTGAACCTTCAGGTACATCGATCAGTATTATGGGAGAGGTGAGTTCTTAAAATGATGAGACGTGACCGTTGGTTCAGAGGATGATCTCGACGCCATAGACCATTTCAGGAGTTTCCTTATGGATTCTGCAGGCATCGTCCTTTGAGATAAGGCCTTCATTGATCAGCTTTTGGGTGATCCGGGGAACCGATTTCGGACCGATCACCGCACCCGGCCGGGTGTTCTCATCCATATAATCGGTCTCCATGGTGAACGGACGGCGGAGACGGGCGAGGTGCGGGATATCAGGATGGGAGGCCAGGAGGGAGGGTGTCAGCGGGGTGTCCGGAGTCGCATAATGTTTCACCACCTTTTGGGGAGGCATCCCGGCCTGTTCTGCCATCCCGACAACGTCGCTGCAGGGACCCGTCTCCGCATGGATCTGCACTGCACAGTCCAGGTCAGCGGCGAGGGTCAGTGCATGGGAGAGCACCTCGTTGGAAGCGGAGAGCACCTCGTCGGGGACCGGGTAATGGGGCCGCCCGCTCTTGAGTGCAACCGCTTTTCCCTCCCCGATATAAGAGGCCGCGATATCCAGCCCTCTTTTCATGATTGCCACGGTTTCGGAGAGCGGTATAGTGGCTGAAAGGCGTGTCATCTCAGCGGGATGAACTCCCAGAATAACAAAGACTGTGATACCGAGAGCCCGGATCTGGTCTGCAATCGCAATGGTCTTTTCGTAAACAAGAGAAAATTCATCACCGGTATGGGGAAGAACACCGAAGGACGAGGAGGGTTTCGTGACAAGGAAGAGGTGGGTTCCCCCTGCGCGGAGAAAATCCTTCGCGGCTTCGAGTCCCCTCCCGTTGACAGGATCGATGTGGATATGGTCGTCGGTGATCGGATACTTATGGCTCTTCATGGCACGAGATGAGCTCCATAAGCGGGTAGTCTCCTTTTCGCTGCAGCCGGGCATGGCAGCAGGTACTGCCTACCTTGGTGATGATGTTCACGGTGAGCATGGTGCCACGGAGCTCGGAGTAGCCGAAGATATTCTCCGCCATCTGCGACCGGTCAAGGGAGACATGGATATCCGCAACATAAGGCTGGAGGCTGACGCTCTCCTGAATTGCGGATTCAAGGAGAGATGCCGTGGAAGGGGAGACAGGTGTCCCTACCCACTGGTGGTACAGCGCCCCGAGTTTGATCGCTGCCTCGAATATTGCCTGATCATGCTCACTTGCCATGATCTGGTATAGGCTTTTCCCGGGAAAAAAGGAGAGGCTCAGATGAGCTTGATGATGCCAGGTTTCGGTTCCATCGCCTCTCCCTGGCGAAGGAACATGTCGATCTGCTTCCTGATCTCGTCCTTTCCGAATCCTTCCTGCGCGATCTGCTCGATGACCTCATCGATCTTTACCCTGCCGCTCTCATCAGCAATCATCCTGATCACTTCCTTTATCCTCCGGATCAGATCCCGCTTGCCCTTGGAATAGCCGGTGACAACCTTGTCGATATCAAACGAACCGGTCTTGGGATCGTAGGCAACCTGCCGGAGACACTTGTCCACGATGGTGATAACCCGTTCGGCATCGGATGCCTCGATATCCCGGGAGAGGCGGATCCGCGCACTGGCCTCGGCAAGCCGGACCAGTGCTTCAAGTTGCCGTGCGGTCACCGGGACCGGCTTGTTGGATTCAGATGCCAGCCCCCGGAGCCGCATGTAGTAGGCGATCAGGGCCTCCCGTGCGGTATCCGAGAGCCGTGGGAAACACGTTCTTTTCGCATAGGCCACGTATTTCCGGAAGAGGCCTGGCTCGATCTCGGGGGTCACCGGTTTGAGCTGCTCGGCGATATACTCATCATTCACCCCGGGGATGGGTGCCTTGCGGTGCTGCACGATCGTCTCACCGATACTGTGGGCTTTCAGGATATGCTCCGCAATCGCCCCGTCCTTTTTCTCATCGGGCTTGTCACCCATGATGAAGATCAGGTCGAACCGGGAGAGGAGAGAGGCAGGCATATTGATCTGCTCACCGATGGGGGCAAAATCATCAAACCGCCCGTACTTGGGATTGGCAGCACCGAGCAGGGCACACCGTGATTTCAACGTGGCAGTGATACCGGCTTTTGCGACGCTGATCGACTGTTGTTCCATCGCTTCATGGAGGGCACTCCGGTCTTCCTTCTGCATCTTATCCATCTCGTCGATCGCGGCAATCCCCATATCGGCTAATACCAGGGCCCCTGCCTCAAGGGTCCAGCGCCCGTCCCCGAACTCGTCCTTGACTGCGGTTGCTGTCAGGCCTGCCGAGGTGGATGACTGGCCGCTGGTGTAGATGGCCCGGGGAGAGAGCTTGACCACGTACCTGAGCAGCTGGCTTTTTGCG
>MVZQ01000068.1 GCA_002068435.1 Euryarchaeota archaeon ADurb.BinA087 | reverse complement strand
CGCATGTCCTGATGGGCCCGAACGGGTCCGGAAAGACAACCCTTCTTCGGGCTATCATGGGTTTTGCCGGGCTGACTATAACCGAAGGTCGGATCACCTTCAAGGGACATGACATCACCCATATGCCTCTTCACGAAAGGGCTAAGCTGGGAATGGGGATGCTCTTCCAGAGACCCCCCACCATCGCCGGTCTCAAGCTTGGCAAGCTGCTCGAGGTCACTTCCGGAGGGGATCTGAACCGGGTAAACGAGTACTCCGAGTACCTCCACATGGATAAGTTCCTCGACCGGTCCATCAACCTCGGATTTTCCGGGGGTGAGATAAAGCGAAGCGAAGTCCTCCAGCTGATGATCCAGAAACCGGATTTTGTGATGCTCGATGAACCGGAGAGCGGGGTTGACCTCGAGAATATATCCCTTATCGGCAATGCCATCGCCAAGCTGGTCGACAAGGATGTTCATATCGTAAACCGGAAGAAGAGCGGGCTTGTGATCACCCATACCGGGTATATCCTCGACTATCTGGATGCAGACTTCGGGCATGTCATGTGCGACGGAGTCTTCAGGTGTCATGGAAATCCTCGTGAGATCCTCAAGGTGATCAAGACATCGGGTTACAAGGAGTGCCTTGCATGCCAGAAGATATAGAACAGATGGAGGACCTGTCCAGCACAGAGAAGGAGAGGCTTGCACAGACAGGTCTCGAAGTGGATATGAAGAACCGCTCAGGGAGCTTCTTCCAGGTCGATCATGATATCCGGCAGGTTGCGTCGATGGAGAAGGGCATCGAGGTCCTTGCCATTGGTGAGGCACTCAAAAAGTATGACTGGCTGCAGGACTATTACTGGAAGCTGGTGCCAAAGGACAAGGACCAGTACACGAAATTCGTTGCCGACCAGCCTGAACCCCGGGGGTTTGTGATCATTGCCCGAAAGGGGAGCAAGACGTTATATCCCCTCCAGGCCTGCCTCTTCCTTTCAAAGACCCCGGTCCAGCATGTCCACAACCTCATTATCGCAGAAGAAGGTGCAGAGCTCCATATCATCTCCGGATGTGCAAGTGCTTCCTACACCAAGACGGGATCCCATGTAGGGGTAAGCGAGTTCTACGTCGGGAAGGGGGCCAGGGTGACTTCAACCATGATCCACAACTGGGGAGAGGAGATCAGCGTCTTCCCACGGAGTGCAGCGCTTGTTGAGGAGGACGGGGTCTTCCTTTCCAACTACGTCTGCATGCAGCCGGTACGAAAGATCCAGATGGCTCCTGTTGCCTACCTCAAGGGGAGAAACGCAATCGGCCGGTTCTCAAGCATCACAGTCACCACCCCTGGCTCGTACATGGACCTCGGATCGGTGGTCCACCTCTCGGCAGAAGGAACAGGTGCCGAACTGCTCACCCGGGCAATCACCACTGGCGGCACGCTCATCTCCCGGGGGCTGATTGAAGGGGAGGTAGGGCATACGAAAGGCCATATCGAGTGCAAAGGACTCATCCTCAAGGACGGGGTTATCCATGCCATTCCCGAGATAAAAGGGAACGTCGTGGATACTGAGCTATCCCATGAAGCTGCAGTGGGAAAGATCGCCCGTGATGAGATTGAGTACCTGATGTCACGGGGACTGGATGAGAGCGTAGCGACCTCAACCATTATCAGGGGATTCCTTGACGTGAAGATTGAAGGCCTCCCTGAGGTCCTGCAGAAACAGATAGACTCCGCGATCGATGCTGCGGAGAAGAGCGGATTCTAAAAAAATTGAGGGCGGGATGACAGGCACCGACCCCTGGGAGTCTGCTCGGGAACGGATGGTCGCGACCCAGATTGCGGCACGCGGAGTCAGGGACGAACGGGTCCTCTCAGCAATGCGCCGCGTTCCCCGCCATCTGTTTGTGCCAGCCGAAGCACGCAGTTCGGCATACAGCGACTATCCTCTCCCCATTGGTCACGGCCAGACCATCTCCCAGCCCTACATCGTTGCGATGATGACCTCCCTGCTCCTGCTCCAGCCGGGCGATCGTGTGCTCGAGATCGGAGCGGGGAGTGGGTACCAGGCGGCGGTTCTGGGGATCCTGGCACGGGAGGTCATATCGATCGAACGAATCCCTGAAGTGGCTCAGCTCGCCCGGGAGAACCTTGCCCATGCTGGAATCACTAATGTCAGGGTCGTCACTGGTGATGGCACCCTCGGTTTTCCAGGGGGTGCGCCATATAACGGAATATTGATCACCGCTGCAACCCCTTCTGTTCCACCGCCGCTGGTGGAACAACTTGCGGAAGGGGGGAGACTGGTTGCCCCTGTGGGTTCAAGGGATCTCCAGGAGCTGGTACGACTGACAAGGATGGGTCATGACCTGACAAGCGAGTCTTTTGGGGGGGTTGTCTTTGTGCCGCTGCTCGGCGAACACGGGTGGAAGCAGTGAGTAAAAACGGGAGGATCTATGATATCACCCGGCCGCTTGCTCCCGGATGCATCGTATATCCGGGAGATATTGTTCCGGGATTTGCCCAGGAAGATCATGGCAATTACCTGATCACCGAGATACGGATCAGCAGCCATTCCGGCACTCATATCGATGCTCCATCCCACTACCTCGAGATGGGTGCCAGCGTTGATCAAATCCCCCTTACACACCTGATGGGGTGGTGCAGGGTGATTGACCTTACCCATGTCCAAGGTGAGATCAAAAAAAGCGATCTTGAAGAAAAGATCAGAGGCGCGAAAAAAGTCCTTCTCAAGACCTCATTTTCAGAACGGAACGAATTCGTCGAGGACTATCCCTCCTTTGGGATTGAGGCTGCGGAATTCCTTGCGGCTCGACGTATTCATTGTGTGGGGACCGATGCCCCTTCAATCGAGGAATACAAATGTAACGGATCAGTTCACAGAACCCTCCTCTCGGCAGGAATGGTGATCATCGAAATGCTCGATCTCTGGAGAATCCCGGAAGGAGATTACTGGATGATCGCCCTTCCGCTAAGGCTGAGCGGGCTTGACGGATCTCCCTGCCGGGTGCTCCTGTTTGAAGGGTGGGAGGTGGAACCCCCGTCATGGACATTATACGAAGTGCAATAAAGAGACTGCAAACGAGGATCGAAGGATCGGGATCAGAGGAAGGAGTAGTAAGGATTGATATTGATCCTGACAGGGTTGTCTGCCAGTATGAAAAGGGTGCCTGCCTGAAAGCAGCGTACGGCGGGCGGTCCTCTGAGTTTGTCACAATGGATCCATTGACGGCAACAACCCGGATCGGATTCATGTTCGGTGCAAAGCTGGAACAATCGAGGCAACGGGCTGCGGCATGCGCTATCCTGAACGTGGTGGCAGGATTTTTCTGCATTTCCCGTGTCCTCAAATCCTGCCCTCCCGAAGCTCATCGTGAGTGCCTTGCTGCGCTCCGGTGCGAGATCGGGGATGCCCCGGTCTACCAGGTCGGGATGATGGCGGCAGCAAAAGAAAAATTTTCCTATCTGGTGCCAGATCCTGATGATGCAGAGATTATTCTGGTCGTTGGTGATGGACTGATCCACCCTGAGATCAGCGATCTTATTGAAAAACACCGGGGAGAAAAACGAATTCTCTTCCTCTCCCCCTCCACGGGGGGGGTAAGTGCCCTGCTAGGATGTGAATTCTGGTGCCCGTTCGGACGGGCATAAGGATAACGTCACCTGGCATCAACAATTCTCTATGCTTTTTGGCTCTTCCGGGGTCCGCAGGAAGTTCGGGCAGGAACTTTTTGACCTCTCTTTGCGCATAGGCCCCTCCCTAGCGTCAATGGGGGGTCGGATCCTTCTTGGGACAGACACACGGGCAACAGGCCCCGTCCTGAAAAATCTGATGTGTGGAGGAATTCTTGGGGGCGGGGGGAATGTCTGGGATGCCGGTATTGCCCCAACGCCTGTCATCGGATGGGGAGCCCGCCTGTTCGATTTCGGGGTGATGATTACAGCATCGCATAATCCGGAAGAATATAATGGGATAAAAATCTTTAATCGCGACGGATCATCAATTGTCCCTGCACAACAAACCTGCATCGAGCAAGGGATAACAAGTCCCCCATGGACAGCCTGGGATCATCAGGGTACGGTACAGAATTTTGATGCATCAACCCCCTATCTTAATGCGGTGCTGGAGAACCGAACGACATTGTCGGATCTCAGCCTCCTGCTTGATTGTGGGAACGGGGCAGGAAGTGTGATCAGTCCGAGGTTGCTCTCCTCCCAGGGAGCAACGGTGTCCTGTATCAACTGCAACACTTCAGGCATATTTGCCCGTCCCTCTGAGCCGACCGCTGAGCATCTTGCCTATCTTGGAACAATGGTAAAAGAGAGGGGTGTTGATGGAGCTGTCGTGCATGATGGTGATGCTGACAGGATGATGGCATACGATTGCAGGGGGCGTTTCATCAATGGGGACCACCTTTTGATGCTCTTTGTCAAATATCTTGGGCTTGATTCGGTTGTCACCACATTCGATGCATCGATGGCAATTGAGGAGATTGCCACGGTAAGGAGAACCCCGGTGGGAGATTCATTTGTATCGGCCGAGCTCACGAAATGGGGGCAGTTTGGGGGGGAACCTTCCGGCGCCTGGATATTTCCAGAACACTCTCTCTGTCCCGATGGGCCATTCGCTGCGTCCCTCTACTGTGAGATTGCATCTGAATGGAATATCGCAGAAGAGATAGATGCTTTACCCTCGTATCCGATCCTCCGCGAATCGCTTACCTGCGAACGTTCCCGCGAGATACTCCTCGCACTGGGAGCGGAGAATCCGACTGACGGGATCCGCATCGAAGAAGAAAACGGCTGGTGCCTGATCCGGGCATCAGGGACTGAACCGAAGATCCGTCTGACCGCGGAAGGGATTGATATGGGATGCGCAAAAGCGCTTCTTCATTCCGGGCGCGATCTGATCGGAAAGTGGAAAAGTGCTTAAAGGGGCACGGTGAGGTTATCTGTATGCAGTGCGTCATCCTTGCAGCAGGCGAGGGAAAGAGAATGCGCCCCCTCACTGCGAATCGTCCTAAGGTGATGCTCCCCCTCGCAAACAAGCCCATGGCCGCGCACCTTCTCACTGAAGCCCGCGATGCCGGGATCTCAGATTTTATTTTTGTGGTCGGGTATCAGGAGCAGGAAGTCAGGGATTATTTCGGAGACGGAACTGATTTCGGTGTCAGAATCCGGTACACCACCCAGCGGTATCAGAGAGGAACCGCTGATGCTTTAAGGGCCGCCGAAGGTATGATTTCTGGCCCGTTCCTGATGCTGAATGGTGATATGGTCGTGAAAAGCCAGGATGTCACCAAATTTCTGGAAATGAAGCCGCCTTCGCTTGGTATTTACCGTTCAGATCACCCAAAGGACTACGGAGTGATAGTGATGGAGGAGGACAAGGTAACTACTCTCGAGGAAAAATCAGAGCGGCCGAAAAGCTCTCTGATCAATGCCGGTATGTATCTTCTCACACCTGGCATTTTCGGGATACTAAAAGAGCTGTCGTCATCACCCCGCGGGGAATACGAACTGACCGATGCACTCATGTTCTCCATCACGAATCGAGAGCTTACCGGATATCTCCTGTCATCCTGGCTTGATGTCGGTTATCCGTGGGATCTGCTCGATGCTAATGCAGTCCTTCTGGAAAATATCCCTTGTGCCAATTATGGCATCCTCGAGGATGATGTCCAAATCAGAGGGAAGGTGTCAATCGGGAAAGGAACAGTTGTGAAATCAGGGACCTATATAGAAGGCCCCTGTTTGATAGGGGACAACTGTACTATTGGACCTCATACGTTCTTACGAGGAGCCACCTCAATCGGGAATGGATGTCATATCGGTCACAGTACCGAGATTAAGAATTCCGTTATCATGAATAATACAAAAATTCCCCATTTCAATTACATCGGCGACAGCGTTGTGGGAAGCGGGTGTAATTTTGGAGCCGGGACAAAGGTAGCAAACCTCCGTCATGATCATGGCACGGTGAAGATACATGGCATTGATACCCGGCGATCCAAGATGGGAGCGGTTATCGGAGACGATGTGCGATTCGGTATCAACTGTTCTGTCAACGTTGGGACAGTAATAGGGAGCCGGGTGAGCGTTGCACCCCACTGCTTCATTGAGGGCTGGATCGCAGATGAGACAAAAGTCCGGTAGGTGAACGATGCAGGCAGTAATAATAGCAGCAGGGGAAGGAAAACGACTGAGACCCCTCACTCGGAACCGGCCAAAGGCACTCCTCCCGGTTGCCAACAATCCAATTATCGATTATCCCATCCAGGCCCTTTCTGCATCTGGAGTTCGGGATATTATCGTAGTGGTAGGATACCGGAAAGACCACGTAATCCGCTATCTTGATCGGCTGGATATCCCTGTACAGATTGTTGAACAGAAAAAACAGCTCGGAACTGCGAATGCCCTGTCATGTGCCGAGCCCCTGATTAAGGAGGATTTTCTTGTTGTCCCCGGTGACAATTATATTAACCCGGGATCCATCGCCAAAATCCTCAACAAGAAAAATGCCGTTCTTGTCAAGGAGCACCCCTATCCCTCCAATTTTGGTGTCGTTCTTATGAAGGGAGGAGAAGTGAGTTGCATCATTGAAAAGCCCGAGCGGGCACCCTCCTTTACGGTTTCAACAGGAATATTTTCTCTCCCTCGGGATTTTCTCTCGCAGCTGACCAGTACCGATCTCACCGATGCAATCAACGAAATGATAAAGCAGGGAGGGCATCTCTCAGCAGTCACCGCGGATGACTGGCAGGATGCAGTCTATCCCTGGGATCTGTTAGCCCTGAATGTGAAGACCCTGTCCATGATCATTCCCGAAAAATCGGGGATCATCACCAGCGATGCGAGGATAAGTGGAGCCGTTCGGATCGGAAAGGGATCTTCCATCGGGCCTTTCACCACAATTACCGGCCCGGTGGTGATCGGTGAGAATGCGGTGATAGGATCTCATTGTTGCATCGGACCTCATGTGAGCATCGGAGCAAGGGTGAAGATCGAACCCTTTACGATGCTGCAGAACGCCCTTCTCATGAATGATGCCATGATCGGATCCCATTCACAGGTTACTGAAGCGGTAATAGGGGAGGGATCAGCATTGGGCGACCATACCACCATAGCACCTGGTGTCCCGATGCTGGAGATTGAGGATACGCTCATACAGGGCAGATTCGGATGCGTGCTTGGTGACCAGGTGCGTTCGGATCCGTTCTGCATCTACCAGGGGGCGATTGTGGGGAATGGTTCGCGGATCAGGGGAGGTAAGATGATCTCCGGGCTTGAAGCGTTCCAGGACGGGGTTCTGGTGGTCTGAGGTGTGTGGCATCTTTGGGTATACCGGGGTGGGCAGGGCACCTGAGATCGTGCTGGATGGATTAAAACGCCTTGAGTATCGGGGTTATGACTCATTTGGGGTTGCAGTACCGGGCAATCCCATCCAGGTCGTGAAAAAGCAGGGTCGTATCTCTGACGCTGGCGACAGCGCGGCCTCCCTTTCCGGCGCGGTTGCGATTGGGCATACCCGCTGGGCTACGCATGGGGTGCCGAGCGATGTCAATGCGCATCCCCATCTGGACTGTAATGGAACATTGGCCGTTGTTCATAACGGGATTATCGAGAATTATTCTGTACTGAAACGGGAACTAAGTGCACGGGGGCATGTGTTCCGTTCGGAAACCGATACCGAAGTGATCGCCCATCTCCTGGAGGAGGTATACTGCGGTGACCTGAAACGCGCAGTGGAGATGATCCTTCCCCGGATCGAAGGTTCATATGCCCTTCTGGTAATAGCCTGGGGGGATCCCCGGATCATCGCTGCCCGCCAGCACAGTCCGCTTGTCATTGGAATCGGGGATGGGGCCTCCTATGCCGCATCGGATATGACCCCTATTCTTGAATATACCCGAAGGGTGATGATACTCGAGGATGGGGATATCGCAAGTATTACTCCCGATACGATCGAGATAACGAATGGTGGCAATCCCATAAAGCGGAAGGAAGAGATCATCCGGTGGTCGGTCGATGCGGTCAGAAAGGGAGGGTTCCCGCACTTCATGATCAAGGAGATCTTCGAACAGCCGGATGTCTTCTCTGATACCATCCGGACCCTTCGAAGCGAGGATCCTCCCTCCTTGCTCAAGGAAGTACGGCAGGTTACCCTCATCGCGTGCGGTAGTTCTTATCATGCGGCCCTCGTCTTCAAGTATCTTCTTGAAGAACGGTGCAGAATACCGGCACGGGTTGAGTATGCTTCAGAATTCCGTTATTTTACCCCCCCCGTCGAGGGTCTCGTTATCGGGATCACCCAGTCCGGAGAAACGGCAGATACCCTGATGGCGCTCAGGATAGCAGCCCTCCATAATTGCTCCACCCTCGCAATTGTAAATGTCATGGGGAGCTCAGTCTCACGAATCGCTGATCACACGATCCTCATGCGTGCCGGCCCGGAGATCAGTGTAGCGGCGACAAAGTCATTTATCGCAGAGCTTGCCGTATTCCTCCATCTCATCGATGTGATTCGGGAGGGGGCTTGTGCAGCCCGGCTCGATTATGCTCACCGCGCTATCGATGAGGCTCTCCTCCTTGATCTCTCTGCCGCCGTGGAATGTTGTCTTCCCGCAAAGGATATTTTTTTTGTCGGGAGAGGGGCGTATTACCCTATAGCACTTGAAGGGGCTCTCAAGATGAAAGAGATCTCCTACATTCATGCAGAGGGTTATGCCGCCGGGGAGATCAAGCATGGTCCCTTTGCCCTGTTGTCCGAGCACACCCCTGTTATAGCAATCTGTCCCCCTGGTGATAGCTATGGAGTCATGACATCTAATATCCGTGAAATGAAGGCCCGGGGAACACCTTTGATCATACTCGGGGAGAAAGACGATCGCGATCTCGAGGAAATCTCTGATGTTTTCATTCCACTTCCCTGGGCAGGTTCAGTTGCCGGGCTTCTCTCGGCTACGGTTATTCTGCAGCTCCTTGCCTACCATACTGCGAATGCACTCAAGCGGGATATCGACAAGCCACGAAACCTTGCAAAGAGTGTTACGGTGGAGTGAAGAGTTAAGAAATATCTCCTGATTAGTTGATTTCAGGACAGGCCTCCAGAAACCGGGTCAATTTTCGTGATTACCTCGGGTGACAAACCGCTTTTTTATATGAAAATACCTCCGGCATTTTCATCTCGTATGCCTGTGTCCTTCGAAGGAATCATGTAGTTTTTTTCTTATGCCGACTGTCGGCAGTAAAATCCTACGATTTTCAAATATTTAGTACTTAAATATATATCTTAGTACGTACAATCG
>MVZQ01000067.1 GCA_002068435.1 Euryarchaeota archaeon ADurb.BinA087 | reverse complement strand
GTCGGTACCCAGATGAAGATAGAACGGCCGGGAAAGGCCGCAGGGATTGTACCAGTCGACACCATAGACGGTCCGGTGGTCAGGTTGAAAAACGGTGATGTGCTCCGTGTCGACGATGCAGAGACAGCCCGGGCCCTTGCCCCTGACATTGACAGGATTCTCGATGTGGGAGAGATCCTGATCAGCTACGGGGAGTTTATGGAAAATAATCACCTGCTCGTCCCGTCATCCTATTGCGAGGAATGGTGGCAGCTTGAGGGAGGATTTGAGCGGCCTTCGAACGAGCTTGAGGCTATAGCCCTCTGTTGCGAAGGAGCATTCCTGCATCCGGACTATACCTGGTTCTGGGATGATATCAGTCCCGTGCAGGTCGCCGAGCTTGCAGGATTCATTGAAGAGCACGGGGAGATACGGCATGGTGTGCTCCTTCTTCCTGATGAGCCGACCATCAAGGAGATCCTAGAGGAGCTGCTCATCCCCCACATGGTCAGGGAAGAGATGATCTGCATCAGCACCAACAAGGTGCTCCTTGCCTGTCTTGGCCTTGACCTCACTCTCAGGCGTCGAAAGGAGTGGGAAAATGCCCCCATGGAACGTTCACTCGACCTCGCGATGCATCTCTCGGGGTTCGAAATGCGTTCGAAAGCTGGAACACGGATTGGTGGCAGGATGGGTCGTCCGGGGAAATCGAAACCCCGCAAAATGAATCCGCCCCCCCATTCTCTCTTTCCGCTTGGTGAAGCAGGAGGATCCCGGAGGTCATTTCAGGAAGCATCTAACCATACGCCTGAAGCAAACAAGGATGGGGGGATTATCCGGATTGAGGCAGGGAGAAGGCGTTGCAGTGCATGCGGGATCGAGACGTATCACAACCGGTGCCATTGTGGAGCCCACACCGAAGCGGTATACACCTGCCAACGATGCAAGAGGGAGAGCATGGAACCAGAATGTCCGTTCTGTAAAGTTCCCTCATCCTGTTCACACCATCTCACCCTCAATGTCAGGCAGGAGTACCTTCTCGCGATGGAGAGGCTGGGGAGGCGGGAGAATCCTGTCGGGCTTGTGAAAGGAGTGAAGGGTCTTATCTCCCGGGAACGGGCAGTTGAAGAGATCGAGAAAGGCATACTCAGGGCAGAGAATGAACTTTTTGTCTTTAAGGATGGAACCATCCGGTTTGATATGATCGATCTCCCGCTGACTCATTTTCGTCCCGATGAAGTGGGAGTGAGCCCTGAAAAGCTCTGTGAGCTTGGATACGCAAGTGATATCATAGGAGCCCCTCTTACCCGATCCGACCAGGTGCTGGAGCTGAAACCACAGGACATCCTCATCTCCGAATCCTGTGCTGATTACATGGTCAGGGTTGCCCGGTTTATCGACGAACTTCTCACCCGCTGTTACCATCTTCCGGCCTATTACTCGGTCAATACGAGAACCGAGCTGATTGGCCACCTGGTGATCGGCCTGGCACCTCATACCAGTGCAGGAGTGCTTTCCCGCATCATCGGTATCTCGAGGGCAAATGTCGGGTATGCCCATCCGTTTTTCCACGCAGCGAAACGGCGGAACTGCTTTTACGGTGATACAGAACTGGAGTTCTTCGATGGCAATCTATGGAGAAAACAGCAGCTGCGGCAGTTTGTGATCGAGAATTTCGATCTCTCAAGGCCTGGCATCGACCGGCTGGGAACGTATTATTCTGACCCGAGGCAGGGATACCTGACACGGACCATTGACCGCGAAGGAAAGCCGCACCTCAGGAAAGTCACATCGGTATCAATCCATAAAAGTCCGCCTCACCTCATCAGCTTTGAGACCACCCAGGGACGGATGATTGCGGTTACTCCGGACCATGCCATGCTGGTATGGGATCTCTGTTATCTGCGTAAGATCAGGGCAGATGAGCTGAAGGAGGGCGATCCTGTCCCGGTCATGGTAGGGATGAACGTCATCACTGACCATATCAGGCGACGCGATCTCGTGCCTGCTCCCGAAGACCGGGTTTATTGCCTGACCGTGGAGGAGGAGCATACGGTATGTGCGAACGGGATATTCACCGGGCAGTGTGATGGGGATGAGGACTGTATCATGCTCCTCCTCGATGGTCTGATCAACTTCTCCCGCGCCTTCCTCCCGGAGTCGAGGGGAGGGACCATGGATGCACCACTGGTGCTCACTACTTCAATCGATCCAGCAGAGGTGGACAAGGAGAGCCATAACCTGGATGTCATGGCTTCCTATCCCCTTGAACTCTACCTGGCAGGGCTTCGATATGCCCATCCGAGAGAGATCGTCTCTCTGATTGACCGGGTCGAACACCGGCTGGGTACTCCCGCGGCCATGGAAGGGTTTCTCTACACTCACGAAACATCGGATATTTCGGCCGGGCCCCTTGAATCCACGTATACCCAGCTGAAGACCATGATTGAGAAGCTCGAAGCTGAGCTGACTCTCGCAGAAAAGATACGCGCGGTCGACCAGGATGATGTGGCAGAGCGTGTCCTGACTACTCACTTCATTAGGGACCTGATGGGGAACCTGTCTGCCTTTTCCAAGCAGAAGCTGCGGTGTGTCAAGTGTAACCACAGTTACCGGCGAATGCCGCTCGCCGGCAAGTGCATCCGGTGCGGGGGAAATATTATACCGACGGTTCATGAAGGATCGGTGAAGAAATATCTCGAGGTATCACGTGCTATCTGCGAGAAATATACCGTGTCTGAATACACAAAGCAGCGGGTCATGGTCCTTGACAGGGCTATCGAGTCCACATTTGGCCATGAAAAGGACCAGCAGCTCGGTCTTGCAGATTTCATGTAAGGGTGGGGAGAGGTCACCGAATGCGACCGGGTAATCAGTTTCTCGGGAAATCCGATTAATCCTCTGGAGTCTGATGTATTGATCATCCCGGAGAAACGAAGTATCCGGAAATCACAGTAATACCTCACGCTTTTATTACTAATTTTGGACTATATATGTAGTGAGCGAGGGTAGCGCAAAGCTCGCCTACGGCGGCAGACTCAAGACCACACAATGATTATGGCGCCAGATTACCCTTTCTGTATTGGAATCTTGGAGCGAGTGTAACCAAGCGGTCAACGGTGACCGACTCAAGATCGGTTCTCGTAGGAGTTCGCAGGTTCGAATCCTGCCACTCGCATCGTTCTTGCAAAAACGTAAAATCCTGGTATGGGTACATCACCAGCACCGGGAATCTCGCAAAAATAGGACGCCTTGACCTCTCGCAATCCTCATGAAATATTACAGGGTTGTGTGTTATTGTTTCCATGCATGCAGAATCCCAAAGAGCCCGAGAGGTCCGTGAACAGGGACCCGATCAATAGAAAAAGCATATTTTTCTGAAATATACCGGAGGAGTTCCGTGTTGATCGGCCCTCCGATAGGGGGTTGGTGCAGCTCCATCTCGATTCTCCTGATCCCCTTGAGATCAACCGGGCGTATCTGCCATTCTGCACCCTCACAATCACACTTAAGAAAGTCACATCTTCCTGCCATCTGGATCAGGTCATGTAATCTGTACGTGGAAACCATGGAAGAGATCCCATCCCATCCGATGCGAGTAGGGACGCCATCTCCAAGCGCCCCGCGAAAGACCTTGATGGTCACCTCATTCAGAGTGATATTTGTGTTGAGAATGTCGGTGGTGAATGGTTCAACTGCAGAGACATGAGAGCTTTTCTTTGCAGCACGGATGCAGAATGCACCGATGTTGGCGCCGATATCGAGGATATGATCATCTTCACGGATATCATCCATCCAATATTCCGGGACTTCAGTAATCTGGCGAAATGGTGTGGCGATGATACTAAACCTGATACCATCACGGGTAGTGACAAATGACGGGTTGTGTTGAAGAAGGGGGGAGGATGATGCAGTCAACCGGCTCATTTTCTCCCTCATATCATGTATTGTTCCATTATCCTTATCAGAAATACCAGCATCCGGAACTTTCATCATATACCATTATCCACAATCTCTGGAATGAACCAGAAAGAGTTAGGCCTCCTTTTTGCGGTGATAGCACTGCTTATTGGAGGTATAATTATTTCGGCACTATATTTCTTGCCACCTCCTGGATCCAGCTCGGAAGCCGAATATTCAAAGGAAGTATCGTCGAATCTGACATCCGCGTCAGCGATACCTCCCCTGAAATATCCAAATATGAAACAACATCCCTCTCTGAATCGGTAGAGGGATCGGAAACGCTCCCCGGGACTCCTAAACCTCCCGATGTAGTATCTACCCCCGTGCCAGGGTCAGACAGTATTGGAACCCCTTTTCTTACCCCGACACCTTCCCCAATCCGGACAACCACTGTTACGACATCCCCTGCTGCCACCGGACCTCCTTCATTCACGTTGATTGTCACCCCTGTAGAGGTGCGGGCAAAGCCCGGGGACGCCATCCTCTATGTGATGGCTATCGAACCGATGGGCGGGTTTGATGAGTCGGTATCTCTCCGTCTTGAGGTAAATGCACTGCTCCTGTACCGGGAGTCTTTTGATCTGGGGGATATCGATCCTCCTTTTCCAAAGACAATCGAGTACCGGTTCGTGGTGCCTTCAGAAGTGCCGGGAGGGATAACCGTAAAAGGGCACCTCACCGCTGAGGGTGGAGGACATAAAGAGGAACAGGATCTTATCCTCCAGATAGGGGGTTGAGAGAGCTCCCCTCCATCAATCCACGTTTTGAGATGCAATATGTATGAGACTATACCCTATTCGCTTTTCCTGAACACAGGATCTCACCTCCCGCTCGCTAAATGAGAGGGAAGTTTTTTTTCCAGCCTTTATCTCTACAAATACGATCTCCCGCAAGATACCCTCAGAAAGACCATCGAAGATGACAAGATCGATGGGGCTCCCAAGAAATCGTGCGTCTTTTGGATTATAGGGAAAATCGGGAAAAAATGGAAGAAGGTGCTCGGTGACCTTTCCACGAATTACCGATTGGCTTCTCTTGACAGCGTCATTGCGAATCTCCACCTCTTCACTGACTCTCCATGAGCCAAACAGGACTCTGGCTTTCTCATCAGACAGGCGTTCGAGTTCTCCTTTCTTCCACTCTTCGAGATCAACCCGCTCTGCAATCCGCCAGTTCTCAAAAATTTCCCGGGCACGGGATTCAATCTTTTTTTCCTGGAGGATATACAGGAGCAGGACAATTCCGAGGAAAAATGAGAGAAGAAGTATTATGATCCATTCGATCATGCAATCACTGCCATCTTCCGTATATTATCCCACATTCATCTTTACTGTGTCAGATCCCAAGAGGGATCAGGGAAGGCATTGAGTATTGAATATCAATGTGAATGAGAGATTCCGTCCCATACTATCTCAGGGTACTGCCCCTGCAATGGGAAAGAAAGATCGGATTGATCTTAATGGTCTGGCTAGGAGCGGTTGCATTCATGAATCAGTTCAAGGGAGGTTCGGGCTGTCTTTCTGACCCGCGAATCCGGATCTTCCACCGCATTTTTGAGGAGATCTTCCGCCTCTGTACATCTCATGACTCCCAGCGCCCGTGCACAGGCATTTCGTATACAGGCATCCCCTGAAACGAGCCCTTGCTTGAGCGAGACGGTGAGGTCCGGGTTGTTGATTGAGCGGATCCCTGCTGCTACCATCTCCCTTATATACCATTTCTCTTTCGGGAGATGACCTATAAGGTCAGTTAGGTGGCCAGGGTTCTTGATGTGACCTATCCCACTCACTGCCTCCTGCCGTATTATCCAGTCGTCAGATTTCAGGCCCCTAAGGATATGGACGACATCATCGTGATCGGTGCTGTGTTTCCTCATTTGGCGAATCCTACTGTAGTGTGTATCAGGGTAATTATTTATATTGTTGGATGGAATGTTCTTTCTATTTAGGAGAGGCACATTTATACGTTGCTTTTCATTATTCCTGTGTTCTCTTCGGTTGGATCAGGATAATTCTATAAACTCGCAGATCATACGTTTTTTTATCGAAAGCAAAGTCATAAAATGGAGTTGATGCACTGACTGAGAAGAAACCGGGTCAGGCAGGTCCACCTGAGGAAATAGTGCGGGTTCGCATTCCAAACAAGCGGAATCGTGAAATTTTTGCGTGTGCTGAACTGATGATGGGTGCAAATCATATCCGCGTGAGATGCTTTGATGGTATCACCAGGATGGGCCGTATCAAAGGTAAAATAAAAAAGAAGGTCTGGATCCGGGAAGGAGATATCCTCATTGTTGTGCCCTGGAGTTTCCAGGATGATAAGTGTGATATTATTTACCGGTATACGGGTCCCCAGGTCGAGTGGCTAAGGCGAAACGGGTATCTATAACACAGTCTTCAGTAAAAAGGCATCAATCAGAGTGACTTTATAGTACGCAGAGCAAGTTATTTTGATGAAAGTATCTCCGTGCATTTTACTATTCTTCATTATTACAGGTGTTTTTTTAAGCGGATGTATTACAGGTGATACTAACGATCAGAATCAGAGTGAACGTGTAGCTGACGCAGAAAGCATGGCACGTAAATCGCTTGATACTATTAATGCGACACTCCAAAAGGACCAATCAAATACAACTGCCTGGGTGACAAAAGGGAATATTCACCAACGTTTAAAGGAGTACGATGAAGCGAACTATGCCTATGATCGAGCGCTGGATTTGGAACCAAACCTAGCTGGGGTATGGCTTTACAAAGGAAATATTCAGCATATTCAGGGTAATTTATCAGAAGCTCTCCTGATGTACGAAACTGGAATTGCACTTGATGCCAATCAGTCCCTCCTTTGGGCTTATCGGGGTAGAGCCCTTGCCTCCCTCGCCCGCTATGATGAAGCCCTCTCCTCATACAACCATGCTTTGGATCTCGATCCTGCAAATGCCATAGCTGGAGTCGATAAAGGCGACCTTTTAAAAGCACAGGGTCAGTTTGATGCTGCAATCAGTGCATATTCTGTTGCCATTACCACGAATCCTGGGAATATCGAGGCCGCCAAGGCAAAAGCCGATCTCGAGAGGAGTTTGATGCGATTCCCCGAAGCACTTCAAACCTATGACTATATCCTCAACTTGACTCCGGATGACAGTTCAGCCTTGTCTGGGCGAGCAGATACCTTAGCAGGGCTTGGGAGATTTGAGGAGGCAGTTACTGTCTATGACAATATCCTCACCTCATCACCTAATAATTCACAAGCCTTCGCTTACCGGGCGTATTCATTAAATTCTTTAGGTAAGTATGACGAGGGATTGCAATCTGCAGAGAGAGCTCTGGATATTGAACCTGAAAACACGGTTGCCCTGAACAACAAGGGCACTGCACTCCATGCACTGGGACGTTCCAGTGAAGCACTTGATTCTTTCAACGAGAGCGTAAGACTCAATCCCACTAATGCCGTTGCCTGGACGAATAAGGGATATGTCCTTGCCTCAATGGGCAGATATGAGGAAGCCCTGGAGGCATACAACATCTCTCTTGAATTGAATCCACGGCAGGCAAGTATTTGGGGATACCAGGCATCTGCCCTGGTGGCATTATCCCGGTTTGATGAGGCAGTTCTCTCAGCTGAAAAAGAGCTCGAGCTGAATCCTCGAAATTTCCGAGCTCTCACTGCAAAGGGTGAGGCCCTTACCAGTCTGAAAAAGTATGATGAAGCAGCAGTAATTTTCAGGGAAGCATCAAAACTCAATCCTTCTTCGGTGACAACGTGGCTTAATCTGGGTTATGTTCTGTACGCCATGAAAGACTACGAAGATGCCAATGACGCGTTTCAACACGCACTTGATATAAAACCTGATGATTCACAGGCCTGGAGGTATAAAGTATCCTCGTTGATAGCACTTGGACGAGGGGGTGAAGCGGTTCGTTACTATGATAGTGAGCTGTCAGAAAATCCCAACAACACTGTTGCTTTGATGAATAAAGGCTATGCACTGCACCAGATGAAGCAATATCAGGATGCCATCACGATATTCGATAAGGTAATCGGACTTGAACCAAACAATACTGCAGCTCTTTTGAATAAGGGCTACGACCAGATTGCAGTCGGGAATTATCTTGGGTCTATCAATACCTATGACAGGGTTCTCGCCCTGGAACCTGATAACAGCGAAGCCCTCCTCTACAAGGCTGTTGCACTTTACCGGATAAACCGGTACGAAGAGGCACTCAACGTCATTGAGGTATCACAGGACCTCAATCCCAATAATTCAGCGATTTGGGCAAACAAGGGATATATTCTGACAAAAATCGGCAGAATTGACCTGGCAATACAAGCTTTTAACCGGGCCCTCGAACTTGATCCGAACAATTATGACGCCGAGATAGGCAGAATTGAAGCGATCCGGATCAATTGGCCGTCATACCGGGGAACCTGAAATAAGCTTCGAAAGGTAGGCAGTCCTCACAACCTATCTCCATTTAAAAATTTTCCATGCGTGATGAGCATGGAGAGTAATTTTATCTGATTAATTGAATAATGAACGCTTCTGGTGTGCATAGCATGTGAATATCTATTGGTAACGGATCAATCATTTAGAGTGTTTTTCGAAACCAGGCTGTCCTATCACATCCTCTTTATATAAAAATACACCTGTCCCTTGTTTATCCTTAATCTGAATATGTAATCCTCGAACAAGTCAGTATATCGACACGGATACTTAAAAGAAAAGAGGGGAGTCTTCCTATGGTGAGGAATACTCTGTGTCCATCGAGATCTGGATGAGTCCGTTCACCCGGACGTTCTGTTCATAGGTCATACTGGTTGTCTGGTTGACCTCGGCTCCGGAGCCTTCCATGATGATTGCTTCAGTGAATACTTCGGCACTGCCAACGGCCTTGTCGTTTCCGGTCTGTCCGCTACCCTCTACAGAGACATCGTAGGTGATCTCGATACCGCTATCGATATCGTTTGAGACCGTCCTTGCGGAGCCGTCGGAGTTCACTGATCCTTCCTTGAGATTGACTTCACTGCCTGCCTCTACACGGACCGATGATGCCGGAAGGGTCTCTCCATTGTCATCGCCCCACATGCAGCAACCCTCTTCTCCATCCGTTGCTGTCGCATCCTGTTCAATCAGGATGGATTCAGAAGAGTGCATCATTCCAACGCTGTCTCCATCACCTTCGTTGGAGTAGTCAATCTGTCGGACTGTTTCCAGGTTGGACCCGGATGCCCCCTGACTAGCGGTATCAACTTCGATGCTCTGGGTATAGTTGATCGTTCCGCTGGTTGCAACGGTGTTCTCAACATATGCAATGGTAGCCTGGCCTTCCCCGTTAGCATCAAGCGGAGGATTATTGAGGAGGTTGCCATTTCCCTGAGTAAAAACGATATCAGTATCGGACTTCAGACTCCCTTGGGCATTGGCCGTGATATACACAGAAATACCCGAGGTTTCATTGCTTGCAGGAATGGGATTCGCCGCACTCACCACAGAGCAGCCCATTGCCATGACAAAGGCAAAAGCTACTAAAATAACCATTGTTTTCGTCTTCATTTCGCCACCTTGATTATTACACATGGGTTTTAAAGATGGCAGTGTATCTAAATTGCTGTAAATTCCGCCCGAGTATCCTGACACACTATGACCTCAGATCCAGATAAATACC
>MVZQ01000066.1 GCA_002068435.1 Euryarchaeota archaeon ADurb.BinA087 | reverse complement strand
AGAAGCCATGAAGTATATGCAGCCGAGGCCGAGTTCGATTGTCGCTGCCCTCTATACCGCCCGCGATCTCGAGGTTGATGTGGCCGTGCTCCACGGGCCGTCGGGATGCTCGTTCAAACATGCCCGGCTCCTTGAAGAGGACGGGATGCGGGTGCTGACCACTTCGCTCGCTGACCACGAGTTCATCTTCGGCGGGCAGGAGCCGCTCGAACGGGTCCTCCGGTATGCCGAGGAGCAGTTCCACCCCCACCGGATGGCGGTGGTGGGTACCTGTGTCTCCATGATCATCGGTGAGGATCTCAAGTCGGCAGTAACCCTCTCGGGTGTCTCAACGCCGACCATCGCGATCGAGATCCATGCAGGATACCCAGAGAACATAGAAGGAGTGATCGCAACCCTTGAACCCGCCGCTGAGGCGGGATGGATCTCGGCTGATGAACTCGAACGCCAGAAATACCTGCTCGGGATGGCAAACGAGGTGGAGCGTCTCCGGGGAGCAGCCTGCAAACCCTATATCGAGCCCTCCCGGGGGGATCTCAAGCATCTCGTTGCAGGCAGGCTCGCCGCGCTTGCAGGTTCGGGGAAGAGGGGGGTTGCGATCATGAACGCCAAGAAAGAGACCGCATACATGTTCGCGGATGAACTCCTGGCGCTCCATGACCTCTGCCCCTGTGCCGACATCACGTATCTTGCAAACCTTGAATCCAGGGGTCTTCCGAAGGTCCGGGAGGATGCCCGGCGAATCCTTGCAGGAATGACCGGGCGGGGGCTGGAACCCGGGCTCCTGGGGGCCCTCGATGAGTACGGTGCAAACGGAGAGGTGGCAGGGAGGCGGCTTTCAGAACTCGACCCGGAGTTTGCGCTCATCGTCGGGGTTCCGCACGCGATCCCCCGGGAATATACCGACGGGATCGAGTGCTTCTCGATCACGAACGGCCCGCGGCAGGTCGAGCCACTCCGTGACCTTGGGCACCGGCACGTCGTCGTCGAGGTGGATCTTCATCCCAGGACCCTTGGCGCAAAAGATATCGTCGAGAGCGAGTTTGGTGCGATCCTCCGGAGCATGTCATGCGGGCCCTGATGATCTCCGGGGACCGCTCCGGGAGCGGGAAGACCAGCATCAGCCTCGCGATCGCTGCGCTGCTCTCGCAGAAGATGACGGTCCAGACGTTCAAGGTGGGCATGGACTACATCGACCCCTCCTACCTCACCGGGGTTACAGGGCGTCCCTGCCGTAACCTGGATACCTTCGTGATGGCGAGAACAGACCTTGCGAGGATCTTCGCCCACGGGATGGAGGGATCCGATGTTGGCCTTGTAGAAGGTGTCAGGGGTCTTTACGAGGGGGCAGAGTCCCTCGGGGATGAGGGGAGCAGCGCAGCGGTCGCAAAGCTCCTGAACATACCGGTCGTGCTGGTCGTGAGCGCACGGAGCATTACCCGTAGTGCCGCAGCGATTGTGAAGGGTTTCCAGTCCTTTGACCCGGCGATCGATATCAGGGGGATTATCCTGAACAATGTCTCCGGACCGCAGCATGTCCGGAAGGCTACCGAGGCGATCGAGCACCATTGCGGTGTCCCGGTCATCGGGGCAGTACCACGCCAGCCTGACATGGAGCTTGCGATGCGCCACCTGGGGCTGGTGCCCTATCTCGAAGGAAAGACTGCTCCTGCGTTTCTCCGGCGCATCCAGGAAATTACTGCAATGGTGGGGGATCATATCGATCCCGATGTCCTTCTCGGACTGTCAGCCCAGGTTCCCACCCCTCCCTTCCATGATCCCCTGTTCGAGCCTGCCCAGGCACCCGATACGACCATTGCGGTTGCACTCGATGAAGCGTTCAACTTCTATTATGCCGATCTCTTTGACCGCCTCAGGGCTGGTGGGGCAAAGGTAGTCACTTTCAGCCCGATCCATGACCGGCTGCCGGAAGCAGACGGGTACATCTTCGGAGGGGGATACCCCGAACTGTTCCTGCATGAACTCGAGGCAAACGACCGGATGAGGGATGCGGTACAGGAGAGGTCGAGGGAGGGTATCCCAATTTACGCCGAATGCGGGGGCCTGATGTACCTCACCAGGGCGATACGGACGAAAGCGGGGTGGCAGGGATCAGAGAAGGAGGAGTCCTGCGCGATGTGCGGGGTCTTTGATGGTGAAACGATCATGCCTGCACGCCGGATTGTAAGTTATGTCGAAGGAGAGAGCAAGGGAGGAAATCCGCTTGGTGCAGGACATTTCAGGGGCCATGAGTTCCATTACTCAGACGTGAATCTCCAGGAGGATACCCGATTCTCCTACCTCCTCTCGCGGGGCAAAGGGATACGGGGGCAGCTCGATGGTGCCGTCCAGGACAATACGATCGGGAGCTACACCCACCTCCACCCGGTAAGCAGCCGGAACATGTTCTCGTCTTTTATCGCCTCATGCAGGACCGGCGCCCGGGGATAACCAGCAGGTAAAAAATACTAGTACTTCCAAATCTAGCAGGTATGATCATCTATATTGACGGGAAGTATCTGCCAAAGGAAGAGGCACACATCTCTGTCTTTGACCATGGATTCCTCTATGGGGACGGGGTTTTTGAAGGGATCCGCGCCTACAACGGCAGGGTCTTCCGCCTCCAGGAGCACCTCGACCGGTTATATGACTCCGCACGGACTATTGACCTCAAGGTCCCGGTCCCGAAAGAGGAGATGGCCGGGATCATCCTTGAGGTGCTCAGGAGGAACAAGCTCACGAACGGCTATATCCGGCCACTCGTCACGAGGGGTGTGGGAGACCTGGGACTCGACCCGAGGAAGTGCCCGATAGCCTCGGTGATCGTGATCGCCGTGGAATGGGGTGCGATGTATGGCGATCTCTACGACAAGGGCCTCAAGGCGATCACGGTCTCGGTCAGGAGGAACCCTGCAGAGGCACTCCCGCCGAATGTCAAGAGTCTGAACTACTTGAACAACATCCTTGGCAAGATCGAGGCGAACTACAAGGGCGGTGACGAGGCGATATTCTTTGATACCAACGGGTATATGTCGGAGGGTTCGGGCGACAATATCTTCATTGTGAAAAACGGGGTCATCTTCACCCCGCCGACCCTGAACAACCTCCGGGGGATCACCCGTGCCGTGGTCCTTGAGATTGCGAAATCACACGGCCTTACCCTGGTGGAGCAGAACCTCGGGTATTACGATATGTATTCGGCCGACGAGGTCTTTGTCACGGGCACTGCGGCCGAGGTCGCCCCGATTGTCCTGATCGATGGCCGTGCGATCGGCACCGGAAAACCCGGCCCCGTCACCCGCCAGCTGATGGCAGCGTTCAGGACGGTCACCGAGACTGAAGGGACCCCGATCTACCAGTGATACTCCCCGGCATCCCCATCCACAATTATTTTTACGTTGAAGATCTAACAGGATAGAGCAACTTTGCTGCTATAGTGTAGTCCGGCCAATCATTTCGGCCTTTCACGCCGAAGACTGGGGTTCGAATCCCCATAGCAGCACTCTTTTTATGATCCCCGATTTTCACAATTAATAACCAAATGTTCCCGATACCCTCGAAGGAAGGGGATTAAGATAGGGCTGATAACAGGATCACTTCCATCACTGGGATCATCCCAAAAATAAGCCCATTTTTGGCTCCGTTTCCCCCATTATGAATCATGGAACCACGGTTCCACAGGAAACAGGGTGCACCTTCATGAAGAATATTGATAAAATCACTTCATTTTAAAAAATAACCGCAAATAACTGGATAAAAATGTTCTCTTTATTGAGGTTCTGGACAAGAGTAATTTTGGGGGGTAGCATTCATCGGATGGAACCGGAAGAAGCCCTTGCATGCAATCTGTGAAGGTCTTTTGCGGTGTAGTATCGTTGGGTTTTATGCAATTAAAAGAATATTTAAGCGTTTACTTTCAAATATCGCGTTTATATGGCTTTTTGGGGTTAGGAGAGGGTGGCATGCCGGATGAGCGGGTATACCTCCGAAACCTTTAAACATCTGGAGCTGATCCTCACAATGGGGACTTTCAATGGTTGCAGCGGAAAAGCCTGGTATTGAATTCCCGAGCGTGCTCGACCGTGCCTACAAGGAATACAAGCGCCACCTGAAGGTGGAGGATATCATGAGTAGGGAGGTTGCCATCACAACCCCCGACACCATCATGGCAGATGCCGCAAAGCAGATGGGTGAGAAACATATCGGGAGCCTGATCGTCATGCAATATGGCACCCCGATCGGGATCGTGACCGAACGGGACCTGCTTTCAAAGATCCTGGCAGGGGGTCTTGATATCGGGACAACAAAGGTCAGCCATGTGATGTCGTACCCGCTCATCAAGATCTGTTCCGACCTGGAGATCAGGGAAGCGGCACGCACCATGATCCGGCGAAAAGGGAGGCTCGCCGTCTTCCAGTGCGGGGATATTGCCGGGGTGATCACCGCCTCGGACCTCATCCGTGAGATGCCCGATGCTCCCGAGACGTCCCTTTCCGTGGATGAATTCATGACACGGGACGTAAAAAGCATCGGGGAGGATGAGACCGTTGAAGAGGCAGCCCGGATCATGGGCAGGAATCGGATCGGCAGCCTGCTTGTCATGAGGGATGACCACCCGTTGGGGATATTCACGGAACGTGATCTCCTCACCACCTTCATCGCCCGGGACAGGCCCCTTGATGCCCCGGTGAGCATGGCATCCTCGTCGCCGCTGATCACTGCTCCCGCCGGGATCAGCATTCATGCCGCCGCAAAGACCATGGCATCAAGACACATCCGCAGGTTAATCCTCCTGAAGAAGAAGACTCTGGAAGGGATCATCACTGCGAGGGACCTTGTAGAGGCATACGCCCGGTAACCGGGCATCACCCGGGAACAGAACGGTATCCGGAAGGGCTATCCCCTCCTTTCAGATCCTTCCCTATTTGTCAATCCAAAGGAATGGGTACGATCCGCTTTGACGGGATTTGACCCCCCCGTTCGAAAAGAAGAGGGATATAGTGTTTTCCTCAAGCGCATTCCCGGCAGCATACCCTGAATTTTCTCTTTCCGTTCAGAAGAAGCTGTCAAAACCGATCGATACGGCATAGATCAGCATGGTGATGTGGAAGAGTGGAAGCACCCGGAGGCCGGTATCCGCCGTCCTGTCCCTGCTGATCGCCATGTTTGCCACGAGAAGCAGGCAGAGTCCAAGAACGATTCCCCCCCTCGCTATCCAGCCCAGGCGGGTCATGAAGAGGACTGCGGTGACCACATGGATTGCAGTGAAGCCTGCAATCCAGAGCGCTGTTCCCGAAAGCCCGTACAGGGTTGCCACTGTATTCATCCCCCGTGCCCTGTCATTCGCGACATCTATCAGGTCATTTGCCCCAAGGTGGGCCTGGGCAAACGGGTAAAAGAACATAAAGTAAAAGAGGGCCAGCATATCGGGATTACCGATGCTCAGGTACCCTGCGACAGGGAACAGGGCAAAATCGGTGCGCCCCACCAGCTGTGCAAGAGGGAAACGCTGGTTTCGCTTTCTCACCTGGTAAAAGATCTCGACACCATAACTGCAGAGCATGATCAGAAAGACGAATGCCGAATGAGGAAAAGGAAGGGTCGCGGTGAGGAGGGTGGTCGCTGCCACAAGGACAATAAATACGACAACTGCCTCCCGGGAAGAGACCAGCCCCTCAGGAATCGGTCGCCTCCCAAACATCCTCCAGTACTTGGTCAGCTTTCCGGTTTCGATATCCCGGGCATCGTAATGCCTGTCAACATAATCATTGAGGACAAAACCTGCTTCAAATCCAAGGAAGCCAATGAACGCTACTTTCAGGAGGTCATACCACGAGAAGAGACCGTATACGGAAGTGGCAAGGAGGTATCCCGAGCAGAAAAGGACCGGCCATGCAAAAAAGAAATGGAGTCGCAGGAGATCCACATAGCCCCTTATGACCCGATGCATACAGGTATTTTCAACACCATCATAATTCATGTTTTGCGCTGGATGGCTGAGATTCTGATCGGGCACATGAGTTCACAACGGTTTTGCGCATGAAGGCGTTCGTCGGGCACTCGGATAATAGGGTCAGTTGGAGGATGTCCCGCTACCGCCCAATGCGGTTTTCTTCGACAGCAATTACCCGCTCCTCCCCTCGGAATGCAGGATGAAGGGAATACGCGATGAGAGGGAGAGAAGAAGGATGTGAGGGGGTGTATAGGACGTGCACTTGTAGGGGCTTATCCCTAAAACAGGGGGAGAGGTTCAGGCCTGTTTCATACAGGGGGGACACTTTTTCAGCTGTCGATCGACATCTTCGTGGATGATCTGCTTTATCTCCTGGATCAGCCTCAGGCTGACGACGGCGGGGTCCTCACCCGTCTTCTTCGCAATCTCCTGCGACAGGTATGGGACGGTGTATTCAGAAAACTTCATCGGGGTGCCGGTGATCTTCCAGATCGCAAATTCAAGTTCTTCTTTCAGGGTCGGGCGCATGGATCACTTCCGGGGGAACAACCACATGAAAAAATGTCGGTTCTAATTATATTACTAAGATTATTTTATAAATCTTATTGATGTGGCAGCCTGGATTCAGACGTAAGCCCATCACAGCTTTCCCGCACTTTCACGGATCGCGCCCAGTGCAGTACAGAAATCGTAAACAAGGTCCAGTGTGAAAATCCGGGGGATGGCAGGTCCCTGCTCCCCGCTCCTTCAGGCTGTTTTAAAGGTCCTCTGCACCGTGAAAGAATTCACCACCATCTGGGCATCCGGCTTATTATGGTCGTACACGTTTTCCCAGGTGGAGTAAGGTCCGAAATAGCTGACGATGTAGACTTTCCCATCCATCAACGCGTAATACTGCATGTATCTCCGGTCAGCATTTCCTCTTTTATCGCGGGTGTAATATTCAATCTGGTAGGCACGTGTGTCAGAAAGGAGCGCAGGAGCACTCTTGCTCGTCGTTGTGATAAAGTAATCCAGCTGCAGCTGAGACACTGCAGAATTGAAATAGTCCTCAAGGATCAGGGTTTTTGGTTTCTGATCAATCTCTACCGTTAAATTAGCAATGTAATTGTAGCACTGGCTGGTATCGGAGTCACAGCCTCGCTCAATCGGTGCGGTCAGGGTAAGCACGGTCCGCCCGGCGGCCGCTTCATTGATGGTCCAGTTTCTCGGGTAGCGGAGAGAGAACCCGAATTTCTTGTTCTCATAGGTGACCAGGGGATCGAGCGGGATCTCTTCCGTCACTTCAGGAGTCGGCGTCATGGTTGGCTCACCAGGGATCATGACAGCCGTTTCATTCAGTTCTCCTGTTTCCGGATCGGAAGATGAGAGATCAGAATCCCCCCGGGGTACAGTGAGATTGGGTACATCGGTTGTTTTCTCTGTAGGAGGAATTCCGATGAGATTACCATACTCATCGAGCATGAATTCATTATGACCTGTATTTTTTGAAAGGTCGATGCCTGCAAAACCAGACGTATTGTTTGTTCCTGGAAGGGATTGGGAAAGGAATGGATTAAAAAATACAAGGATGACATTCCCGCAGAGAGATATGATCAGCAGCAGCACAAGCACCTTCTCCCGCATCATGGTTACACCTCATAAAAATGGGATTATATCCTGTTATATGGATAAATTATGACCTTATAGGCCTTAAAATTTGACATCGCGGTCAGGTCACCATGCAATAACCAGAAAAAATGTGATCAGTCCTTGATGAGAATCGCCCCGAATATCACCAGGAAGATTCCGATGATAATCGCGATAATCCCAATGGATCCCTTCAGAACGGTGATGACATCAGGGATGAATACCCATAGTGCATAGGCCCCGAGAGCCAGCAGAATAATTCCCCCAATAAGGCTGGCAACACCTGTTTTATCCATTTCATACTCTCCTTTTACTACTCTATCAGTTCTTTGAATACATAAGAATAGTGCTGTTGAAGGTATGATAACCTGGACGATCAGGGATATTCCTTGAAAAAATAGAATCAGGACGTCTGCTGTCCTTCAGCCTCTTCTTCCATCGCCGCGAATACCTGTCTGAAGATCTCACGGGTCTCAAATCCTTCCTCCCGCGAGAGCTTCTGGATGGCAAATCCCACATGGACGAGTACAAACTCTCCGACTTCCACATCGACCAGATCAAGCCGTACTTCCTGTCTCAGGTCACCGTAATCGACAATCCCGATATTCCCCTCTTTCTTCTCAATGACCTCGGCAGGTATTGCTATACACATATGGTCGTATCCCTGCATGCATATTGTCGTTCTGAAATGATAAAAGAGATGATTGCGGTTGCTTATAGCAACAAAAGAGGACCGGCTAGCAACAATCCTGATGAGAAAAGATTTAAAAAGGCCCCGACCTGGTCCTGCCACGCCATTCGGAATCATCTGCCATGAAATCCTTCTTGGTATGCGAGGAGGGCTAATCAGCATTCCGGGTCCAGCTGTACTGTCTTCTTAGGGAGATACCTCTACAATCCTGGCCTCGTCATTCGCACATTCAGATGAGAGGGTGGTTTCTCGAGAGCTTTTTCCGGAAAAAAAACAGATCCTGACATCCGGTATAAAACCAGAGTTGCCTGTGTGAAAAAAATTAGACTGCCTCAAACCAATCGGGAAGGATGAAGTCCCCTTCCTTGAGATGGTCAGGCCAGACGATTACCGGCCGAAGGTTCCTTGCAGATACGTTCCATCGCAGCTGTTCCATGTACAGGTCAAATTTTGCCTCCCTGAACTCAGGGGTGAACTGGATCACTCCCCCCTCCATCTCCTCGATGATCTCGGGCATCTCAAGTGAATGGAGAGCAGTTACTACTGCCGCCTTGTCACGGGTTCCTGCATTTTCAACTGCCTGTGCTGCGATATAAACCCCTTCATAGGTCGATGCTCCCATCATTCCCGGGAAGCCTCCCCACCTTTTTTCGAAATCCTGCTTGAACTGTGCCGTATTATTCGCAATCGTCCCGGGAGGGATGGTGTACGGGCTGAACCGGCTCTCGATGATCGAGTAGTCACCGTACTGTCCCACTCCGCTGTAATAATCAGGATCATCATTGCACTCCACAGCGAGGAAGATGGCATTGATCCCGACGTCCCTCCGTGCCTGGGTGACGAGGGGGATCTGCTCGTTGATGAACGTCGCAGGGTAGATAACATCAGGCTGTGCCGCCTTGACCGAAGTGAGCAGGGTCCGGTAATCGGTCTCCCCCATCTTGAAGGTCTCGTTTGCTACAATCGTGATGGGAAGATGCTCCTGTTCGATGGTGTTTATCACCGCGGTCTGCACCCCCTTCCCATAGGGGCTGTCCTGGTAGATGAGCGCCATCCGGAGCGGTCTTCCGGATGAGAAGCCAAATTTTTCGTTGATGGCGGGCCGGATCACCTCATTTGCAAAGAGAGTCGTCTGGCGCCCGTAGTCATCCGTTGTCGGACAGTAATGGAACGTGGTACTGGTCGGCATGTCAGTCCGCTGCGTGATGATTGGGCTCGATGCCCCGGTAACAATATAGGGAACCTGGTGCTCGTTTACAATCGCCTGGTGCGATGAGACAACCGCACTCGAGAATCCCCCGACAAGGAGATCGACCTTGTCCTCGGTAACCAACCGGGTTACCGCCTTCTGCCCCCCTTCACGGGTCGATTCATCGTCCCCGAGGATCGCCTCGATGGGGACTTTCCTGCCGAGGTCTTTGATGTACACTCCGCCGTCCGCATTGATCTCCTCGACGGCAAGCACAGCCGACTGCCAGATATCCTTTCCGGTGGTACTGGCCGATCCGGTCATTGAGGCAACAACCCCGATCTTGAGGGTCTCTTCAGCCTGAGGCTGCTGGGTACATCCTGCGATGAGAATGACGCCGATCAGCAGCACTGCCCCTACAGCAAACTTCGCGTCCAATCCAAACACC
>MVZQ01000065.1 GCA_002068435.1 Euryarchaeota archaeon ADurb.BinA087 | reverse complement strand
CACCTGATCGACAGTCGATCCGACACTCACTGAAAGAACCGGTTTACTCATGATATCCTTGACAAGAAGGTTCCTTATTCGGTGATCCTGATGTTTATCATCGACGACCTCACGGAAGTTCCTCATCGCAACGGCCACATCCGTCTCTGTGACGATCCCTACTACCCGGTCCTGATCGGTGACAATAAACCTGATTATTTTGTCATCGATCATCCTCCTCCGCAGATGCACCACGCGTTCTTCAGTGTCAATAGTGCAGGCTTCTTCCATTACTTCTTCGAGTGTACCATTGGGGCGGTACACCTTGAGCAGATCCTCAGCGGTCACCTTACCGATAAGCCTGTGATCCTCATCATATACCACGACAATCTTGTATGTCTGAAGGAGCGGGATCAGGATCTCCACATCCTGGTCAGGGTAGACCGTGGTGAAGTCCTCTTCTACTGTATTCGCTACATGGATTGAATTTGGAGAGATGGATGAATTCCGCTTTGTTCCCAGTTTTTCAGCAACGCTCCATCGAGATACCGTCCCAACAACTGAATTATTATTCATGACGATCAGCGGATCGATACCCTCATTCAGCATTTTATCGAGCGCTTCCGTGATCACCGCAGCCTTTGCTATGGTAACCGGCCGTGACATTACATCCTTGACAAAGAGTTCTTCGGTCATTGTGCAACTTCCCTTATAATGTCGTCTCTCTTGATAATACCCTTTATCTCCTGGTCCGCAACAACAATCAGACTGTTGACTGACTGATCCCGCATGACTGAGACTGCTTCCCCGATCAATGCATCGGGATGAATTGTCATGACAGGGTGTGACATCAGATCTTCCGCCACTACCGCGGTCTCGTAAACATAGCGCAACACCTTTTTTCCTCCCGGCTCTTCCTTTCGGAGGCGAGTGAGGTCCTTTACCGGGAGATCCGCCCTCTCATTGGAATACAGAAAAAATGCCAGATTACTCTCGGTCACAATTCCTGCGAGACTCCCATCATTATTCACCACAACTACCTTATCATTCCTCTCTCTCATGAGGTCGATGACATGGTCGAGGGAATGGTATCGGCTCACGGTGATAACATCCTCCATTGTCTCTTTTACCCGTTTTGTGAGCGATCCTACAGATGTCGATTTCATCAGATCTGACTTGGTTACAATCCCTGTTATCCCGGCCGGGTCAACTACGGGAACTCCAGAGATATCGCATTCAATCATAAGGGAAGCAACCTGTCCGATGGGTGCATCGACGGTAATGGTAACCGGATCGGGTGTCATGAGAACCATCACCGGAATGCTGTCGATTGGCCTCCTTCGCCACAGAGGTTCGCTCTGGCGGAGGCGGTACCCGATATCCTTCTTTGTGATAATCCCGGCAAGGACGGATTTCTCAAGGACCGGAAGGCGTGAAATTCTGTGTCTTAGCATCAAATTTCGCGCCCTGGCAACATTTTCACCTGAATCGACGACAAACACCGGGGAGCTCATCACATCACCTGCATTCATACCCGGCTCACTTCCTTGAAAGGGCTTTGACCAGGTCAAATTCGGTTACAAGACCGACCAGGCGGGTGTTCTCAATCACCGGAAGGGCTCCAACATTCCGATCGACCATCTCCCTTGCGGCTTCGTTAATACTCCTTTCCGGGGATATCGTGAAGAGGTTCCCCGATACGAGGTTTCTCACAGCGAGATCCATCACTTCATCAATATCGCCCGTTTTAAGTTGAGAGAATACCTTTTTCGTCCCGAGGTATTTCATGATGTCTGTCGTTGTGATAATACCATATACGACATCATTACTCACCACAGGGAGCCTCCTGAAACGGTTGGTCGTCATGTCCCTTGTGACAATCCGGATAGGACAGTCAGGATTGGTAATTCTCAGTGCAGTACTCATGATGTCATTGACACAAAGACCCGATCGTTCTGTCGCAAGGACCTTCATGACATCGCGCTCTGTCACGATACCGACCAGGACACCGTCATTGTCAACGATGGGCATCCCGCCGACTCTCCGGTTGACGATGATATCAATCGCATCATTGATAGAGGCAGAATCGGGAAGGGTTGTCATCTGCTGGGTCATAATGCTGCGAACGGGCTCATTGATAGCAGACAGAAGATTCCCATCATGTTTTATCCGGACCAGGTTGAATTTATCGCCTCCCCCCATGAAATTGATGATATCCCCTGATGTTACAATCCCCCTCAATTTTCTGCTTCCCGCATCCACAACCGGGAGCCGTCGAAACCCGCAGTTGGTCATTGTCTCAACCGCTGCGAGAATCGGCATTGTCGGCGGAACCGAAACGACATCCCGTGTTGCGATGGCCATGATCTCACCTTCCCGGGCCACGATGTGGGACTTGAACTCGACCGGTCCTCGATCGAGTTTACCGGGCATTTTCAGGAGTTTGTCGCCTTGTTTAAAATTACGGTCATTCGTTTGCATAGTATCCCTCTTACATGAATATGGATGGAGAGAGGCGATCATTCGGTCCGTGGCGAATGGATAATCCTGTAGTTCCATCCCTTACCAGGCCATGCAGTTGAGGACATCATGGCGGTCAATTATCCCAACGATCGCATCATTCTCAATGACCGGCAGCCGGCTTATGTCATGTTTTACCATAATATCAGCAGCGGACCTGATGTCATCATCAGGCCCGGCAGTGATGACCGGGGTTGTCATGAGGTTATCAACGGTGGTTGTTGTTTCAGATGAGGTACGCCATCTCCCGTCCTTGAGGAGATCGCGCCGTGAAATCATCCCGATAACCTTCTTTTTCTTGATCACCGGAAAGGCAGAGTACCCGGTATCGATGATAAGGGCATGGATTCGCTGGACGGTATCCTCTGCCGAACAGGTGATGACATTCCTTGTCATGGAATCACACACAGGTCCATGCAGCCGCTGCATGGTCAGAACGACCGGAAAGAGTTCAGATAAAAGGACCCCTCCCAGGAAGATACCGTGATCATCTACGACCGGTACACTATCTGTTTTATTCTTCCTGATGGTTTGAAGAACGATTCCTAGGGTATCACCCTGAGAAACAGGGGTGATATCCTTCAGATACCCTTCGATTGTGACGTCAGATTTCGTGGCAGTAACATGGAGGACATCGGTGATATCGATATACCCCACAAGCCTTCGTTTCCCATCCTGCGCATAGACCTCGCGGAAGGTGTTTTCACGGAGGATCTTGCGTGCTTTCGTGATACGGTCATCCGACTTGAGTTCTGGAAACTCAACCATGAAATCTGCCGCTGTCTTCATTGAAGAAGTTCCTCCTCACGGCATGATGTGCAGAGCATGACATTATCGATACGGCGGAGATCATCGGACATCTGCCCGCATCGGCTGCAGGTACCTACTTCAATCTCTTCAAGCCTGTTTATCTCGATAAGATCATTCATGAGCTCGTTGATCTCAGTTGAGACGGTCAGAATATCCCTGACAGTAACGATACCAATGACCCTGTTTTCATCATCAACCACAGGTAGTCTGCGTACACGATTCCGTATCATCATGTGAGCCGCATCGCGCACAGTCTTGTCTGAACGTATGGTTATGAGGGGTGTACTCATCACTTCGTTCACCAAAACCGCACTTGGCCTCTTGTCCTTGGCAACCACCTTACAATTGATATCTTCTTCGGTCACAATCCCGATTGGGAGGTCGTCACGGAGCACAATACAGCTCCCCACCTCATCACGGCACATAGCCATGGCTGCCCGAGCTACGGATGCATCGGACTGAATGGTGGTGGGATTCCCCTTCATCACTTCAATAAGCGGCACCCGTGTTTCGAACCGGATCGAGTCTGAGGTTTTTTTCAATCATCCACCCCCAATTGGCGTCCCTTATGAACGGGATACGCAGTATCCATTACTGCGAGCCATCATTATTAACTGATCGATGCATATTAAATCTCCTTTAGCATAGGGGCAATTGAACCAGTACAAAACCATAATAATGACAATCTTCAAAAGGGTATATGAGAGAGAACGGCCATTGCAAGGGTATCCTGTTCAATTGTGACGATGAGGTGAGGTATGAGTATTTTTGTCCAGGCTAAAAATCGCGTCTCCAAATTTCTCATGGCATTTTTTAAAAAAAAGCGCTCTCGGATTGGAATCTACGGTCCCCCAAATGCAGGCAAGACAACACTCGCAAACCGCATTGCAAGGGACTGGACAGGGGAGGTGGTTGGCCCTGTGAGTGAGATTCCCCACGAAACCAGGAGAGCAACGCGGAAGCAGGATATTACCATTACCGGCAACAACGGGAGCACCATTACCATAGATATTGTGGATACCCCTGGAGTGACCACGAAGATAGACTACAAAGAGTTCCTGGAGTATGGAGTGGGCAAGGAAGAGGCGATCACTCGTGCCCGTGAGGCTACCGAAGGGGTTGCCGAGGCTATGCACTGGCTTCGTGAAGATATCGATGGGGTGATATACATGCTTGACAGTACCGAGGATCCCTTTCTCCAGGTGAATATCATGATGGTAGGGATTATCGAAAGCAGAAAACTCCCGGTCCTTATCGTTGCAAACAAAATAGATCTCCCTGATGCAAGCCCGCAGCGAATCAGGACTGCTTTTCCCCAGCATCCTGTCATCCCTATCTCCAGCACAGAAGGGAGCAATATCGAGGAGCTCTATGAAAAGATGGTATTACATTTTGGGTGAAAGATCATGCAACAGGGTGTTCAGATCGACCTGATATCAGAAGAACGGCTTTCAAAGCTCACTTCCATGGAAAAGATACACATGATTCTCGATGATGTCCGACAGGGAACTATCGTTATTCTTGAAAAAGGACTGGATCCCGAAGAGCAGGGCAAACTGATCGAGATGACGATGCATGAGATCCTTCCCGATGGTTTTAACGGAATTGAGATCGAGACATACCCCTCTCATGAGGAAGCTCCCGGTTTCCTGCAAAGACTTCTGGGGAGAACAAGGCCCGAATCTCGACTGACGGTTATCGGGCCAGCAAACCAGTTGCGCATGATCCGGAAAGACAAGGATTTGATCAGTGCCTGGGTTTCATCCCGGTGAAAATATGGTTCATACCTGCGCCAAATGCGGGAAAGTCTATCCTGACTCTTCTGCAGAGGTTCTGGTCGGCTGCTCACAGTGTGGAGGAAAAAAGTTTTATTTTGAACGTCCGAATGCCCGGTTAAAGAAGAAACCTGAATCGAACATAACCCCCACAACTCCCACCTCAACCCCTCCTCCATTACCTGAAAAAAATAAAATTGAGGAAATAACAGGTTCGTGTGTAGAGAGCATCCGGATCGTCGCACCCGGAACATATGAACTCAATATCGAGAAGATGGCCCAGTGTGATGATCGGGTAGTGGGACTCGGAGCTGAGGGAAGCTACGCGGTTGATCTCCTCTCGATGTCAGGGGCGAAAAAGAAGAAAAAGGCCGACCGATGATAGTGGGAATATATGCTTTATCTTTTTATAATCGAAATAATAAGTCCGTTTTTATGTAATTCCCCTCAGGTACCACAGATTTTTCACCCTTTTGACGATTCCTTTTCAGGCCTGTAACCAGGATAATCCACCTGACTCTTCTTTCCCCAGGGGATTGTATCTTCAATTACCAGCATGGAAACGATATTGATGGAATCCCCATGGAGCGATGATAAAATGCCATTTGGGTTGGAAAAATAAAAATAATTGGTTGGAAACCCGGCAAGATAGGGTAACTCCTAGAGAATAAAAATATTTATGAGATATTTTCCACGCTATAACCCTTTTTGGCAAGGAGATCCTTGACACGATCCTTATGGTTTCCCTGCAATTCAATGGAACTCTCTTTTACAGTCCCACCACAGGCGAGCTTGCCCTTCAGATATTTTGAGAGATCTTCAAGGTCGATGTCGGTTGGGTCAAGGCCTTCTATCACGGTTACTTCCTTTCCATATCTTCTCTTGTTGACCTTGACATTGATCCGCTGTTGTTCTTTTGCAACTTCCTCACAGATACAAAGTTCCTTCGGTAATCCACACGTCGGACAGATCCCACCATTCATTACAAGTACGTTCAAGTCCCCTTTTATTTATTTGTTGGCATTACACCTGCCTTTCAGGACACCGCCTCCAATGAAAAAGGATCGACAGCGCTGTTATTGAGCATCATCCATACCATGCTCCCCTCAGGTGCCCAGACCATCCACCCGGCAGGTATCGCATCCTCGCGATAATACCTGGTCTTCCCTGCTATTGTACCGGTACACAGTAATCCCTTTGCATCCAAGAGTTCTTGCAAGAAGAAATATTTCTGATATCTCTTCCAGGGTAGCATGTTCGGGGAGGTTGACCGTTTTTGAAACTGCGTTATCCACGTTCTTCTGCACAACTGCCTGCATCCTGACATGGAACTCCGGTTTGATTTCGGGAGCGGTACGAAGCAATTCCTTTTCATAATCCCGGATTGGAAGATTCTGAACACTCCCGGTCATTTCGATCTGTTCCATCAGGTTCTGACCTCTGGGCAGTGATTCGACAATATGCCTGACAGCAGGATGAACAAACCTGATCACTTTTCCATTGAGGATACGGGAGAATGCCAAGGAAAAGAGGGGTTCAATCCCGCTGCTGGTCCCCGCAATGATATGGAGTGAGCCTGTTGGTGCAACCGTTGTCACGGTTGCATTCCTCATCGGACCGGAATAACAGCTCCTGTCAATTGCAGGGAATGATCCCTTTTTTTCACCTAGTTCCTCAGAAACGATATGAGCTTCCTGCTGGATCAATTGCATGATTGATTCGGTAAAGGTAAGACCTTCGTTGGAGGCATAGGGTATTTCCATCATAATAAGGGCATCTGCAAGACCCATAACCCCCAGACCAATTTTCCGGGTAAGGAGTGTATGATCCCTGATCTCGGGAACCGGGTAGGTATTGATATCAATCACAGCGTCAAGAAACTCAACACCAGACCTGACTGCTGATACCAGCTTGTCCTCATCCAGCTCACCCTTCCGGACAAAACCCGCTAAATTGATACTCCCAAGGTTGCAGCTCTCATAAGGCAGAAGAGGTTGTTCACCGCAGGGATTGGTTGCTTCAATCGGGCCAAGGCCAGGAACCGGGTTCAAATCATTGATCCGGTCGAGGAACAGGATACCCGGATCACCGCAATGCCACGCAGCAGAACAAAGTTCTTCCCAGAGGATCCCTGTATCGATGGTTTGAGAGACTTCTCCATTCCTTGGATTAACGAGATCATAAGTCTCTCTCCGGTAATATGAATCGAAGAAGCGACGATCAATGCCGACAGAAAGATTAAAATTTTTCAGGTCTCCGTTTTTCTTTGCCCGAATAAATGAGAAAACATCTGGATGTGAAGAGGCAAGGACTCCCATATTCGCTCCCCTTCTCCTGCCGCCCTGTTTTAAAGCAGTGGTGGCTTCATCGAAAACACGGATGAATGAAAGAGGGCCGCTCGCTATCCCTGCGGTTGTACCAACGATATCGCCAACTGGCCTGATTCGCGAGAAAGAAAATCCGGTACCCCCCCCGCTTTTATGGATCATCGCCATCTGTTTGAGGGCGGTAAAGATGCCCTGAATTGAATCTTCCACCGGGAGAACGAAACATGCTGATAACTGGCCTTTGGGTGTCCCGGCATTCATAAGGGTCGGGGAGTTCGGGAGAAAGAGGAGATCTTTCATGATCTGGCAGAATTGCGCTTCCCTGCTGGTATTCACTGCCCTGGCGACGCGTTTGAACATATCTGATATGGTCTCTCCGCTGAGAAGGTACCGGCTCTCAAGCAGTATCTTTCCTGCCTCGGACAGCGCCATATGACAACAACAAGGAATACCTTTTATTTAAATTCCATGCACACCTTTCCTGCAGAATGTCTCTTCTTGTCATCGGTACCGCCTCTCATGTTGGAAAGAGCACGGTCGTTGCAGCCCTCTGCCGGGTCCTTACAAACCGTGGCATAAGGGTAGCACCCTTTAAATCACAGAATATGAGCCTGAATTCCTTTATAACCAGGGATGGCGCAGAAATTGGCATTGCGCAGGCAATGCAGGCTCTTGCTGCAAGGGTAGAGCCGGATGCCGATATGAATCCGATCTTACTGAAACCAAAAGGAGAGATGGTCTCCCAAGTGGTGCTCATGGGTCGGCCCTGGAAAGACGTTCGCATTTCAGAGTATTATCAGGAGACTGATTACCTCCTCTCTGTCGCTGTCGCTTCTGCTCATCGCCTTCTAGAGAAATTTGGCCATATCGTTGCCGAAGGTGCGGGAGGAGCAGCCGAAATAAACCTTTATTCCCGGGATATCGCAAATATCAGGATAGAGAGGGAACTCCGCCTGCCGGTCCTTCTTGTTGCCGACATCGAACGGGGCGGGGTATTTGCACAGCTATACGGAACCCTATCACTCCTCCCAGAGGATATCCGACCAAGGGTGATGGGAGTCATCATTAATAAGTTCAGGGGGGATCCAGCCCTCTTCGAAGAGGGAGTTCATATTATTGAAGATCTCTGCGGGATCCCCGTGCTCGGGATTCTCCCGGTATTCTCAATCCCTCTCCCGAGCGAAGACTCTCTTTCGCTTGGGGACAAGCGAACCCGCAACCTTCCGGTAAAGATTGGGATCATCCGGCTCCCCCGTATTTCGAATTTTACTGACTTTGAGCGGCTCGAACCGTATGCAGCCGTAGACTATCTAAATCCGGGTGAATCACTTTTTGGGTATGACTGCATCATTATCCCCGGTACAAAGAATACCGTCGAAGACCTTCTTCTGCTTCAGTCAAGTGGCACTGCTGCGGATATTGTCAGGGCAAGGGAACAGGGCATCCCTATTATCGGAATCTGCGGGGGTTACCAGATGCTTGGAAAAGAGATCTTTGATGAGGGGCTTGAATCCCGCTGCGGGAGATATGAGGGGATTGGCCTCCTCGATGTAACCACACGGTTTTCCCGCTATGAGAAGGTTACAAAACAGGTATCCCGGCAAGCCCTTCCGCACGGGCCGATTCTGTCCCAGATGGGATCAGTGAAAGGATACGAGATTCATATGGGCGAGACCATTCGTGCTGGTGACAATGAAGCATTTACGGGAGAAGGGGCAGTGTCAGAGAATGGGCTCGTAATAGGAACCTATCTCCATGGTCTTTTCGAGAATCCATCTGCAATCCGGGCACTGCTCACCTATCTTTACAGGAAAAAAAATCTGGACTTTGAGATGGATGCAACAGAGAAGGATCGGGATGTGTATGAAGATCTGGCTTCTGAATTTGAACGTCATGTCCGGCTGGATCCCATTCTAGCCCTTTTTAGCGATTGATTGCAGGCGTGGGTTTTTTTACCTTACCGATAATCACTATGAAATAAAAGACACGGGAGAAGGAGACATGGTGCTCAGGATATCGATCACTACTGATACAGAGATGATGGAGCTAATCGATAAGTATGCCAAAGAGAATGGCATTGACCGTAACCGCGCCATCATTGAGATGATAGAGAACGGTTTTACCAAGGCAACCGGAACCACTCCCTTCAGCCCGAATCAGAAACAGACCTTTGAAGAATATCACGATATCAAACTCTCCCTCGAGGCATTAAAACAGTCCCTCATGGAGCTTACCGACGAAGTAAAACTCATACACCATATTATTGATGTCGAATTGGTACGGGATATGAAACCGGTACCCTTCCAGAGTAAAAAGTGGTGGGAGTTCTGGAAAACCCCGTGAATGTTATCCAATAATATTCATCATACTCCGGTATCCTTCTCCATCACGGTCATCGCATTGTACTGCGTCAACCGATTTCAGATCCACCTCTTTCGTGGCGCGATGGAGGAGACAATAGGCAAGAGCGGGAGATTTGATATATTCCCCTCTTACCCGGAAAAATCTTGAATGAACACAAAACCTGCAGTGTTCGATCGTCTCATT
>MVZQ01000064.1 GCA_002068435.1 Euryarchaeota archaeon ADurb.BinA087 | reverse complement strand
CTGGTACGGCCCCCGCGGATCCCCCAATGCCAGGAGACGGGAGAGGGGTGCATTTCTCTCCCGGTTCCCCGATCTACCTGGAATAGATGTATCAGATTTTTCCCGATACCGCGTATATCTTGCAGCCCCGTTGTTCTCTCTGGCAGAACGGAGGTATAACATTCAGCTTGGAGATCTGCTCCGTAAAAATTGTTATGAGGTATACCTCCCGCAGGATTCAGGGGATGATTCACATAAGAGGGAGAGGGATGCACATAAAGCCATATTCGGGAAGAATCTTGCTGCGCTTGAGGCTTCCGACATAGTGGTTGCGGTCATTGACGGACCGGATGCAGATTCCGGTACCGCATGGGAGATAGGGTATGCATTTTCTAAAGGGATCCCCGTTATCTCACTCCGGACCGATTTCCGTAAAGCCGGGTACCATGAGGACGTGAACCTCATGCTCGAGCATTCCTCAACCGTTGTTCATTCGGAAGAAGAGCTGGTAGCTGCGCTTCTGTTTCCGGGAGGATTTTTGGCTGCACATAAATGCTGATATTATGAGCAGTCAGATAGGTTAGGAGATGTCCAATCTCACGGTAGCGGTGATCGGTCCGGAAGGGTATGCCCAGGACCTCGGAAAGAAAGGAACCAGTTCCGACATCACCTTTTACAACCTGAAAAAAGGTGACAACACGATCACGTTCCTCGAACCAGCACGGTATCCGGAACGACTCGCCTCCCTCTTCTTCTCGGTCAGCATGGCCGCACGGGCAATTCTTGTTGTTGACGAGATCAATGCCGCATTTGGAGAATGTCTGATCATGCTGGATTGTGCGGGAATACGGGAAGGTATCTTAGTCCTCAGGAATTATATTACGCCCGAACAGATTGCCCCGCTGATCCAGGGAACTGTTGTCGAACACTATCGCCTGTTGCCTGATGACCGGATGAGGATACGGGAAGAACTTATCGCCGAAATCGAAGTAGTGAAAGAACCTGATCAGATCAGGGACCATGGCGCAGTCCCGGTCGATCACTTCTTCAATGTGAAAGGTATCGGAGTGGTTGTCCTTGGAGAGGTAATCGGCGGTCGTATCTGCCGCCATGAAACACTTAGGATTCACCCGACAAAAAAGACTGCCCTGGTCCGTTCCATCCAGAAGCATGATGATGATGCAGAATATGCGATCCCTGGTGATCGGGTCGGTCTCGCCTTGAAAGGAATAGAGACAGAGGATCTGGACCGCGGCTATGTCCTTTCTGCAAGCACTGATATCACCTCTTCTTCTATGATCAACGGCAGGGCAAGCCTTGTCAGATACTGGCCTTCACCGCTTAAAGAGGGGATGGTGCTCCATGCCGGACTTTGGATGCAGTTCATCCCTGCAAGGATTGCTTTTGTGGACAATTCGGGTGACTGGAAAAAACCAGTTATCACGCTGCGTACGGAGTCCGAGCTTGTCTACCGGCCGGGGGCACGCGTGATCCTGCACTACCTGGAGGGAGGAAAACTACGGGTAGCGGGCACAATGGTACTGGAATAACGGGATGGTTCCTTCTTCCACACAATACTTTAAACACTGATTGCTCATTTCTATAATCGATAGAATGGCATGGGAAAGTCTCACTCCATGGATCATCGGAGGACTGATCCTTGTCCTCATGGCCGGTTTTGTCCTCTATTTTGTTGGGGTTTACAACAGGTTTTTCAGCCTGAAAAATTCGTCGGAGGCCACGCTTGGCCAGATACGGGTTGCGATGAAGAAACGGCTGGATATGATCGATCAACTGCTGGGATCGGTGAAGAGCTATGCGCAATTTGAACGTGAGATCCTCGAAAAGGTCACTGCAATGCGGGCACGGGTCGGGAATGCAGGCCCGACAGATCTCAACGAGATCGAACGCGAATCGAGATCTGTTCTTGGAAGGCTCTTTGCCGTTGCCGAGAATTACCCGGATCTCAAGACCAGTACGACCGTCATGAACCTGATGGATGCGGTTCGGGGCGTGGAAGAGGAGATAGCGCGACAGCGGTATACCTACAACAATATTTCGCAGGAGTACAATACCCTGGTGGATGTCATCCCCTCAAACTTCGTCGCTCGACTTCTCGGTCTCGGAAAGCTTGCATACCTCGAGTTTGAAGAGGCGATAGCGACTCCGCCAAAGATCGAGTTCTAGAGAGCGAGGAATCCCTTTGGACGAGAAACGACAGATTGCGATCCTCATTGCGGTCGCATTCGGCATTGCGGTAGGAGCCTGTATTCTCGCCCTGGCAGTCCCTGTGGTGACCGAAGGTGATCTGGTCATTGTCGATTACCAGGCTACCCTGTACCGTGATGGTACCTTTAACGAGACCTACCTCTACGAAGTGAAGGCTCCCGGGCAATACCGTATGCTCTACCGTTATTGGGATGATCCGCTCGCGCTCGGACCATTGAACGTTCCCTCCATTGAGCTGAAAGGGATGCAGGTCCCGCCCCCTGCCATCGGGTACGTAAAGGAATACGATGGGATGGTCAGTATTTACAATGGCGAGACGGCTAAACCCGATACCCTGATTGGGGCACTTGCTGAACCGAACGAAGTTGGTATCTTTCAACCGTCATATTTCTCTTCGGGAATCTACCAGGTGAACTACAGCTACCTGCTTCATCCCCCCCTTGAATATGATACTTCGTCAGCCCATCTCAACCTCAAACTGGTCGGCGATCAACATATCCCCTTCCGAAAAGTAACCATCCGGGTTCCATCGGAACTTGTTGAGAAGGTATACCCTCACCCCCCCTCCCTCGCAGTAAGGGAAGAGGGAGCATGGGTCGTGGTTTCCGGGAGCGTTCCGGCTGATGAGGTGATGGGAATCGAGATGCTCCTTTCGACCGACGCATTCGAATCGATCCGGGGATTCCCTGTGTACATCGAGGATGTTGCGGGACGAACAGCGGATGCAAATCCCTGGTATGCCCTCCTTTCCTTCCTCTTTGCAAAACTCCTCCTCCTCCTCGGATTTGCGGCAGCAATCCTCACCCCCTTCTTCCTCCTGTATGTCTACTATAGATACGGAAGGGAGCAGGAGTTTACCGTCCCGGAATATTTGAGTACCATCCCTAATCCCACCATGAAGCCTTGGGAAGTGAATCTCCTCTTCAAAGGCGATGCAACGATTTTTGACGAGGATGGCTATTACGCTACCCTCCTTGATCTCCACAGGAGAAAAATGATCACGATTGTCGAAGACAAGGGGGAAAATGTCCGGATATCCTTGCATTCAAAAGAGTCAGAAGATCCCTATGAACAGAGCGTCCTGACGTTTCTTGGGGAGATCGCATCGGACGGAATCGTGAATTCGGCTGATCTCGAGATCCTTGCATCAATGGCGAAGACCAATCGGGCAGCAGAACGAAAGATGCTGAATTACCAGAAAAAGCTTGCACTTATGGTTGGGAGATCGGATCCATCACTGATTGCGCAATATATTGTAGACGGAAGAGAGCATATTTTCCCCTCTCTTTTTGCAGGTATCGTCTTCTGTATCCTGTCATTTATCCTGATCCTTGTTGCAGGAACCCTGGCATCCCTGCTCATCCCTGCGATCATCCTTTTCGGATCGGTCATTGTCCAGTCCGGGGTGGCGCTGGCATTTCCATCCACCCTTTTCGGGTACTGGAAGGGTGATTCCTACCAGGAGAAGCTCGAATGGGATGCATTTGCAAAATTTTTGTCGGATCTTGCCATGCTCCGGAAATATGCACCTGCTGATATCTCGATGTGGGGGGACTGGCTGGTATATGGAACTGCCCTTGGTGTGGGTGTCAAGGTAGAGAACGCAATGAAGGAGTTGCATATCACAATCCCCGAAACGACAGTGCCACCGATGGGCGTCAGGAGTGCCTTTGCTCCTGTCCTTACCTTTGCACCCCCGTCAAGAGGCACCGGTGGGAGTTCGGGTGGTTTTGGCGGAGGAGGCTTTGGCGGCGGCGGGGGATTTGGAGGGGGTGGTGTTGGGGGGAGATAACAGGCAAAGATATCCCTAACCTGTTCTATTAGTGGTTTTGGTTCATTGGTGGACACGACATGTGGCAACTGACGTGCCTGAATGACATGTTTATCCCGGCAGGCACTGTACTGGTACCTGAGTAGGTATCTATCATGCAATATACGGAGGGGAAGCTAGGCAGGGTGTTTCAGGTCCGGATAAATCACGGCGAGGATCTTCTCGACACTCTTCAGGAATTCATCAGGGAAAAGGAGATCCGGTGTGGATTTGCCCAGTTCATCGGTGCCCTGGAAGGAGGGAGGATTGTTACCGGGCCAAAAGAGCTGGTCCTCCCTCCCGATCCCTCATTCGAGACCTTTCAGAATGGGTGGGAAGTGTTCGGGTATGCCTCGATAACATCAGGACCGAAGGGAGTACACCTTCATTATCACGCATCGGTAGGAAAGAACCGGGAAGCAATGACGGGGTGCCTCCGGGAACAAGGAACGGTATATATCATTGTGGAGGTGTTGATCATCGAAATACTGGGGAGTACTGTCAGCAGGAAGAGGGATCCGATAACCGGAATGGAGCTTCCTTTTTTCGGAGATTCTCCCGAGTGATTCGTGACGATGACTGATCAGCCGGACTTCATCCCCATGTCCCTCCGCGAGGCGAGGAAGCATGGAATCGAGACCTTTGATATCATCTTTGTAACGGGGGATGCATATGTTGACCATCCCTCGTTTGCGACCGCCCTCCTCTCGCGTGCCCTCTGGGAAAAGGGTTTCTCCGTCGGGATCATCGCCCAGCCGGACTGGCAGCAGTCTCGTGACTTTCTCCGTCTTGGAACACCACGCCTTTTTTTTGCCATCTCTGCCGGGAATATCGACTCAATGGTGAGCCACTACACAGCCCGGAAACGCCCCCGTTCCACCGATGCATATTCCCCCGGAGGGAAGCGGCGACGTCCTGACCGATCCTTACTCGTGTATGCAGACCGGCTTCACAGCCTCTTTCCTGAGACGCCCCTCATCATCGGAGGAATAGAAGCCAGTCTGAGACGTTTTGCGCATTACGATTACTGGTCCGACCGCGTTCGTCAATCGCTGCTGGCCGACGCACCGGCAGATCTCCTGATCTTTGGCATGGGTGAGCTCCCTCTTTTTATGATTGCAGAACAGCTCTCATCCGGAGAAGATATCCATGAGATCACAACCATTCCCGGAACCGTTGTAAAAAGGGGGATTCATTCCCCCCCAGACGATCCTTTTCATAATCCGGTCATTGTTCCTTCGTTCAGCGAAGTCTCTTCCGATAAGCGTGCGTACGCCCGGGCATTTGGCATGATTCATGCCGAACAGGACCCATACCGGGGGAGAAGGGTAAGCCAGGCACATCCGAAGGTGCAGATCATTCAAAACCCCCCGTCCCGCCCCCTGTCCACCAATGAACTCGACTGGCTGTACGAACTCCCTTTTTCCCGGAGCGCTCACCCTTCCTATGCCGAAACGATCCCTGCATTGGAACCGGTCAGGTTTTCCATCGTGAGTCACCGGGGCTGCTTTGGGAACTGTTCGTTCTGTGCAATCTCCCACCACCAGGGATGCATCATCCAGAGCAGAAGCATCTCATCAATTACCCGGGAAGCCAGGAGGTTGACAACACATCCGGAGTTCAGGGGGATTGTACAGGATGTTGGCGGGCCGACAGCAAACATGTACGGGATGTTCTGCAGGCACTGGGAAAGCCGGGGTACCTGCCCGGATCGCGTCTGCATTTCTGATTGTCCGAACCTTTCCACCTCTCACGAATCCCAGGTCACCTTACTGGAGACTCTGCGGCAGATTCCGGGAGTAAAACGGGTTTTTGTCAGCTCCGGGGTCCGCTATGACCTGATTGGAACCGATGAAGCAAGGTATCTCGCAGAGCTCTGTAGCTGGCATGTCTCCGGCCATCTCAAGGTTGCCCCTGAACATATCACCCCGCACGTCACGGAACTGATGGGGAAACCAGGGCGCGAGGCTTTTGAGTCATTTCGCGAGAAGTTCGAAGAGCACCAGCTGGGAAAGAAGAAAAGGCAGTACCTGGTCCCCTATTTCATGTCGGGACATCCCGGCTGCACGATCACTGATATGATAGACCTTGCCGAGTATATCCGTGACAATCACCTGTATACCGAGCAGGTGCAGGATTTCACTCCTACTCCCATGACCGTTTCCACCTGCATGTATCATACCGGCATCAACCCACGCACTCTTGAGCCGGTGCATGTGCCGAAGGACCGGGAGAAACGTATCCAGCGGGCTCTGCTCCAGTATCGCGATGAGGCCAACCATGAACTGGTTCGCGAAGGGCTTTCTGCGTCAGGGAGGACTGATCTCATTGGTGATGGACCACAATGTCTTGTACCCGTTTTGCCAGGACATCACCGAAAGAGGAATAAGAGGGGAACACCGGCATAATCTGATGGTTATCAATGTTATGGGCTTACCCCGGGGCCCTCGCAGGGGATGCATTTTGCCATCTTCTCATCAAAAATCCGGTAGGCATTCGCAAGGACGGATGAATTGGAGATGAGCCCAGCAATGAGAATTACTTCGAGAATCTCCTCCCGTGTGGCTCCTTTTTTTGCGGCTGCCTGTAAGTGGTAGCTCGTGCAGTGCTGACATTTGAGGGCCGCTCCAACTGCCATGCTGATCAGCTCCACATACTTCGGCTCCATCGCGCTGGTCCCTGTCACCGTACTTTTATAGAGCAGGTGCGAGATGAGAACCTCAGGGCGTTCAGCCATCCTCTTGAAGATGAGCGGGGCACGACCATACTCGGCCTCGATGTTTTCCATCCATTTTGTGGCGGTCTCTTCACCACCACGCTCAATGATGCGTTTCAGGGTGGATTCAAAATCAGACAGGTCAGACATAGTGATAGATCCTATCGCTTCTGTCCGACATTAAGAATAGGGATGCGGGAGCCGGCCGGATACTGCGAAACTATTCGCACTCTACACGAAGTATTTAACAAAATATGCTCCAGTATCCAGATAATCCAGCAATGGAGAATAACAGGTGAACATATGACAGACAGGAAATATTTCTTGAGATTCTTGTCGGTAATGATAATGGGGGTGGTCCTGGTGTCGATTTTTTCCCCAGGAAATGCCACTCCCATTTTGAAGAACAGTCAGAACGGTGGTATTGCATCGCCAGTATCAGGAACCTGGTATGAACAGCCTGGGCCAGGGAATACAGGAATCTGCGGAGATATCCCAAACTCGGGATCAGGAACAAGCGGATTTTTTATGCAGACTCCAAACCTTCGCTCAATTGACACCTCTGGTGAAAACACAAGGATGCCTTCAGATCCTGACCGCGGATCTCCCTGGAGATCTCGCCTGCCAGAGCGGAGATTCAATATGACCTCCCCTGTGCAGGACTTCCTGGACCATACCAGCTATCTGGGCAGGGTGCAAGCGGCTCCCTCTTGGATAACGGGGAAAGGCACCATCCTGCTCATCAGCATGGAAGGAGAGGAATTTTTTGGGATTGTCACGGAAGCAGGTGATCATTACCTGCCGGATAACCTCCCGCAGTCGCTGTCAGTTGATGGGATTCGCGTTACCTTCAAAGGTATTGCCACTGAACCAACTCCGGGCGTATTGATGTGGGGGACTTGGCTTCACCTGCTCAGCATCGATGAGAATGGGGAAGAGTTTACTTCATCGGGAACGGTCACCTTTATCGATCTGGAGGGGGGATTTTTCGGGATAGTAACCGATGCAGGGGATCACTACCTTCCCCTGGATCTCCCGGAAGAATATCGTATTGATGGCATGCGGGTGGTATTTACCGCATACGAAACGCGGGATGCAGCCACCTTTGCAATGTGGGGGATTCCTGTGCAGCTTGCATCTATTGCCCCTTTTAACCAGCCTTTCGGAACAATAACCGGTTCTTGGTACCTTACATCGTATAACGATGGGGAGGCCCTCCGGCTGGTTTTGCCGGGAACAACAATATCAGCTGAATTCGGTGATAATGGGACGATAACAGGAACATCAGGATGTAATCACTACTATGGATCGTATAAGCTGACTGGGACTACGATTGCAGTAGGGCCGATCGGATCTACAAAAATGTACTGCTCAGTACCAGTGGGCTGCATGGACCAGGAAAGCACGTATTATCATCTCCTCGGCACGGTTGCTGCATTTTCTCTCAAAGAGGGACATCTTCAGCTCCTCGATGGAAAGGGCCGGGAGCTCCTGGTCTTTTCAGCCAAAAACCAGGATCTGTTTCAGGAATCAGGATCCTTTCTCGAATATTCCCGGACTGGAGGATTTGCCGGGTTCGATGATCACCTTACCATTTATTCCGATGGAACTGCATCGGTAAAACGCAAGGAGTCGGAACGAACCATACCAATCGATCCGGGAACGCTGTCCGAACTTGAAATCCTGCTGGATATGGCTGATTTCGCACTATTAAAAGAACAATATACCGCTGCGCAGGAAGGTGCTGATTACTTCAGCTACTCCCTTACCTTTGCAGGAAAAACGGTGACAACAGAGGACACAGCGATTCCCGATCTCCTTGTTCCGGTTTTTAATATTCTGGATGAGATTATCGGGAGCAGTGCACCGGATGATGTAATCCCACCTCTTCCCGGGTAAATAGTTGTGGCAGGGGTAGGTCCCCTTTGAGGCCCCGTATCGCCGGGGACTAGTACCACAACTTCAGGATACTGAGATGATGGAGGATTCCGGGTGAAGTCTCCCTCAAAAGGTACTTATCCCTGAAAAATCCACAGGGGATCCATGAGTACCTCCTTCATCTCTCCCTCTCGCCGCATATTACTGCCCGGTTTTACGATTCTGGTTGTGGTAGTATCACTTCTCTCTGCAGGGTGTATAGGACCGTTTGAACCCGGATCCACGGAAATTCCCGGTGGGCAAATGACGCTCGAACCAACACCCTCTCAAACGATGTCAACAGAGCAGACTCCCACCCAGCCATTACGAAATGGTCCTGCTGAACTGGCAACATCCGGTTACATCGAACGATCATACGGCTATGTGCCTTATACAACGCCTCCTGAGCACCGTCTTACGGTGATTGAATCAAACTCTCGGAAAGATGCATCAGGAAACATTATCATTTACGGCAGGTTGAAGAATGAAGGGCCAGGCTCTCTCTCTTACCTGCAGGTTACCTTCAATCTCTTTGACAACAACGGGAACCTGCTCGGGAATGCCTATGCTCATGTTGAGTATTTTGGCGCAGGTCAGACCTGGCATTTTCAATCGGATCCAGTTCCGGCAACCAACTACCAGTATTTCAAGATTGCCGGAGTCATGGCACAGTAATACCATTATCCTGTTATTTTTTTCCTCCCAATGGGAGAGAAAAACCTCGCAGAGGTACTTTCGTGAGATGACGGGAGAATTATCTGGGCTATACAGGGGAGGACGATCATTCCGGGACCATCCATTATCCAAACCGCACCCCCTGTTTTCATCGGGTTGGGATGTAACCAAACGATATCATTTGTCTTCATGCTGACCGTGAACCAGAGAGGAAGAGTGGAGTTCTGAATGAAGAGGGGTATCAGGAATAAAACAGAGCCCTTCTCTTCCCTCTCCCTGTATCGAAAACGGTCGAGGTTAAAAAAAAACCACGTATGCTGAACTACTGTCCATGCGTGATATCTGATATCCCGTGCTCTCCTCCTGTTCTTCTCAAACAATCAGACCATGATATTCGTTTCAGAAAATGGCTTTATCCGTATGAGAATATAGTCACGCATCCTTGAGGGGAGGATATCTGCAACCTCCCCGATGGTGATCCCTTCTTCAATAATGATCTCTTTCAGCAGGGGGGCGAATCGATCGTACGGCAATTTCACCCGAAGACCTGTCATCTGCACCGTGATTGGAGTTGGTGAGAGGACTTCATGGATCTCATCGACCTGGCTGCTGATGATGTCCATCAGCCGGGCGGGTGATACTGATGGCGGATCCTTGGCAATTGCTTCCCTCTTCTTGTCGAGTACTCGTGTGATCTCGGTCACGACCTGATCGAGCATCTCGAGTTCCTCTGATTCCTTCGTCCTGTGCATGAAACGGCCGACATTCCCAACATATCCGTCTACCGGCGGATCGATGATCCTCCTCAGTGTCTCGGTGGACGGTCCGCCGAGCACTACGATGGGTACATGGATACCTCTCCGGAGGACGGGGAACTTGTGCTCAATACATGTCTCGAAGTCACCGAGGAGATAGACGGCAAGGTCATGCTCATTGATAACGTCCCGCTCCTCATCGTTCAGCTGTGCAATCCTTTTCCCGAAGCCTCGTGCAAGCCCGACCATGTTGGTCTTTGCACCCATCCGCCGCACATATTCA
>MVZQ01000063.1 GCA_002068435.1 Euryarchaeota archaeon ADurb.BinA087 | reverse complement strand
CGAACGAGTCCTCGCTCGTCTGGATCGGAATGGACGGGTCAATCGCAAAACCGACACCGGCGACAATCCCGAGCACCAGCAGGAGAGGCAGGGGATTTCTGGCAATTTTCACCGAGACGCTGGTCAGGAACTCCCCGTAGGAGAAGGACTTTTTCTTCGGTTTCCCGTTGTTGCGATGGTCCATGGCGAAATCGCATGCATCGGTCCCGACCGCGTAACAGGTCTCTGTTTTTGGCTGCTTCGGCTTGTACTTCAGCAGCAGGCACAGGGTCGGTACTCCGATGCAGGAAGCCCAGTACGAGGTGAAGATGCCGATGATGGCCACGAGCCCGAATGCCCGGATCATGGGAACCTCGGAGATGAACATGGCGACAAATCCCATACAGGTCGCGAGCATCGCGTACAGGACTGCCGGGCCGGTCTTTGTAACGGTCGTGAATACCGCGTCCTGAAGCGATCCTTTCCGTGCCTCTTCGTCAAACCTGGCATGGAACTGGATCGCGTAATCGATGCCAAGCCCGATCAGGACCGGGAATGCCCCGATCACCGCCATGTTCAGCCCGACGCCGGCAAGGCCCATCAGCCCAAGCGCCGTAACAAGCCCGATCCCGACGAGCAGGACCGGCATGAACCGGTACCGGACATAGGCGAACAGGATCCCCATGGCGAGGACCATCAGGAGCATTGCCCCCCCGATCAGGATGCCCATGTTACTCGACATCCCTTCCTCCATCTGCTGCGTGAATGCCGGCTGCCCGGAGAATTCAACGGTCACTCCCGGAGGTTGCTCGGTCTGTTCCACCAGTGAGATCACATTGTTCATTGCCGCCCGCTGGACGTCCTCGGATACACTCTCCTCGAGCTGGACCTGGACCAGGGTGAGGCTGTTGGAAGGGTTGACCAGCTGCTGGGTGGCCGATGGAAGCGCCCCGACAATCCGGTCGATCTCTGCCCTGGAGGATGGCAGGATTCCCCCATTGGCACTTTTCAGGACCCCGACAATACTCTGGGTCCCCTTGATATTCTCCTGTTGCCGGATATCGGTTTCAAGACTATCGAGATACGACAAAATCGCGGGATCGAGGGGATCGCTGGTCTCGATGATCAGGATAATGGTCGAATCGGGCTGGAAATTCTCGGTGTACTCTGCGTAGACGATCCCCTTATCGGACGTCTCGTCCAGGTAGGTCTTCCACCCGCTCTCCATGGTGATCTGGGTCATGCCAAAGATGGCGACACAGAACAGTGCGGCGACCAGCCCGGCTACGAGGACCGGTTTCCGGTTGATCGAGCGGGCGATGCCCTCAAAAATGGTATCAATCATGGAAGATCAGGAACCTGCTCCTCTCTTTCGTCATGCCTCGTTCCCCTGCAGTGAAGCTGGTGAAAACCGGAAAAAATTATCCGGATTTCACTTCCCCGTTTGTCTTTTCCCTGCGCCGGTAGTAATAGTACCCGCCCGCGAAGATACCAAGAACGATGATCCCGACCAGGAGATACATGAGGGTATTGGATCGTTCGACTACTTCGACCCGGACCTTAATCGGATCCGATATGATGCTGTTGTCGAGGGCATCCCGGTACCGGACCTCGGAATCCAGGCCATATTCCTTTGGAGTTGCACTGCCGTCAGCCGATATCTCGAACGTCGCCTCCTTCACCTCGCCGGGTGCGAAGGTGCCGATGAAGGCTGTGTCATCATTGCTGGTGAACGGATCGACCGCGCTGATGCGTGCCTGGGCGCTGTACACGGGTACATCGCCGGTATTCTGGTACCTTACGGTGACAATCTTCTTCTGACCTGCCGGGATGTCGATGGGATCGGAGACTACCAGAAATCCGGTCTTCGCACCAACCGGGATCCCGATGGTCGTCCGTTCTGAATCGACGATATCCCCCTCAAAGTTCTCGTAATTGACATACACATCGAGAGGGTACGACTTGTTCTCGGCCTGGCTGCTCACCGAGACCTTGAAGGTGGAGGTGACCTCGGCCCCTACGGGGAAGTCGCCGATGTAGGAGCTGGAATCGGTCGGGATGACCATGCTGTTGTCGTTTCGTGCGATCTTCACGATCGCGTTCTTCCCATCCTCCTCGCCGGTATTGTTGATCACGAGGGTTAGGTACCCTTCTGTCCCTGCATTCAGGTGCCCTGTGCCGACCGAGATAAGAGAAATCTGGAGCACCGGCTTGATCTTTACCGGGAGAAAGAGGGTCTCGTTCACATCACGGTATCTGTACTGGATACTGTCGGTCCCCATCTGTTCAGCCATCCAGAGGTAGGTATACCCGAGGTGCAGGGGAAGATCATACGTGCCGACGGTGGCATTCTTCGGGATCTTCACATTGAACTTGACGATGGTGCTGCTGCCTCCCTTGAGATCGCCAATCATCTGGGGATCGCTCTTGATGATGAGAGGGGATTCACCGGGAGCGAGCGTGATCGTGATCAGCTTCGCGGTGTTGGGCTGATCATCACGGGTGATGATACCGGACCCGACAAACTTCAGCTCATTGAGCCCCTCGTTCTGGAGCTGGACGGCGATAACCGCGTCATCCCCAGGGGAAAACTCGTTGGTCCCCGAGACCGCGGCGGTCAGTTCCGGGGATCCGGTCATATACCGTTCACCCGCATGGACGGGTCCGATCGCAAAGCATGTGAGTACGAGTGCGATGAGACCAACCGATCTCATGACGTACCGCAGGGAATTCCGTGATGGTGTCCTCCACGGGGTCATCCTGCATGAGCCGGGTTCTGGTCCCGGAGGGTGTGCTTGTCTGGACATAATTTCCCACGGAGTACGAAGTATCAGGTACTCCACTTGTTCCACCAATGTCTACCGGGAACCTTAAAAAGGTTAGCAAAATAGTAGTAAATATTTTTACAACAATATTGGTATGAATGCACCGAGGTTTCATAGCATCGGGCTCCGGCAAGAATCCCTTTAACACAGGATACGCAACTACTGGTATGGACAGCATCCCTCCGGAGCTCATTGCATCCCTGAACACGCTGGGATTGACCAATGACGAGGCGCGGGTCTACGCGACGCTGGTGCTCCTCGATTACGCGGAAGCAAAGGAGATTGTCGAATACCTCGCCCTCTCCAAACCAAGCGTCTACAAGGCACTCGAGACCCTGGACCGGAGGGGTCTTGCCTTAAGGCAGAAATCAAAACCCGTCCGGTACCGTGCCATCTCTCCTGAAATGGCAGTCTCCATCCTCTTAAAAGAGCATGAAAGCGCATCCGCCCAGGCACTCTCGGAGTTGAAAAAACTCGAAGGAAAGAGCGTCCGGACCGAGAGTGAGGAGCCCCTCTGGACGATATATGGTGAGGCGAATACCGCGCATAAGATCCAGGAGCTGTTCAGGAAGGCAAAACGAGAGATCACCCTGATCATTGGCGAACGATATCTCACTGCCCTCGACCATCTCCCTGCACCGGCCATTCCCCTTCACCTGACGATCATATCCTCGTCCCGGACACCGTTGAGAGAATGCAGAAAAAGTTCCCGGGCCCGCAGGTCAGGATCAAGGTCATCCCGATCTCAAGGCTCACCTCCCCGCCCATCGGGGTCATCTTCCCGGAGATCGGTGAGGTCTGGAAATACCTGCAGTTTGAGAATGTGCTTGAGCTGAATGTCGATGATGAAGAACTCCTGCTGAATGCTGCATTCTTCTCCAGGGGATCATCCGTCCTGAATACCAGGAACAAGGGGGCCATCATCCAGCTGAAGATTCTCTCCCAGCTCTTCTGGAACCGGTTTACTGATGATGAGAGAGGATGAATGCCCGGCACTGTTTGTTCCCTTTTCGGTGGACCCGTTATTCCACGACTGTCCCCTTTTCCTCCGGGGTTGCCTTGGGACCCACTCCACACTCATCGTCTTACGGAGAACTATGTAAGGGAGGTTCAGGGTGTCAGTATGGGCGCCAGGGCAGGATCTGAGAGCGGAGAGTGTGATACTGCCCCCATGCAGGTGCAGACATTTTTTACTGCTGCTGCAGAAATGTGCGGGGGAACCCCATGATCAGGGATTTAACCAGATGGCCGCTATATCTCCCTCCATGAGTATCATCGCATTCCTCTACTCAGAATACCGGCGGCTGGAAGAGGAAGTGAAGCATCTCGGGGAACACAGGAAATGCGATGAAAAGACGCACCAGTATTACCCCTCCTTAAAACAGATATTCCGCGACAAAAATGACTGATGGTTCCCAGGATTGAGTTACCGCGACGGTGTATCCTTCTCTTCGGCGTGATTCGAAACGTCATTCCCCTGTCCTGATCCTGCTCCCTGCTCACTGGTCCCTTCGGCTTCACTGGTCACTTCACCTGGACGAAACATCCCGGCGACTTCCCTGATCTTGTCCGGTGTTCCAATCATGACTACCTCATCACCAGCCTGTAGAGGGGTATCGCCTGAGGGATTCTCTATCACTGCGGTGCCACGCCGGATCGCAAGGACGGTCACCGAAAACTGTTTCCTGACATTCAACTCGCCGAGTGTCCTTGCAGATACCGGGGCTGCCGGTTCCACTACAAGGGTGCTGATCGTCAGGTTCGGAAGATTCATCCTGAGATCGGAGATGCTTGCCATATACCCAGAGGGGCTGCGGAGCATCTGGTACGTGTCGGCCCGCACCTCCTGCACATACTGGTCGATCGTGGATTCAGGCGTCAGATACTTCTTCAGCACCCGCGTGAATATCTCCACCGATGTCTCGAACTCTTCCGGGATCACCTCATCGGCACCGAGATCCCTCAACCGTTTCACCTCGGTGAGGAACCGGGTGCGGACGATGATGTACAAATCAGGGTTCATCCGGCGGGCTAGCAGGGTGATCGACCGCGTCGAGACGGGATCGTTGATGACGATCACGAGGATCCGTGCCTGCTCGATAGTGGCATGAGAAAGGATCGTGGCATTGGTGGCATCCCCAAAGAATATCCGCTCTCCGGCCTTCCCTTCCCTCATCACGGTCTCCGGGTTCATATCAATGATGATGTAGGGGATCCCCCCGACTCTGGCTCCCTGTGCCAGGTTCCTGCCATTCAGGCCGTACCCGATGATGATTAGGTGATCCTTCATCGGAGGGATTCCATCGCCCTGGTCCACTTCGCACCCTGCTTTCAGCCGGCTCCCGAGAGGGAGGCTGCAGAAGAGATCGGCAACCTTCGGTCCGGAGACGATAGCGAGCGGGGCAAGTGACATCGTAAGCAGGGTGACGGCGAGGAATATCTGTTCGCTTGCAACGGAAAACAGGCCATATTCCATCCCGGGGATCGAGAGGACAAAGGCGAATTCACCGATATTGGCAAGGGCCAGCCCTGCGAGGACGGAGGTCCGGAGCGACTGGCCGATCGCAAGAGCTGATCCACCCGCGATGACCGCCTTCACGATGATCACCCCCAGAACGAGGGCGATAATCAGCAGCGGAGCCTCCACGAGGAACTTGACGTTGAGGAGCATCCCGATGGAGATGAAGAAGAAGCTCGTGAAGATATCCCGGAAGGGGATGATGCTCGCAAATGCCTGGTGGAAGTAATCAGACTCCGAGAGGGTAAGCCCGGCAAGGAACGCCCCGATGGCAAGCGACAGGCCAAGGCTGTCTGCCACATAGGTGACCACAAAACAGATCAGGATGATCGCAAGGAGGAAGATCTCCGGGCTCCTGATCCCCGTGATACGGTTCATGAACCGGGGGATCACGTACACCGATATTGCCAGTACTGCAGCAAAGAGGAGGACGAGGGTGATGCTCATCTCAAGGAGTGCCCCGGCAATGTCAGTGGTCTCCCCAGCGAGGATCGGCAGGGCGATCAGCATCGGGATTGTGCTGATGTCCTGAAATATCGATATCCCGAGCGTCACGCGGGCCTGGGGGCTCTCGATCTCGGCCCTGTCCTGGTAGAGCTTCAGGGTGATCGCCGTGCTGCTGTGGCAGACCAGGAACCCGAAGAAGAGCGCCTGGGCGGTCGTCACCCCAAACAGGTACGAGATCGCCATGGTGGCAGCGATCGTCAGGACCACCTGAAGGCTCCCTCCTATCAGCACGATCTTCCGCATCTCGTAAAGGGTCCGGAACGAGAACTGCATTCCGATCGTAAAGAGGAGGAAGATGATGCCGATCTCAGCGAGGACATCGATGATCTCGGAATCCCCGATGAGCCCGAGCCCGTACGGCCCGATGAGGATCCCGGTCAGGATAAAGCCGACGATGCCGGGTATCCTGAATCTCTTTCCGACCGCGACGATGATGATCGCGAACGCGAAGATGATGATGATATCGTGGAGATACCCGGTGATCATGGTGCTCCTTGCAATGGATAAGGTGAAAACGGTACCAGAGAATATATGTCAAAGCCTCTTAACCTTGTCTTTTCTTATCGCTTCCGGTGAGGATGCAAGGCAGGTGACAGATACCGGATTCCTGCCGGAAATCGCGGAGGGAGATGAAATTCTTATTACGGTATTACCCCACTAATGGTAATGGAATCCATTTTTCTTCTGGAACTGATGGTAATCCTGATCCTCTCCTTACTGGTCCTCTTTGTCTGCAATTACCTCAAAATACCGCTCATTATCGGGTATATCCTCTCCGGAGTCCTTGTCGGACCTTTCGTCCTGGGATTTGTGGGAAGTACCCAGATCATCGAACTGGTTGCAGAGATCGGGGTAATTTTTCTCCTGTTCACTATCGGAATTCAATATTCGCTCAAAAGTCTTTTCGAGGCAAAAAAACTGGTGGTCCTCGGAGGAGCCCTGCAGATGGTCATCACCACCCTCTGCGTCATGGCGCTGGCGCTCCTCTTTGGGACACCCGCGAACGTGGCCGTTTTTCTCGGTCTCCTGGTATCGCTGAGCAGCACGGCGATCGTCATGAAAGTGCTCCAGGAGCGGGGAGAGCTCGAGAGCCTTCATGGAAAGACCACCCTCTCGATCATGATCTTCCAGGACCTCATGCTCATCCCCCTGATGTTCATCACCCCCCTCCTGGCTGCACCGGAAAACTACCAGGCGCCATCCATCATCTTCCTGTTGATCACGGGGTTCCTCATCATTGGGTTAGTGATAATCAGCACCCGGTTCATCGTACCACGACTCCTCTACCATTCGGCGAAGATGAAAAGCCAGGAGATATTCCTCCTCAGTGTGATCGCCATCTGTTTTGCTATTGCCTGGATCATCAGCCAGACGGGGATATCCCTTGCACTTGGTGCATTCATTGCCGGCCTGATGATCTCTGAGTCGGAATTCAGCGTTGCTGCTTTGAGTCACATCATGCCTTTCAGAGATGTTTTTGCCGGATTCTTTTTCATCTCGATCGGGATGCTCCTGGATGTGGCGTTCTTTCTCTCTGAACCCCTCCTCATCCTGGCGCTTGCTCTCAGCGTCATTCTCCTGAAATGTTTCACCGGGACGTTGACTACCATCTTTCTGAACCTCTCCCGGAAGACGGCGATCCTCACCGGCCTGGCACTCAGTCAGATTGGAGAATTCTCGTTTATCCTGGCAAAAGCAGGAGAGAGTTCCGGACTGATATCCGGCAGTATGTACCAGACGATTCTCGATGTAACCCTGTTCACCATGGTTGCTACTCCCTTTCTCATGGCGGGATCACATCGTATCGCCGGGCGTATATCGGACAGGATGGAGGATATCATGGGGCCGTCCTGTGGGTTTGATCTCACCCGGGCACCGGCAACAGAGAACCACCTGATCATTGTAGGGTATGGTCTCAATGGGAGAAATGTGGCACGGGCAGCAAAATATGCAGGAATTCCCTATCGCATCATCGATATCAATCCCGATATGGTCCGCACTGAATGCGATCATGGTGAACCTATCTTTTACGGGGATGGTACCCAGGCGTCAGTGCTGGAACTTGCGGGGATCCGGACTGCCCGGATTATCGTTGTTGCCATCGCTGACAGGATCAGCACCCAGCAGGTGGTCCAGAGCGCACGATCATTGAATTCGCAGGTACACATCCTTGTCAGGACCCGGTTTGTCAACGAGGTCGAATCCCTCCATACCCTCGGTGCGGACGAAGTAATCCCGGAAGAGTTCGAGACCTCGATCGAGATCTTCACGCGGGTGCTGCGGGACTACCTGGTCCCGACCTCTGAAGTGAACCAGCTCGTGGAAGAGATCCGTGGTGAAAACTACGAGATGCTCAGAAGCCTCGCTCCTGCACGTCTCTCCCAGATCCCGGCACAGATTCCTGGGCTGGATGTTGCCTCCCTGAGGGTCACCGGGATGAATCCTGTCATCGGAAAGAGCCTCGCAAAACTGCCATGGCGACAAGAGAAGGGGATCAGTGTCATCGCCATACAGAGGGGAGACCAGGTGCTGCTGAATCCGGGCGGGGATACTTCCATCGAGGAAGGGGATGTGGCGATCGTCGTCGGTAGTACGGAGAATGTGCGGACATTCATCCGGGAATCCGGAGGCTGACTGTTCCAGCCCGGTACCGGCACCTTCTGCCTCCAGAGTACACATGAGAACCGGTGGTGGACAGCTACGCTTTTTTTCTTTCATCTCCTGATCTGCACTGAGTGCCCTGATGGAGAGTAGTATCCTTCTTGTCGGGATCGTGCTTGTTGCGACGATAATCCTCTTTGTTACCGAATGGATACGGATCGATCTCGCCGCAATCCTCGCCAGCCTTGCACTGGCCTGGCTCGGCCTCATCACCCCGGCAGAAGCGGTTTCCGGGTTTGCCTCAAACGCAGTCATCACCATGACATCGGTGATGATCCTGGGATACGGGATCGAGAGGACCGGGATCATGTCCCGGCTCGCCAACACGATCATCAGGGTAGCAGGGAAGAGCGAACAGCGTATCACCGCCACCATCTCGCTGACGGTCGGCCTCCTCTCCTCCATGATGCAGAATGTCGGTGCAGCCGCCCTTTTCCTCCCGGCCACCCGGAGGATTGGCAAGCATACCAGGATCCCTGCATCCCGGCTGATCATGCCCATGGGTTTTGCGGCTATCCTCGGGGGATGCATCACGATGATCGGTTCCGGTTCGCTGATCGTCCTGAATGACCTCCTTGTCCAGGCCCAGGCCGAACCCTTCTCACTCTTTGCGGTTACCCCGGTGGGAATACCCCTCCTGATCGCCGGCATTGCCCTCTTCGCACTGGCAGGGGGGCGCATCCTGCCGGGAAGAGAGGCGGAGGCGCCCCAGCCGACGGTTGCCGAAGTATGGGGGATCGACCACAGAATCAGGACCTGTACCCTCCCCCCCTCCGCTCCCCTGGCAGGAAGAACCCGTGGAGAGGCAGAGTGCAAGATCCTGTATGGCCTTGACCTCCTTGCGATCAGGGTGGGACAGGATATCACGGTTGCACCCCCGCGGTCCACCCGTTTCGAGCCCGGGCAGGAACTTGCCTTCCTTGGATCTGAGGAGGACTTTGAAAGGTTCCTCAAGGATTCAGGCTGTGTGCAATCAGGGGATCGGAGCATCCTTGGGGAGATCCTCGAAGGTGAAGGATTCGGGTTTGCCGAGCTGATCGTCAGGCCGAGGGCATCGATCATCGGAAAAACACCGCAGGAGATCCTGTTCCGCCAGACGTTTTCGATCGAGCCAATCCTCATTCAGAGGGGAGAGACAGAGACCCGTGGGGATCTCTCCGGCTTGCCTCTTGCCGCCGGTGATCTCATCGTCGCATTTGGATCATGGGACACGTTGAGACACCTGGCAAGGGACCGGGATCTCCTCCTCATTTCCCCGCCCGAAGGAGAGGGGGTACGGTACAGGAAGGGCCCCCTGGCGGTCCTGATCTTTGCGTTCTCCATCGCCCTCACGATGACCGGCGTCCCGCTCTCCCTCGCATTTCTCACCGGTACTGCCGCGATGATGCTCTCCCGTGTTCTTACCATCGACGAGGCATATCATGCCGTTGAATGGAAGACCGTCATCCTGATCGCCGGCCTGATACCGCTCGGAATCGCGATAGAGAAGAGCGGGGCTGCTGCCTTGCTTGCAAGTGCTCTCTCCAGCTACCTGCCCGGGGCACATCCCCTGGTGGTCATGGCTGCCATTGCTCTCATGGCCACCCTCCTCTCGCTTGTTATCTCCAATGTTGCTGCAACCGTGCTCCTCGTACCCATTGCGATGGGGGCCGGGATTGGAACAGGGATCGATCCCCGTGCCCTTGCCCTCCTTGTCGGGGTGTGCGCTTCCAATTCCTTTATCCTCCCCACGCACCAGGTGAACGCACTCCTGAAGGGACCCGGGGGTTATTCAACGAGAGATTACCTGAAAGCAGGGGGCGTCATGAGTGTGATCTTCATTGCTGTAGCGGTAATACTGATCTACCTGCTTTTCTGACATGATCAGAATGAGAATTCCATGCCCTCCTTGATGAGAATACACCTTGATCAGGATGATCGCTCACCCGGAACATCCCCTTTCGGTATCCCTCGACAGAAGCAGCTTACCGTCTGGGGACCGGCCTCCTCCTCACCGGCATGAGGGCTCCTACGGGGCACTATCACGAGGCATGAAGAGTGGTGGCATCCCTGGCAGGGGTCGGGGGATGCGATCACCACGGTCAATACCTT
>MVZQ01000062.1 GCA_002068435.1 Euryarchaeota archaeon ADurb.BinA087 | reverse complement strand
TTCAGTCAAGGTTTTTAAGGAACATAACAGACGCTGAACTATGACAGCTCGTACCCCACGTGCTATAGACAATGATGCGTTCTATCGCATTAAGTCTGACTATCCAGATCGCTCGATTGCAAACGGAATGAAAGCAGGCATTCTTAACGAGAGAGATATTTCCCTCATCAAGGCATTTGTGGCCGAGATGCAGGCCTCACGCAACACCAGCCTCAAAAGGGCACACAAATTCACTTACACGCTCGTTGGCTGGCGCCGCTTCATCGGCCCTTTTGATCAGAACGACATGGTTGCACTCTACGCGGGAATTGCGGCCCTGAAATCCGGGACCAGCAGACGCGGCAAACCCTTCATGAAGAACACCATCACCGACCACATGATCATTCTCAAGCAGTTCTACCTCTGGCTCATCGAGAATGGATATTCCCAAATCCCCGAGAAGAAACTCCGCAACCTGAGACCCCCCAACCACGAGACCATGACGAAGGTTGCATCAGACCTCCTGACTCCTGAAGAGATCACGGCAATGGTGCGTGTATCCACCCGGAGTTGCGATCGTGCGGTTATCATGATGCTGTACGAAGGGGGCTTTCGCATCGGCGAGATTGGCATGATGAGATGGGGAGACCTGATCTTCGACAAGTGGGGAGTGGTGGTGAACGTGAACTTCAAGACCAACAAGCCCCGCTACATCCGCCTCGTAATGGCCCGCGAGTATCTCGCCTCATGGAAGAACGATTACCCCTGCCACCCGATGAACCCCGAGATGCCGGTCTTCATCACCGAGCACTATAATGCCCTCACGCACGGATCGATCAATCTTCAACTCAAGCGGATTGCGAAACGTGCGGGCATCGAGAAGCGGATTACTCCTCATATCTTCAGGCATTCGCGGATTACCCATATGATCAAAGAAGGGGTATCCGAGACCGTGATCAAGCTGATGATGTGGGGAAGTCTCACGACGGACATGTTCCAGACCTATGCCCACCTCACAGGGAAGGATATCGATAGCGAGATCCTGCGGACGTATGGGATCAACGAGAACGAAACCGGTGAGGCTATCAAAGAGCGCCGCCTGGAACCCATCCAGTGCGTGCACTGCCGCCATATCAATGCCCCGATGTCAGAGTACTGCAACCTTTGCGGTCGATCATTGACCGAAGAGGCCATAGAATCTGATGATGAAATCCATGAGAGCATCCTGAGGAATCCTGCATCTCTCAAGAGATTCGTGCAGAAACTGGAGACAAGGGCTGCGAAGGGAGAGGTGTGAGAATCAGGATGTCTTTCCCTTCACCTTTCTCTTTTTTGATGAATTTGCGTTTTGAATGATTTTTTGCCCTTGTTCGCTTGATAACAAACACATTCAGAACCGCTCGCTCGATTAACGACTCATCAAGAATTAAAGAATTGGTTGAAGGGATTAGATGAGGAAACAGATTCTCTTGTTTCAAAGTCACTTACTGAAAATGAAGTAAATGAAATAATTTCACAAATCAACAAATAGAAAAATAGAACTAGACTTCAATACATCTAACAGGTCTTTTTACTAAATGTAATCGTCGGGTGCGATAATAAATTCGCCACCGAGGTCGTATTACTGATGAAGTGTATCTTTTTTCTTTTACACTCGATATAATTTCATCTAATGCCTTATCAGCGCGCCGATATTGTTCTTCTGAAATATCATACGGTTGGCTATAAAGTCGAATTTCACCTTCTTTCCACAGAAATTTTTGCTTTATTGTCATTTTGTTTCACTCTTTTCTCTTTCAACATAAATAAAGATAACTTTGGAACCCTCAATGATTTCCTCTCTTATTCTAATAAACACAAATTTTGTCTTTCTGGGGAATAATATCTCACAATCGGCCTCATCAACAAATAATGCCATTTCCCCAACTTCCGATTCATAAACAAAAATAATACCAAGCGGCTTTTTTTCTAGAGCATAATTTCTGGCAACATTAATATCATAACTAAATGAAGCGTATCCCCAGTCACTAATTGAAGTAGTTCCTTTTTCAATATCTTCCATTAATTTCTGACAATATTCTCCAGAAATGCCCCTAAAAAGTCTAAAGGTGCGCTTTAATCTAGATTCATTAATGGATTTATCTAATATTCTCACTGTATTAAAAAAAGTGTAAGTGGATGATCCATCAAGAGGTTTGCTTCCCCGGAGAACATTATTTATATCTCTTCCATTTTTGATATATTCACGTATTGCTGCTTCTCTTCTATAGAAATCATCTCTATCCATTCTGGTGCTCTTAATTTGGTTGAATTGCTAAATTATGATTAACTTCTGAATATCCGAATTATTCTTTTTATTATTAAAGTTCATATGCCTCGTTTTGACAGCCCCCTCTTTTCCATGTGAATGTGCTCTCTCAAGAGTATTGGAAGCGTTTCCGGTATTGAAATGGTATGGAGAATTTTTGCCGCGCATCTCCCGCTCATTCCCCATTTCCTAAAAAAATCCTCCGCAAAATCAATATTCCGCCGCATTCCATCAACATCACTTCCGCGCCTCATCTTCACCAAAATATTCACACTAGAAAATCTCACTGTGCTCGCACTGAATTTGCGATCGAACTCCATGGTTAAGGTAAATTTATATTCTCCCGCGATCTTGAAAAGATCAAGACAATGATCCAACATTTGTGCAGAGAAATGACGTGGAAGTGCAACCGGTTTTTGCATTCGCCAAAGAAAGCGGCGAATTTGGCCAGGTTCATTTCCATCAACATCGTCTCACTCTTTGCACTGATGGGCCGGCTTCTGGTCCCATCCATGGTACAGATCTCTGCAGATAAGGGGTCCAGGGTAATTTTATTGAGCGCCCGGATCCCTCCGTTTTCGCTCTCTTCTTTTGGTTTGCGGCAACGACCGCAGGTGTAAGCTCCCTGGCGATCTCTCGCGGTACTCCTTTGGCAGGTCATGAGCTCCCGCTCACCTGAATTCACCTGACCTATTCGTAGTCCCGCCTCTCGCCCGAGGGGGCTTGAACCTCCTTTCTGTATCCTGGAACCGGATGCTCCGGTCCGATTGTCTCTGCACCGCCGTTGAACACTCACCTCACCACAGGTGACACTCATGAATCACACCACAAAAAAACCCCTCGTCGTCACCCAGGAAGCCGTCGACGCATACGAAAAGAGGACGGGATTCCACGGGATTGGACAGATAATGGTCGAAGATGGACACTGGAAGATAGTCGCCGGAAAGGGATCTGCATGCAGAAAATACTGAGTGGCAGCTCACCCAGCTCGTTACCCCTAACTACCGGTGAGACTGCCAATCAGCATCTGCTCTCTGAACATAAATCCCTGACTCAATACCAGGGAATCTCCGGAGGCATATGATGGCCTCCCCTCATTTTAAGCGGATCCGCACGCTCGTACGAGAGGCTGCGGCCATGCTGGAGGCCCGGGGATACGTCGTCCTCCAGTTCAAGGACCAGGAGGCCCCGGGACACCTCTTTGCCACCCGGGACGACCACGGGCTCTTCATCACCCTGATGAGGGTACATGACTCCTTCTCCGGCATCGAAGAGGTTACGAAGTGCTACGGGGGCATCATCCGGCACCTCCGGAACTTTCCCCGCCCCGAGGACTACCACTTCGAGATCTGGGTCTTTGTCTTCTCGACCGGGCGCTGGCAGTACTATCGCATCGGGCACGACGGGGTGACCGAGGTGGCCCATGGCGGGTAAGAAGGGGAGCCCTGCCACGCCGGTCCAGCCCATCTCGACGGTCCGGGAGATCCCGCTCTACCTCATCCCGCGGGTGGTGGCCGACCAGATCAACGAGAAACGCGAGTCGGTCTTCCAAATCACAGTGACCCGGAGCAACTGGCATTACTACACCGTGGTGGTGACGACCTCGGAGGTCCGCCAGGCCCCGGTCGTGGTCTCCGGCGAACCGGTGCCGGCGATGCAGGAGGGGCAATGATGGTGAAGCGGATCCCTCATAGGGATGCCCGGAGCCTGGAGATCGGTGGTGACCCATGGATGACTCACTTCACCAGGCCATCGCACTCCTGATCGCTCCGGGGCAGGTCGTCGAGGTCCGGGCCCTCACTGACCAGTGGATTCACAGCGGCTACTTCGACGACCGCGAGGAGCTGGCCCGGCAGGTGGCGGCCCTGGATACCGACCAGGGCGTGCAGGGGATCTACGTCACGCTGAACGAGGTGAACCCGGCACTTCTCTCCCGGCGGGCGAACCGGATCAAGATGCGGCTTGGGAAGAAGGACGCCACGACCAGCGATGCCGATATCCTGCGGAGACGGTGGTTTCCCATCGACATCGACCCGGTCCGGCCGAGCGGAGTCTCCTCGACCGATGAGGAGCACCAGGCCGCACTCGCCCGGGCCGCGGAGATCGCGGCGTTCCTGTGCGAGGAGCAGGGATGGCCCTCCCCGGTCATGGCCGACTCGGGGAACGGGGCCCACCTCCTCTACGGGATCGATCTCCCGAACGATGAAGAGAGCCGGGACCTGGTGAAGAAGTGCCTGGACACGCTTGACATGATGTTTTCGAACAGCGCGGTCATTGTGGATACTGCGAACTTCAACGCGGCCCGTATCTGGAAGATCTACGGAACCACCTCACGAAAGGGGGACAATACACGGGACCGTCCGCACCGGAAATCGCTCGTGTTATCAGGTGACCACCAGTTGAATGAGGTTGATACATCGTCATTACGCACATTGGCCGGATTATTTCCGTGCGCTCCACCGGAAATAAAGGGGTATAAAAAAGCTATCGATCTCCGGGAATGGCTCACCTGTCATGGCCTTCACACTGCCCATGAGAAGCCCTACCAGGGTGGGATGCTCTTTGTCCTGGACGCATGCCCGTTCTCAGGAGATCACCAGGACGGGGCGTTTGCGATCCAGTTCCCGAACGGGGCAATTCATGCCGGGTGCCACCACGCGAGTTGCGGCGGAGGCCGGCAGCGGTGGCAGGAGCTCCGGGCGAAGTACGAGGCGGGACGTGCGGAGCAGCGGGAGCAGCACGAGCGCTCCTGGCGGCGTGAACGGGCGGCGGCCAGGGAGGAGCAGGAAGGCCGCGTGGTGCCGCCTGCATCCTCTTCTCTTCCTGCGGAACACCGGGCCGAAGCGCGTGAGGTGCTCCTGCACGGGAACCCGCTCGCCCTGATGCTCGCCGCGTTCGCCCAGGAGCATGTCGGTGACGAGATCCTCGCCCGCTGCATGATCCTCTCGATGGCCTCCCAGGCGGTGAAGAACTCGGACGGGCTCCACGTCTCGGTGACGGGCGACAGCGGGAAAGGGAAGACCCATGCCTTCCGGAAGATGCTCCGGCAGGTCCCGAACCGGCTGAAGGTGAAGGGCACGGTCAGCAACAAGGCCCTCTACTACATGAAAGACCTCGCACCCCGATCGGTCCTGATGAGCGACGACACCGAGCTTTCCGACAGCATCCAGGAGATCCTCAAGTCCGCGACCTCGAACTTCAACGAGCCGATCACCCACACGACGGTAACGAAGGACCTCTCCTGCCGGGTCTGCCGGATCCCCGAGCGGTGCGTGTGGTGGATCGCAAAGAAGGAGGGGACCGGCGACGATCAGGTGATGAACCGGATGCTCACTTGCTGGATCGATGAGTCCCCGGAGCAGGACGCCCGGGTGCTCGCGGCAAAGCAGCGGAAGGAGCAGCAGGACCCGGACACGATCACGGACGAGACGCCGGAACTCCGGACCTGCCGGGCGATCTGGGAGGTCCTGCACGAGCAGATGCTCTGGGTGATCATCCCCTTCTCGGCCCGGATACGCTTCCACGCGATCCGGAATCGGCGCAACCCTGACATGTTCTACGACCTGATCAAGAGCCACACCGCGCTCTTCTTCATGCAGCGGGCGCAGAAGACGGCCGAAGACGGGACGCTCTGCGTCTACGCGACCGAGGCGGACTTTTCGGCCGCAAACGAGATCTTCACCCTGCTGAACGGGACTGCCGGCGGCCAGGAGTCGAAGCTGACCAAGAAGGAGGCGGACCTGCTCGCGGTGATCCAGCAGGCCGGGCGGTCCGAGTTCACCATTCAGGACTTGCAGCGGCTCACCGGGAGTTCTTACTCGAGCATTTACCGGACCATCAAGGGCTACGACAGCCGGGGCAAGAACTACACAGGGCTGCTCGAAAAATGCCCGGCCCTCTCCTACACGGACCGGACGGTGACGATGAACGAGGAGGACGGGATTAGTGTGCGCCGGCGGACCGAGGCGTATGCCTGGGACCCGGAGTTATACCGGTACTGGGCTAGCGGCGGGGCATGCTGGCTTGACCGCGACCCGAAGACAGGGGGCGACGGCCTGGATTCTTTGCAGCCGTTGCAGCAGGATTCCTGCAGTTTTCCAGCAGATGCTGAAAATGACAGAGATGGTTTCTCATCTTCCAGTTTTTCAAACGATGCCCACAGGAAGGAGAATTCTATACTGAAGAATGATGATTTGCAGCAATCCCTGGAATCTACAAGTGGCCAAGAACCTGGACCGGACCCTGATTATTCTGTGCATGATCCGGGATCTGCTGCAACTGCAACTCAAAATGAGGCAATTATAGCGCAATCTGGTAATCAGAAGACGCAACACGGCTTATTTCCTTCCGGCAGGTGTACGCAACCTGCTGCAACCGTGCAGGCAACACCATCCCCTGCAGGAAACGGTGATCTGTTCAGGACCATCCGGGTTGCGGATTACAAGCCGCTCGAAATCCCGGAGCCGGGAACGCCCTGTTATGTCTGCGGGAAGAAGGGGTCATGGTTTGTCGAGAAACTGACGGCAGAGAGGAGGGCCAGGCCCCGGGGCCAGCAGGACGCCCGCCGGATCTGCCAGTCGTGCCATGCTGCAGCAGTGAAGGCGGAGCAGTCTGCGAAGCAGCCGCTCCCCGGGACTGTCGATGTGTCGCGGTGCACCAGGCTGACTGCCAATGTCGGGAAGTGCTCGATCTGCGGGCTGGAGAAGGCGGTGTGGGCCGATCCCTCTGATGTGGGAGTGCACTTATGCGAGCACTGTTATGGAAGGGAGGTGAGGGAGAGGAGGGGGATGGGGATTTAAGATTTCTACGATAACCCGAGGATTATCAAAAAGGAGGGAAGAAAAAGCTAATTTGATGCTTCTGTCTGGACCAACACCTCTTTAATTTCCTGATCAGACAGGGTATCAATTTTCTTGCACTTTTTAATTCTCTCCATTAAATTGAACGTTCGTGAATTTGCCTGTCTTAAAATTGTGCTATAAGGATAAGGGATTATCTCCACATTTGCTCCCGATGTTGATTTTTCACAATCAACATATGAACCTAATACATAACAGATAATTTTTGTATTATTATCCAGCTTTCCGGATTTCTGGATTGCCAAGGCATAATCCTCTGCCTGACGTAATTCTTTCTTGGTGATCGTTGAACCACCCCTCTTCAATTCAAGGATGAGAATTTTACTAATTCCAACAATATTGCCATTTTCGTCATAACGATCACTACCATACATCCCTATTGAAGAATCAGGTAAAATAACAAAATCCGGCCGATTTTTCGGATTTTCGACTTCGCTCGTATTGAATAGATTTTGGACTATTGTCAACAAGCTGCGATTAGGGAAGAATTGAACTCCTTCATATTCAGGACTAAATATCCATAAACCCTTTTCGAATAAAGGTTGAAGGTCATGTAATTCATCGGTTTTATCGTCATCGATTATTGTTTCCATTCGTTTAATAATCTCCAATCTCCAATGCAACTCACTAAGAACTTCCTTTGCCTGGGTTACACTCCAGTCATCGAGTATTTTAGATAAAGTATCTATGTCGCTGGGAGATACTTGGACTAATTGCTGGAGTAATTTATATCCTGTTCTGCTCATTTCCATGTTAGCGAGTATTTCAACAGTATTTGATAGATGCCTTTGATTGATTGTTGGACACTTTTTTTGAATTTCATCAATAAACTGTCCAATTTGTTCTTTTGAAAAGTCGCTTAACTGTCGAATTGTCCCTCGATATTGATTCAATATTGTCTTTTTCGTTTCACTTCGAACATCCTGCATCAATGATTGAATTGATTCCAGGATGAAAGAATTCACACTTTCGCGGATTTTTTTGACTCTGGCATTATCTTTAAACCAAGTCCAATCAGCGGTCACTTCATCTTCGAGAATATCCGCTTTTACGACAATGGAATACCTTTTTGCCGCACTAGTGCGTCCATCGAGATATGTATTCTCAAAATCCCTCCAAGTATGTTCACCCACAAGACGATTATTAACCCACCAAGCTACACCATGGAGTCGGCTAATCCTTCCTGCCCGTGAACTATCAATAATATAGATCTCAACGGCTCCTTCTCCATCAATAGTATATTCATGCCTGGTAGATTGGTCTAATATTTCCATCGGGTCGATTTTTTGCCCGTTCAATATAATTTCGAATGAGGGATCTGTTATAAACTTTGAACCAATAAGATCGCGTAAATTCTGGTGTTCTATGTAGTTCTTCTCTATAATACACGATATTGTAGTACCATGGCCATCACGGGACTTTTCATCAAGAAATTGAATTTGATATGGGAACTGACTCTCTTTAAGTCGGGACACTTCATATGCAGATTCCATCCCATTTTTCCATGTTTCAACCCGATAGGAATCAGCAAAACAAAATAGGCTATGTCTACCCTTTCCATTCCTTCCGTAAACCTTCCGTTCTTTATTTCCACTATCGGTAATCCTGGTAATATTTCCTTGTCTTTTCCGCCGATTATAATTGAATTCGTTCCAGATGGATTCGAATTCGCTCCGGGTCATCCCAGAACCATCGTCACTAATTTCAAATTTACCTTTTATTTCAGATGGCCAGGTAAGGGTAACGTGTTGCGCCCCTGCATCCCATGAGTTTGCAACTAGCTCAATGACTGCAACATGAGGATCTGTAATTAATTTACCAGCATAATCGTCAAAAAATCCCTCACCGAAACGTAAAGGCAACAATGTCGTCTGAATCGAAGCATTTACCAACGTGTATCACTTCCTTTCAAACACTCTTTTCTGAATAATTTTCCTAAAGGGACATTTTCTCTCATTCATCCAGATTCAGCAAATCCTTCGCCAATGCGGTGATTGCCTCCCATTGCTGCTCTGCAATGCTCCCCATTTTATGGATGAACCGTTCACGGTCAAGTGCAACAATCTGGAATACCAGGGCTATGCTCTCATGGTCAAGTCCGTTCTGGGGTGTTGGACTCACAGAAAAGGTATGAGAGAATCTGACTGTGCTAAGAGTCGTGGTAAACGGCACTACGACCACCAAACCATTTGCGCTTCCCATGATAAGTGCAGGGCGCTCTCCTCTCTGCTCATGCCCTTTTGCATCACTTAGATCTACGAGCCAGATCTCTCCCCGTTTCATCAATCAGTGCTCCATTGACCGAAGAGAGGCTCTCTGCCAGATGCTTGTCTCTTTCTTTAATTCCTCAAGGTCCCTGGCCGTGGGTTCGAAGAGGAACTCTTTTGCTTTGGATATCCCGACCGCGACCTGCGCCTCCGAATAAAAGGGCTTTAATCGTTTCACACGGGTGAGTGCTTCGAGAGGATTGCACCCATCCTTCATCGAAAAATACCCATATGTGGCTCCAACTTCCAGCAGAATCGGTTTTAATCCGAAGATTCTGTCAAGATTCCTTGCAGTCTCCTTTTCATGTGCACTCAGGTGTGATTCCGTGGTGAACTGCTCAAATTCATTACGGAACTCATACAGGTCTCTCGTCAGGTCCGGGGAATACGGCCCCCGCACGTACATGCTGCAGGGGTATCCGAGATCGATACCCTTCAGTTCGAGCAGGCACACAAGCTTTTGTGCAACAAGCCGGTCGTCAAACCGGTTGATATCGAGTTGAAAGCCCAGTTCCTTAAAGAACGCAATAACCTTTTTTCGTTTCGCCATACTCAGTCACCGCAATAGAGGAATTTGCAGAGCCATTTCCTGGTCCTTGCCCATTCATCCTGTCCTTCGCCCGTAATGGTGAAAAGTTCTAGTTCTTTTCCTTCAAAGGTGATCTTTTCGGATATGAGGTATCCCATCCCTTTGAGAACATTGAGATTTGCATACAGCACACCGTCGGGGATGTCGAGTGCTGCTTTGAGTTCACGATAAGTTGCTCCATCCGGACCGAGGGCAGCAAGGCTCGCAAGCAGTTTCAACCGGACAAGGGAGAAGATCTTTGCATTGAGCGCATGTGACTCGTTCAGAATGGAGAGCACATCTTGGTGCACGGGGGTCTCTCCTGCCACGCCTCTCATTTCTGATCAGATGATCCCCCTCTGGCTATTTAATTACTTTGATATTTACTTAAAATTTAAAGTAATTTGTATTTCCTCCACTCATTATTCAGTCACGCATATATTACTATGGGTAATATACTCCTCTAGCCTCCTACAGAGGCAAGGAGTAACAGCAAATGGCAGACTTTGTCCAGAAGAGCATCACCAAGACCGCAGTCCGGAACCTGACGGCTCCCATTGCGGATGCAGCAGCGTTTGCCGCAATTCCGGCATCCGTGATCAGCACCAACCCC
>MVZQ01000061.1 GCA_002068435.1 Euryarchaeota archaeon ADurb.BinA087 | reverse complement strand
CCTCGACCGCGCAAACGGGAGCCATGTCGGGAGCCAGAGTGTGCGCCGTCACCTCACCAGCTTCGACCTGGTCTGTTGTGCCCATATCCACGAGGAGCGGGGCATCGCCATCGAAGAGGGAGTAAAAGTCGTCAACCCGGGCATGGCGGCGCTGGGCGATGGGGCCATAATCCACTTCGGCAACGAACCGAAGGAGATCGAGATCGAACTGATCACGGTATAGACTGGAGCAGCTCCAACTATGAGGAGAGGATTGGCTCTCCCTCTATCCCAAGATCGAATTGATCACAGGGTAGACTGGAGCAGCTCCAGATACGAAGAAAGGATCGGCTCTCCCTCCACTCCAAGCTCCTCCGCGATCTCACGGATGAACTCTTCCGGATGGTCGTATCCCGGACTCCCCGGCGCTTCAATCTCGACAAACGATCCAAGGCCTTTCACCTCATCGAGGGATACGGTAGCTCCGCGGTAGGAATAATATTCCCTCCATTTCTCTACCTCCGCTGCGGGGAAAAATCCAAGACGGGAGAGGATCAGCTCCATCATCTCCCCTGACTCCACGACACAGTTCAGTTCCTCCCTGGCCTTGAACCGGAACTCCTTTCTTTTCTTCCCTTTGTAGGTGAGGATGCAGGAGCCCCCCGCGTACCGCAGCCGGAGCGCTTCATCGGTCTGGCGAAAATCCCGGTGGGGGGAGTTGTAATAGATGTCCCGCTCATGAACCTGTTCAGGAACGCCCTCATGGCAATTAAGGAGCCGCTCCCGGATGGGTGCAAGGTCAGGGACCCGGGCTTTTATCTCGACTTCAAGCATGCCGTTTCCACAGGTGTGTCTCTTCATCGCTATGTTAGCCTGTTGGTTGGTGCAATATAATGGGTGGTCCTGGCGATACCAATGGTTATGTATCTGCGGAATATAACTGATTGTTATGAAACCGGTCTTGATCTGCCTCTTCCTGATAGCGCTCTCTCTTGCGGGTTCGGTATCGGCTTCCGGGGATACCTACGAGGATGACTGGTTCAGCTGGCTCATCGATGCAAATCCCTATGCAGGGTGCCCAAGCTGTGTCTTCGCCTACGATACTGAGGGCCTCCTCGATCCCAATCCTTACGCCGGATGTCCTGTCTGCGTCTTTGCATACGATGATGACGGGCTTCTTGATCCCAATCCCCTTACAGGGTGCCCAAGCTGTGTCTTCGCCTATGATGATGACGGGCTTCTTGACCCCAATCCCTATGCAGGGTGCCCAACCTGTTCTTTGATATTCGATACAGGTATCGAATATGACCTGAACTCCCCAGATAGCTGCCCGACCTGTGGAACTACGCAATCCTCCATGAAAACCGGGTACTCCTCCCTTAGCATATCATCGAATAATGCACCCGGATCCACACTCTATACCTTCGCAAACGGGACTCCCATCCCTGCAGATTATGTTTGTCCCATCCATGGGATTTACTGCCCGGATGATCCCCGTCCCACCGAAGATCGGCCAGGGTACGCTGAGATTGTGTCCTATGAAAAGCCTGCCATGGTCTCCCGGACCCTCCCGGAGACCACGGCGGAGTTTATGAATCTGTTCACTACTGCGGTGTCGATCCCAAAATCGGGTCGCCTTGAAGGGATCCTCTACCGGTCCCGGTAAGGATATCCCTCTTTTATATGAAAATGCCTCCGGCATTTTCATCTCGTATGCATGTGTCCTTCGAAGGAATCATGCAGTTTTTTTCGGCAGAGGCCCTGTTGGATATCTTCCGAATCAACGTCTCTTCTTCGTCCGATTCCTCCGGACGTGATACACTACCAGGGATTCCTGCACTCCCAGAGGCTGCAAATACTGTTTGGGCATCCTGGCATACCACCCATTCCTGATCCAGGGTGGATACAATAATGTGATATCCCGCCCTTGTATGAGGAAGAGGTTCAGTTCATGGCACTACAGGAAGGAGACTTTATTACCTTGAGTTATACCGGCAGTATCGCGGGGAGCGTTTTTGATACCACCGATGAAGAGGTAGCAAAGGAGGCAGGGATCTACAACCCGGAGGGACTGTACGGCCCGGTTACGGTCCGTGTCGGGAGTCACCATGTTATCCTCGGCCTTGACGAAGCCCTCGTTGGAAAAGAGGTGGGATTTGAAGGAGAGGTCGATGTCGGTCCGGACAAAGCGTTCGGCCCTCATGATCCCAAGAAAGTGGAGGCGTTCAACAAGAATGCCTTCAAGGATAAGCCGAGGCTCGGCATGCAACTGAGTGTTGAGGAGAAGGGAGAGGGTACCGTTGTCGATGTCATCGGCAACAGGGTCCTACTTGACTTCAACCACCCCTTTGCCGGCAAGGAGCTCCATTACTGGTACAGGATCGAAAGCCAGGTGACCTCAGTCGAGGAGAAGGTTAACGGGCTCATTCGCCTCTATGCCGGCAGGGACATGGAGACCGCGTTTGCTGACGGGATACTCACGATCACCCTCCCGCCGGGGATCAACTATGATCGCCGGTGGGTGCTCTGGAGAAGCCGCGTTATCGGGGAATCGCTTGAGTATATCCCCGAGATCAACGAAATTACCCTCGTTGAGACATTTAAGAGGAAAGAAGAGGCGGAGTAATCCGTCACCACACTTTTTTTACAGATTAACGTGTTGTTCATCCTTTTTGAGGCGTCACAGTCAGAATACCGTCTGTATCAAATCAACCGGCACCATCCGCCAGCGAACAGACACTCATTTACCAGGATCCGGATCCCCTCAATCGTTCTCCGGAAAAATGGATACCATCAGCTAGGCTATCATGTCAGAGAACGATAGTACGAGGGTAATAGTATGCGGGCAAACGAACCAAGAAATCCCCAGAAATATTGGCAGGAGGATTACAATAAGTGGTGGAACCGGATGAACGGCACCCCTTTGAAAGAGAATCCTGTGATTGCCGGTTCTGAACGGAAAAAGTAGGATCAATCTGAAAACGTTTCTTTTTTTCTTCTCCCTTCATCCCTTCGTTGCAACATATCCTCCCGAGTGAAATTCCCGTCCGCTGCGTGAGAGATGAACGAATACCGGAAGAAGAGGAGGGAGCAATTCATCCTCCCATGAAACGGATGTGACCTGTGTTTTGACACCCTGTGAAACAGGGAGCACCAGGACCCGGCAGGTAATACCCGGTGTTCCAAGGATAGCATGATTCAAGAATATGTGTTATTTCAGGGAAGTGGTAAAACATGGACGTTGAAGCAATTTTTGGGATTCTGTCGTCCTAATAGGTGTTTCCTTCCGGAGAAAATGAAGAACATCCCTGCTCAGTCAGCAGCCCTGCACTCCGGCCGAGTGATCCCGCCAAAACCTGAGATGCCTCTTACGTCACCGAACATCTGAGGAACAAACCGAAACCTCTTTTATGGGAATCGCACAATGAAGTTCTGTTCTGCATAGAACATTCGCCCCACCTGGAGCACAGCGGGATCCTCTCATTGGGAACCTTCCAGAAGGGTTTTATGGTGCAGGACAAAACCCTCCGCGAGTTCTGCAACTCGCGCTACCTTGAAAAAGCCTGGTCACCTCGGCCTCCCCTTTCGCCGGGGTGATGAAGGCATTTTTCTTCCTGATGATGGAGAGGAGCAGAGCCTCCGTTTGACGATTCACCCGGATTTTCTGATTCTCACTTCCTTCTTGGTGCCGATTACTGATCGTATTCTTATTCGGGGTATCGGAGCTGCTCAAGGGATAGACCTGAAATTACGACGACCAGAAACCACCATTCCGGCCTGAATCCCTTTCTGGCAGAGGAGGAGCGCGGACTTGTCCCGGCATTACGCTGCACCCTCACTTTCACCCTGCCCGGGGCACAGCCTATAGAGGGGGTGAGGGGATTGATTGACCATGAGCGGCGATCCGCCTCTCCTCCGGTGCCCTAGCTGTGGCTCGCTGCTGACGTCCCCGATCGGAGATACCGGAATGTGGGAATGCCACTACCATCTCTGCCATGCGGTCTTCCCGGCATTCATTTCCGGCGAGGCGTTTCAGGACTCCCAGGTGGTGGCAGAAGGTATTCCTCCCTACCTGCCAGGAAACCAGCAACACCGATCGAAATCTCTTTGATAATTGTCAGACAACTCTGCTCTGTTCTGCAAGGACACCATGCAACCTTCTGGTGCACCACAGGATTCCTGGTTCCAGGGATCTTCACCTGGTGGGTTGATCGGTGCAGAACAACCCTCCGTGCGAGTGCAGAACTCGCGCCACCTTGAATGCCTGGATCACCTCGGTCGCCTGGTAGGGCCGGGGTGACGATGGCGTTTCTGTTCTTTTCGGGGATGACTCCCTGTACCATCATTCATAAACAGAATCTTTCGGTGCATGGTCCACCCACCCATCAGATAGTTCCCGGTCAGATTCGCAGAAATGGCCTTCCAGCCGTTGTACTGACTCCGCACATACCAGTCAGGAGTGAACAGCCCCTCCCGGATCGGTGCCCTTATCCTTTCAGATAGTTCCTTTTCAGATCCGTATAGAGGCGTTCCACCCGTTATACTCCCTTCGGGAGAGCAGCCAGGAGTGAACAGCCCCTCCGGGATTGGTGCCCTTATCCTTTCAGATAGTTCTTTTTCAGATCTGCGTAGAGGCGTTCCACCTGCCGTACTGCCGTGCCGGTATAACGGTCAGGATCGAGCAGATCTTGGATCTCCTGGCGGGAGAGCCACCGGGCGGTAGCAGGATCCTCCGCCAGTATCTCGTCAACCGGATTCCCCTTGGCGAGGGCTTTCATGCTCGCGACACGGACCACCTCATGGGCCTGCTGCCGGTCCATCCCTCTCCCAGCAAGTGCGATCATCACGGACTCGGCCATGTTCACCCCGTGGAGGAGGTCGAGGTTCTTCCGGATGTTCTCCTCCCGGATGACCAGCCCTTCCAGCACCCCGGTAAGGAGCCTGATGCAGTGGTCGGCAAGGATGGTCGCCTCGGGAAAGATCACCCTCTCGCAGGAGGAGTTCGTGAGGTCGCGCTCGTCCCAGAGGGTGTTGTTCTGGAGGGCTGGCTCGACTGCCGACCGGATCACCCGCGCCAGCCCGCAGACCTGCTCACTCCTGATGGGATTCCTCTTATGGGGCATCGTGCTCGATCCGACCTGCTTCTTCCCGAAAGCCTCCTCAACCTCGGCGATCTCGCTCCGCTGCAGGGTCCGGAGCGCTATACCGATCTTATCAAGGGTCGTTGCCACGTTGGCAAGGAACATGAAGTACTCTGCGTACCGGTCGCGTGCGATCACCTGGTTTGATACCGCCACCGGGACGAGCCCGAGGAGTTCCATCATCCGGTCCTGGATCTCCATCCCATTCTCACCGAGAGCCGCCTGGGTTCCCACCGCACCGGTGAGCTGCCCGACCGCGACCCGGGGGGTAAGCTCAGACAACCGGTCCAGGTGCCGCGCTGTCTCAGCCGCCCAGATAGCGAACCGGAGGCCATAGGTCGTCGGCACCCCGATCTGGCCATGCGTGCGGGCAGCACAGACGAGGTGCCGCGTGTCATGGCTCCGTTTCAGCAGGACGGCGAGGAGGTCCCGGAGTTTTGCATCGAGGAGCCCGAGCGATTCCTTCAGCTGGAGCCCGGTTGCGGTGTCGAGGATGTCGTTTGAGGTCGCGCCGTAATGCACCCATCCCCCGGATTCCCCGCATACCTCGGCGATGGTTTTCACGATTGCCATCATGTCATGGTTGATCTCGGCCTCGATCTCCTTGGCACGAGAGAGAGATGCCCGTTTCGCGTTCTCTCCGATACGATCGGCAGCAGCCTCCGGGATCAGCCCGAAGTCTGCCCCTGCCCTGGCGAGAGCGGCCTCCGCCCGGATGATGCAGGCAAACCGGTTCTCCTCGGTCCAGACCGCACGCATCTCGGGAGTTCCGTACCGGTAATCGATGGGATGGATCGCCATATGCTGAAAGAGTCTCCTTTGGAAGAATAAAAAACAGTCCGGGACAAAGAGTAGGTGATGGAGAACCCGGACGCCTATTTCCCGTACGAATCGTACCGCCCGCATCAGAAGGAGATGCTGGAGTGCGTGGCAGCGTGTGCACGGCAGGGCGGGATTGCCATGATTGATGCCCCCACGGGGAGCGGAAAATCGAGCGTGGTCGCAGCACTGCTCGCGGAGCGCTCGGGGAGGAAGATCTTTGTCGCGGTCCGGACGATCAGCCAGCTGAATACGTTTATCAGGGAACTCGAACTGATCCGGAAGAAGAAGCGGCCGATCTCCTACTCCTACCTGATCGGTAAACGGAGCCTCTGTATGCTTCCAGGGCAGGGTGACATCTACCGGAGATGCGAGGGGGTCAAGGCCGTATCGACCAGCCTGATGCGGGAGAGGGCAGAGAAGGGATCGCTTGTCCCGTCAAAAGATCCGGTCATCACCCAGCAGATACGGAAGCTCGATGAGGAACACCCGGTCATCTGCCCCTATTATATCCGGAGCAGGGTATTTTTGACCGGGGAGGGGAGCGGTCTCCGGATGGTCCCCTCCACGCCGCTGAAAACCAAGGCAGAGCGGGTCTCGCGGGAGCTTGCCCGCCCGGGCGAGCTCCGGGATATCGGTGCCGGGATCTGTCCCTATGAAATGCTCCTCCTCGCCGCCCAGCGCTCTGATATCATCGTCGTGAATTATCACCACATTTTCGATGAGGATATCCGGAATCAGCTCTATGGATCGCTTGGGATCGAACCGGCTGATGCGATGCTCCTGATCGATGAAGCCCACAACTGCGGCGAGGTGATGACCGGGATCATGAACGTCGTGGTCGGTGAGCAGGTCCTTGCCCAGGCCGACCGGGAGATTGCCGCGATCCGCCGCCATATAAAGAGTGCAGCGGCTATCGGGCAGATCATTTCGAATATCGCTCTCTTCATGCAGGGGCTGAAGAACTCGCACGAGACGGAGGACTGGTTTGATCCCGCCATCTTTAACCGGATGGTGGTCCGGGGCTCACTCTACAGGGACATGGCCGAGGTGGTTGAAGACCTGATGAAGATCAGCGAATACATCAGGGAGAAGAACATGATGGCCGGTGAGTACTCCATGAGTGCCACGGAGATGCTCACCGCATTCCTCGTCAGGATCTCCTGCTCATCGACCGATCCGGGATACCTGACGGTATACCGGAAAGAGGAGCAGGATATCTTCCTCGAGGTGAGGAGCATCGATCCCTCAGACCGGCTCCGAGACCTCGCCCTGTCCCACCACTGCACCGTCCTCATATCGGGAACGCTGGCGCCGCTCGAGTCCTACCAGCGGTACTTTTTCGGCGACCTGCCGGTGACCGGCTGCTCGCTTCCCAACACGTTCCCGAAGAAGAACCGGATGGTCCTCTGTGCGGGGGATATTACGACGGCGTTCTCGATGCGCGAGAACCGGGAGAACTCGGCCCGGATCGCCCAATACATCCAGCATTTTGCGCGGCTGAAGGGGAATATTGCGGTCTACTTCCCCTCCTACCAGATCCTCGACACCTATGCCCGGCTGCTTGCCGCTCCCCTTGCCTCCCGGAACCTGATCATTGAGCCGAAGGATGCGAGGGATGCCGGAGAGGCTCTCACGACCTTCCTCTCGCTCCCCTCAAGGGGGAAGTCCGGTATCCTCTTTGCGGTTGCCGGTGGAAAATGGAGTGAGGGGCTCGATTACCGGGGTGAGCTCCTCTCTGGTGCCATGGTGATCGGCCTGCCCCTCGCCCCTTACAACCAGGTACGAAAGATGACGATCGATTATTTCCGCCACAAGTTCGGGCCCGACGGCGAGTTCATCTCGTATACCCTTCCTGCCCTGAACCGTGCCGAGCAGGCGATAGGGCGGGTGCTCCGGACTCCCGAAGACCGGGGTATGCTCGTCCTTGGTGAGAAGCGGTTCCTTGAGCCGCGGGTGAAGGCCGGCCTCCCGGCCTGGATCCGCGAGGAGATGGTGGAATGCACCGCAGAATCATTCGGGGAGGCGATGAAGCGGTGGAAGTGATCGAGGGCGGAGCCCGATTCGGCCTCTGGTATGTCCATGTCCGCTGGTCAGGAACCACCGTGTACCAGGTCCGGTTTAGCCGCATCCCCATAAGCGGACCGGTCCCTGTCGCCCTCACCCAGTACCTCTCCGGCAGGATCGTTGACCTATCCACGCTCACCTGCGGGTCTCCCCCGGCCGGGGAACACTATGCCCGGATCTACGAGGAAGTGCAGCGGATCCCATACGGAGAGACCGTGACCTATGGAGAGGTTGCTGAACGGTCGGGGACGACCGCGAGGGTGGTCGGGCAGGCCCTCTCGCGGAATATGCTCCCGCTGATTATCCCCTGCCACCGGGTGGTAGCACGGGACGGAATCGGGGGATTTACCCCTGACCCCGCGATAAAAGCGGATCTTCTGGCGATGGAACAGAGGGGCAAACGGCAAAGTAGGAGAAGGACTGAAGACTGATGATGATGAAAGGGCCTGGATCAGGCACCATGAGGTCTGGTGCCAGCAACAGGACGGCAGGGAAGGGATCCGGAGAGGAGAAGTTCTCCGGACCGCACGGGATGGCCGTGCCGTGAGACTGCAGGGAGGGATCGGAGGCGTCGTATGAGGTCAGCAATCGTCCTTGTCGGGGGGGAAGCCAGGCGGGTGAACGGCATGGAGAAATATTTCTTCAGGTATCTCGGAAAGACCTTCATCGAGCGGCTGATCGAAGCCCTCCGGCCTGCAGTAGATGAGATCATCCTTGTGGCAAAGGACGATGAGCACTGTGAACGGTTCGCCCATATCTATGAAGCCCGGTGTGTCCACGACATCCGGAAAGGCATGGGGCCGATCGGAGGGCTCCATGCCGGGGTTGCGGCCTGCCAGGGCGATCCCATCTTTGTCTGCGCATGCGATATGCCCTGCATCGATACCATGGTCGTCTCAGCCCTCTTTGATGCACTGGGGGACTACGATGCCGCGATCCCGTCCTGGGACACGGAGATGCTCGAACCGCTCCACGCTGTGTACCGGAAGGATCCCCTTCAACAGTATCTTGAAGACCCCCCCTCCCTCTCGCTCCGTTCCCTGGTGAAGCACCTCAATGTCACCTTTGTCCCGGTGGGCCGGATCCAGGCCATCGATCCAGACCTGTCCACGTTCACTAACATCAACAAGCTGGAGGATCTGGAGTATCTCGGTCGCCAAGATTCCGATTGACCGGTCCCGTGCCCGTTCGGTATCATATCCTGAAGAGAAGGCTATAGGGGATTCTGTCGTGAAAAGAAGGGGGAAGAGTCAGCGTTCAGAAGGTGCAGGCCATCTTTTTCAGGGGCGATCCCGCCGGATTGCCTTCTTTTGGCACCCTGATCTGGACCTGGGCGGAGAGCTCATTCCCGGAAAATTCGATCAGGTACTTTCCCTGGGATCGGATCATGAGATCTTTTCCGGTGTCGGTACTGTATCCCCGTCCAAACCCTTCCTTTGCGACAATCTGCCCTGAGGCGGGTTCGCGGACGATCACCTCAAACCATGCAGCGGGGCTGATGGTGGTGACGGTCTCAGTCTTCTCCCCCCTGTTGGTGTATTTACTGTCATACCAGATCGTCCGGGTGGTCATATTAGGTGAGAAACAGATCTCGATCACGAGGGGAGGCTTATGGAGGTCGTACGTGAAGGCAGTCTTGTTGTTCTTCAGGGCGAGTGTGCCATAGTAAATTCCCATGTACTCAACAGGGGAAGGGGTAATATCAGGGAAACGGGTTCCTGACATCGTTGTTCCGGGGGTGGTCTCTATCGGGTATGGTGTGGCAGGGACAAGATACCCGGCTTCACCGGGAGCCGGGGTCGGTGTGGTGGTCGTTGTGCTCCCTCCGTCAGTCTCTGCAGCAGTCGGGGTTGCCTTTGCTCCGCTGATACCCCCTGTTGAAGCGGCGTTGCCCCCTTGTGCTCCTGAACCGGCATTCTTATCCGGGGGAGAGATGCATCCGGAAAGGCATATCATGGCCACAATGACGAGTATGCAGATAATACCGGTCCTCGTTCCCGTCATAAGGGGAGGGTGCTTCTCGAGCCCATATATTGATTATTCCGGATAATGTTAATGGAGATGATGCAGTCTGACGGGGCAGAGTACCGCCAATCCGCAAATGAAAGAGAGGGCGTGTCAGTCCGTGATGAACACGGCTGCTGCAAGGACGGTGGTCCAGAGCCCGGATTTGTCGCCCTGGGCAGACTGGCAGATATTGGTGGTCTTGATGATCTTGCCGCTTGCCTTGTAGATCTGTTCCCGTTCCTGCCAGGCCTGGTTGATATCAAACTCGATCCCGAGGGTGGTTGCAAGCATGGTGGCAGCCAGGTCCTCGGCATAGTCCCCGGTCCTCTCCGCTGTTTCGCCATATGCGTGGTGCTCTGAAAGGTACCCGTACTCCTGCGAGTCCTTCGGGAGGGCGAGCCCAATCGCCGCAGAGATCAGGCGATTCGGTTCGTTGGTCTCGTTCTTGGCCATGACACAGTAGGTGATGCTGCCCGGCTCAAGGCACCGTGCCCCTTCATCGACCGTCACCAGTCTGCAGAAAGGGGGGAAGATGCTCGATACATAGACAAGGTTGTACTTCTCGATCCCCGCCCTCCGCAGTGCAAGCTCGAACGATGCGAGACGATCCTTATGTACACCAACACCCTTGGTGAAAAATATCTTGGAGGGTACGGCCATGATCATAACTGAGGATTAGTCGAACTTAAAATTTATTATTCAGAAAACGAACACTTAAGAAACGTTAATTCCGATATCGAAATGGTTTAATCACTTTAAATAAAGAAAAAACAGTTATTTACTCTTTGATTGCAAAAAGAATAGATTATAAAAATAATTATGATAGTGCTGCGGCACGCGGATTTGATCGCATTTTCCTGTGGAGGACCTGTGTTTTCTCCGTTCCGCTACCTATTAAATGTAATCCTGCGCATTACGTATGGAACGATGAAGGCGGTTCTGGGT
>MVZQ01000060.1 GCA_002068435.1 Euryarchaeota archaeon ADurb.BinA087 | reverse complement strand
GAAGGTGCTCGCTCTCACCGGTGCATTCCGTAAGCTCCAGAATGCCATCGACCAGGTTATCGACCAGGTCAAGGCAGGAAAGAAAGGAGCTGACCTTGCCATGCCGAAACTCATCGTTTCTTCTGACAAGGCTGTCGATGGTGAGTTTACCAATCCCTATGCTCTTGCAAAGGCCCGTGCAGCCTACGAGATTGCGTCAGCGGTTGCCATGGTAAACGTGAAGGGATGCTTCATGACGAAGGAATGGGAAAAGTACATCCCGATCGTCACAAGTGCCCACGAGATGATGAGGGCTGCAGCGGTACTCTGCGACGAAGCCCGTGAGATTGAGAAGGCTGGCGATGGCATCATCAGGAAGCCTCACAAGAAAGACGGCATCATCGTCTCCAAGACCAAGCTGATCAGCAAGCCCGAGTAACCCTTATCTTTTTCTTTTTCTGCTTGCAGGAACGTTTTTTCTATTGAATATCTCAAATGATGCGGCTTTCTTATTTTGCACGTGAGGAACAGTGCTCATTCCGGAAAAAATCCGCGAGGTCTTCAGGCAGGGTAAGGATCACCGGTTCAAGGTGAAGGCGTTCCATGAAAGCGGAATCACTCATCGATATAGCATTCGGATTTATCCGGGAAATAATAGAACAGAATGAGGAAAATCCATTTTTTCCCTTTTTTTTATCAAAAAAGAGGGAAATATTGAATGCATACGTTCCGAGCCTCCTGTACATACCAATTACACGAAGAATATCTTCAGCAAACGTTTCAATGTAGGGAGTGAATTCCTCGATGGTAGCAATGGGGAGGAGGCACCGCACTTCCCTTTCGCCAAGGGGCACCGGATTCGCATACCAGAATAATTCGTCACCAAAGAGGTAGCGCGAGGAGCCCGATTCAAATGACCGGAGATCCTCCCAGTAGGGTCGTCCCTGCTTCATAAGATACCGGAGACCGGCAACGAGATACCGCTCAGCGGTTACAGGAGCTCTCCGGTCAGCCAGCCCCTGGAGATGAGGATGGGCTATGCTTGCTCCGGAAGAGGGGAGATAGTTCCAGTTTATGCTCTTGTACCCTTCCGCCTTCAGCAACGACTCTGATTGTCCTGACAGTGCGTCTGCAATCTCTCCCGGGCGGAAGGTATCAACAACATGTCTGCTTGTGATTACGGTGACAGTGTGCCACTCGCTGAAAGGAAAGAGATTGGGGACGGTGATGCTTTCCCCCCGGCAGATACGGTTCCCATCCGGAAAGACAGGGGTGACTGAAAAGATCCGTTCCCTGCAGAACGGACAGTTTTCCTGGATATCTTGAGGAAGGTAGGGGGTATCAATACCACGGTTAAGCCGGCCGGGCGAGATCTTGCAACGGTGACCAGTCAGAAGTTCTTCTCGTTCCTGCAGGGGCTGGGTCCCTGTCCTGATCTCTGTCACCGTGAACATAGCGCCTCACCTTCTCATTCGAAGCCTTTCTATTAATACTGTGTGAAAAAAAGGGAGTGTTGTTCCGGCTGGATCGTCTCAGACAACATATTTGCCAAGCAGGCGGATGGAGTTGGTCATGTCCGGCCCCAGCGGGGATCCGAAGATGATTTGAGTAACACCAGCCTTGGCAAGGTCTTCACATTTCTGTTTTACCGTGTCCGGGGTTCCGGCAATGGTAAAAGCATCAATGGTCTTGTCATCTACATTCTCACCAGCGGTCTTGAAGTCGAACTTGGCGAGGGCGCCCTTAATGTTTGCCACTTTCGCAGCATCGAGGCCGTGGCGTGCGATGAGGTCCGGCGGGGATCCGGCTGCAATGAATGCGGCAACAATCTTGGCGGCGTTCCGGGCCTTCTTCTCATTCATGTCAATCGACATGGCGGTGTAGGCACCGACGTCAAAGCTCTTTTTCCCGACTTTGTCACAGGCTGCCTTGATGATCGGGATAGCAATTGCGAAGTCTTTGGGATTGGACGCATTGATCAATGCCCCGTCACCGACTCTTCCGGCAAGGTCGAGAACCTTGGGTCCCTGTGCACCAATGTAAATCGGAACTCCCTTCTTGCCGGGGAGATTGACGCCCGTGAGCTTGGCACCATCATAGTCAAAGAACTGCATTCCCGACTTCTTCACTTCCTCACCTGCACAGAGCCGGCGGATCTGCGTGACTGCCTCTTCGAGACGCGCAACTGGTTTTTCAGGAGCGATGGCCAGTTTGGGAAGCGTTGAGAGGTCACCAGGGCCGATCCCCAGTACTGCGCGTCCGTCAGAGATCTCATTCAGTGTGCAGAAGAATGAGGCCATTGCTGCCGGGGTGTCAGTAAATGAGTTCATGATCCCCGGGCCCATCTTCAGGGTGGTGGTCGCCTGAGCGATGGCAGCAAGGGTGGGGTAGCAGTGACGGTTGTTGTAGTGGTTGGTAATCCACGCATAGTCGATATCTTTGGACTCTGCAAGTTTACAGAAATTTACCACCTGCTTGACATTTACATTGCCAGGCACAAATTCTATTCCATACGTTGTCAAGGTTAGTTCACCTCACTGTTACATATCGGGCACAAAATTAAATACCTTATCATTTTCAGTCATCAAAATCCGAAAGGATCCGGAGTGGAGAAAAAGTACCCCCATAAAATTTTTTTGGATTTTTTATCACCGTCGTCAGACCGCCGCGCTCCATGGTTTTCGGAGAGATGAGGTCGCTCCTATCGGAGAGTACGATAGTCTTTTTTTAATCCGGTTCCAATGGTAAGTCAGTGAACTCTCGAAAAAAGAATAACAATCTGGAGAAGGGGTTGCTGAATTGAGGGTACTGATGGTTGGAATCGGTGGGGCGGGCTGCCGGATTGCTGACACCATCTATGATTATGACAAGAAATCCCCCTCTATACGTTGCACCGATGGAATTGCCATCGATAGTGATGCCGAATCACTGAGCACCCTGCGAGCACTTCCCAGAGAGAACCTCCTTTTTTCCAAAGCACTCGACCCGAATCATGATGAGAAAATTCCCGTAAGTCTGCCCAATGATGAGATAACTGCCAGGCTCCAGTCCCTTGATCACGGAGATATCGATGCTTTGATTATCTGTATGGGCCTTGGCGGGACAATGGCAGGGCTTGCTCCATCCCTTATCAAGAGTATCAGGAAAACTATGGTGGAACCGGTCTTCGGCCTGTTAACCCTTCCTTGTGAATCAGAGGCAGAAGAAGTCCATACCCGGGCAGCCGACCAGATAGATGCCCTCTCCGACGTAGTTGAGGGGATACTCCTGTTCGATAACGAGAAATGGATCACGAAAGTGGCGAAGGTTCCAGATCTTCAGACAGCCAACCAAACGGAGGGGGTGCAACTCCCTTTCAGACGACGCCAGAGCATTCCCCTGCCGGCAATTACCTCAGAATATGACGGTATCAACCACCTTATTGCGAGCTGGATCAGTCTCGTTTTACGGGCTGGTGAGGTGAGTGAACGTCCCGGATCTGAAGTGGGTGAGGTCGCGCTCGATGCAGGAGAGATCGTGAATACGCTTCGGGGGGGAGGTATGGCAGCAATAGGTTTAGCGCGGGAATCCCTTTCTGCCGTTTCTCCGGACCTCATCCGGAAATTGCGTCCTGCAGGCCATTCTGTTGATGAGAACCACGAAAAAGCGGCAAGAATCATCGCCCTTGGAAAGAGGGCGGTGCTTGAGGAGATGTCAGTCTCCTGTAACCTTACCGATGCAGAGAAGGCACTGATCCTCATTGCAGGTCCTTCCGACGAGCTGAACATGAGGGGGTATATGGCATTCAGACACTGGATAGATATCAATATCAATGGTTTTGAGGTACGTTCCGGAGATTACCCGATAAGAAACAGTCGTTTCATAGGAGTGGCAGTAATCCTGTCTGGTTTTAAACACATTGGCCGGGTAGATTCACTCAGGGCAATCCGTGATAAGAAAAATCCTGTCCCGGAACCGGCGCGAAAAGAGTGATAATGTTCTGTATGAACAGATCAATTCGTCTGCATAATTCTTGAAAATGGAATATTACCTGCACCGATCTCGGTCCTGATCGGGATTTTTTTCTCAAAGACACTTGCCACGAAATTCATCCCTGAGTACGAGACGAGTGAAATCCGGTATGGATCAGAGGGCAGATTAAATGGCGAAGGCCCCATGGTGACAGGAAATACAAACCCACTCTTCCGCATCTGGGCGACCGTCTCGCGCACCTGGCTTTCTGCTGCTGCCGGTACCTCCCGGACGTTTGCAAGCGCAATGCCCGTCCCGGTGGTGATCATGGATCCCACTGAAGTCAATCCTGCAGAGATGAACAGCTGGAGCGGATCAATTGTTGTTCCCCGGTATCCGATCAGATCGACAAACCGTATGGGTTCGCCATGTTCGATGGAAAGCCTGCCCCCAAAGGCCATATGCACGGGGATACCCCTGCTCTGGAAGACCCCATCCATCGTGATGCTGCAAACGGTTATGATTCCCACACTGCCTTCAGGGACACGGGAGTCATTGTCAAGTACCCGATATGAGGAGAAAAAACCACACCGGGCAGCAGTCACAGCATCAAAGGCATTGAGAACCTCGTCACACCTCTCTTCAGGAACAATAGAAAGGTTGTAGGCCACATCCCCGGTCTGGGTAAGCGGATCAAACGTGCTTCTGAACGCCAGGCGCTCAAGCCTTGATATGATGAACCCAATTCTCTCTCCTACGAGGGCACTCTCTGTTTCAGTCATGCCGTAAGGGGTGAGGATACGGCCCATGTTACCAACTTTCTCGGTGAAACCCATCTCATCGAGATACCGGAGGTAATACTGGACTGCCCGGTCACTCAGCACAAATCCACGCTCGGCCATCAGCTCAGAGAGCCGCTTTGCTCCCATCGGTTCCTGATGCTCTTTTAATATTCTCAGAATCTCGATATATTTCCGTTCGGTCCGTATCATCCTATCACCGGGCTCTGACAACCCCGCTGCTGTCCTGATATCTTCCTTCATACGTCTGCCCGGCGCCAATAACCTGGTGAAGGATCAGCTGGACAACCCGATCATGCCGCTTAAGATGAATCACTTCCTGGCCCATATTTACCAGGCCGAGCGTAAGCTGGCCACGGAACCCGGGATCAACAAATCCTGCCGTGACCAGCAGACCCCGACGACCGTACGAAGAACGGGTCCGGATAGTGGCAGCGATGTCGGCCGGGAGCTCTACCCTTTCAAGGGTATGGGTGAGGGTACATATACCCGGTTTCAGCTCGGTATCTTCAGCAACCCTCAGATCATAGGAAGCGGGCTGCTGACACTCACTCCCGTAGGGCGTGATGACAAGATCTCCGTTCAAGCTCTGATCTCCCAGCCTCCTCTGAATTTCCTGTGAAGAGAGTATCATCTCGTACAATACTAGCCCGGAAAATGCTTAATATCTTATGATACCAATGAGATGGACGGATCCATGGGGTAGAGGACATCCTCCTGGGCTTCGGACCCAGGGACGCGGGTTCAATTCCCGCTGGGTCCGCTTGCCACTCATCTAGCCATGCCTTGTTGTATACCTCTCCTGGCAATCCCGGAATTCACAAGATCTCCCTGGTTCTCCTTACGGTGAGGATTTTATTATCCTTTCTCCACTCATCCTGACAGGCTGAAAAAAAGATACCCTCAACATCAGGAGCCATCTGGACTGATACGGGGACTGGATGTCATGGAGGAGCATCAAAGCCCTCCCCCTTTTCCATGTGAACGGCGGGGAATTCTTCTCCTCAGGACAAGGATACCCCCCAGGATGGCAATAATTCCAATCGCTGCAATCCCAAGGAACACCCAGTTGAAACTCTGTTCCATCGGGATAGTAATCACAGAGACCTCATCGGTGGAGCTGATCCTCCGCTCAATAACTGCCGGGTGATACCCGTCCTTCTCTGCGGTTATCGTGTAATTCTGGTTCATCCGTAGCGTTACATCAAGGATGCCTGTATTTCCGGTATTCCCTGCTTCCTTACTATTCAGGCTGATCTTTACACCGGCAACCGGGCTTCCCGGACCTTCAACCGTTTTAATAGTTCGATTTTCCTGACGATACCTGAGCTCGGTGGCGATATCCTCTCCCTGTGTTGCCACTCTGACCATATGCTGTGCGGGAACAAAGTCAGGATGCTGAATATCCACCTGATAGAGACCAGCAGTGAGATTCGTCAGAACAAGACGTCCATTATGGCCGGTACTTCCTGCAGGAGTACCATTGACCAGGACCAGCGCGCCATCGACCGGGATTGCATCTTCATTGGAGACTGATACGAAGACCGTGTAGGGAGCTTTGGTTAGAGGTATCGCGAGGAAAGCGGTATTGCTCTCCACAATCTGATGGCCGTTATATTCCTGGTATCCGTCCATCACTACCCTGATCAGGTATACCTTACCCCGAGGCAGCGGCAGGTTCAGTATCCCTTTTGAATCTGTCGTACCTTTCTCGATTCCTTCAACGGAGACCCTGGCTCCCTGCAGCGTTTCACCCGATTCTCCATCCTTTACCACGATTGAGAAGCGATCCCCCCTGAAGAGCATCACCTGGACCTCTTTGTCGGCAATCCCCGCGTCAACCTCCATACTGACCGGCTGATACTGGTCTGCCTCCGCTTTGATCTGGTAGGATCCCCTTGCCTGAACCGGAAACACCGCAGTACCATTCTGGTCGGATAAGACAGATTGTGTTTCCCCCTGCCCGTCAAGGGTCACATTCACCCCAGCAAGGGGATTCATAGTGTCTGCATCGTACAGATGGACAGCGAGGGAGAGCTCTGCCTTCTGCAATTCCACGAGCAGCTCATCCGTTTTTGGTCCGAACGTCCCCTCCCAGGTATCATACCCAAACTTTTCCACTTTCAGTGGCACCGAGTCACTGGCTGGAGACAGGACTTGGATCAATCCTTCCTCATCGGTTTTTCCTATCGGGGTTTCATTGGAATAAACAAGAGCACCCTGGACTGGAGCGATAAAATCGTCCTTTTCTATCACCTGGATAATCACAACTGCCCCACAGAATGTCACAGTCATGAGGAGGAGCAGGAAAATAGCAATGAAGAGGGTTACTCCGTATCTCTGCATAGTCTGATATCAGAGGTGCACTGTTATAATAGTGGTTGTCGTCAGTGATGAATGGAAAAAAGGTACGGGATCGGGATCTCTCTCATTCCCATTTTAACTCATGCGGGACACGGTCAAGGAGCATCCCTTCAACAAGCACCGGCATAAGGCGGCGTCCGTCTTCCACCGCATTCTGGAGGCGCCAGCTCCGCTCAGCATAAATGGTGAAGATGGGTTCTCCCTTCTCGACCCGGCTCCCCTTCTTGGCATGGAGGAGAATCCCTGCACCGTGATCATGGGGTGCTCCGGCAGATCGTGCGAGACTGATGAGTGACTTGTTGTTCATCTCTATCACATAGCCATCGGATGGTGCATTGACGACAAACTCGTATTTCCCTGGAACGATATCGGCAGCTTTCACGTTTGGATCACCACCCTGGATGGCAATAATCTCCTTGAATTTTTTCAGGGCATCGCCTTTCTTGATGACCTCAAGCGCCATCTGACTCCCCATGCCACGGGGAGCTTTGCCGGACATCTCAAGGGCGATACCGGCAATGGCGATACTCTTCTGGAGCAGGGAGCCAGGCTCATCACTTCCTTCGAGGATACGCAGTGCTTCGTTCACTTCAAGGTTCGGGCCTATGCTCCTTCCCACGGGAGAGTCGCCGTATGTCAATGCACATTCAACACGCATGTTCAGCCGTTCGCCAATGTCAATGAATTCCCTGGCAAGTTTCCGCCCTTCCTGAACATTTGGGACTTTCGCATGCTCTCCTACCGGAATATCGATCACAACAAGGTCAGCTCCCACCGCAAACTTTTTTGCCATTACACTGGCGAGCATCTGGCCACGGGCATCGATCTTGAACGGGTATTCCTGGATGATGATGTGATCATCTGCGGGAGCGATGTTTGTTGCACCACCCCAGACAATCGTCCCCCCGACTTTCAGGGTCATGCTCTGGACTTCTGCTGCTGAAAACTCGACAGGGGCAAGGACCTCCATAAGATCAGCTGTACCCCCGGCCCCTGTTATCGCACGGGAACTGGTTTTTGGGATCTTCAGGCCGCAGGCGGCAATTACCGGGACCACAATGAGTGAGATCTTGTTGCCAGGAACACCACCAATGGAATGTTTATCGATGATCGGATGGGTATGGAACGTGAGCCGTTCTCCTGTATCCACCATGGCACGGGTGAGATGTTCCACCTCGTCCATGTCCATGGAGTTTATGTAGCAGGCGGTGATGTAGGCAGTGAGTTCTGCAGGGGTCAGGTCCTCGTTTACTACATCTTTGACAATCTCATAGGTCTCTTCTTTGGTTAGTCTGATGCCGTCCATCTTCTTCCTGATATACTGGAGAGAAACAGGCCGTTCTGCTATCCTGACTTCCACCGAAGACCCCTCTTCGACACCCAGCCTTTCGTTGGTGATCCGGTAAATTCCAACAACCCCTTCCGGGATAAGCGATGTGGTGGTATCTACAAATGCCGCAATGGACACTCCGGTCTTCTGGTTGAGAATCTGTACACGGTCGCCCGCAAGGACTCCGATGTTTCGTGCGTCTCCGATATTCAGGAGGACCTCTTTTGTCCCTATATCAATCAACTTGACACTCAGCTTCATGGTCGTGCGATCCCTGGCTTCATCATATCAAAGGGTGATTATCGGATTCTCCCTGATTGTTCAGCCGATACTGTACATCTGGGAGATGCCCCTATATGCTCTTTTTTATGATGGCACCCAGTTCTTTGCGCCGGATTCCCTGTGTTGAAGCCGTCTCCCGACAGGTAGTGCAAAACTGGCAGACCCGGGGATATCGATAAACAAAAGAGCACCCGTCCGTCAGAAGGAAGCCAGAAAAAAGGGGATTTTTGTGTTTAGTGCTTGCGCACGATGAGGAATGCCACGGCTCCCAGCCCGATCAGCGCAACAAGTGCACCGAATCCGGGGGTGGTGGTTGGCGGCACAGTGGTCGGCACGGTGGTCGGCACGGTGGTAGCCGCAGTTTCTGTCGGCGGGACCGTAGTCGGCACAGTGGTCGGCACGAATTCAACCACGTTGAACAGCGTGGTGGCAGTCACATCGTTGGCACTCTGGAGGCCGATAGCCGAGACAGAGGCGATATACTCATCGGGCTTGAAGGTAGTAGTGTCAACCGGGAAGGACCATGTGTTGAAGCCCTCGGTTCCCTTGACAACCTTCACACTCCCTGAAGAGCCGCTGAATTCTCCGGTCTGGGTCTTCTCTGTCGGTCCGAACGAGGAGGAGTAGACCTCAACGAGCAGCTCGTCATCGACGGCCAGGTTGGTGGTTCCCTTGAGCTCGAACTTGTCGCCGATCATTGCTTCGGGGACCGGGAGAATGTTGATCTCCGGCACTTCGACCAGGAACTGGAGCTTCGTGTAGGTATCGTCAACCATTGAGTTGTCGAGAGCTACGGTGAGTGCGTTCGCCGCATCAGAACCCTGCAGGCTGCCTGGCCCCTCAAGCAGGAAGAGAACGGAGTTCGCGGTTGGGTAGGGTCCTACAACCTGGCGGTAGAGATATCCGTCAGCTGCTTTTGGCGATACATCGAGTTCATCGTTGTACATCGGGTGCTGGACGACAACGAAGTACTGGCCGCTGGTCATACCTGATGTCATACCACCATCGACTTCGTATTCGAAGGTACCGTCATCATTCACGGTTTCGGTGTTGTAGGCGACGAAGTTCTTGCCCATGGTCCAGATAGCTACTCCCTGTGAGGGGTCGCCTTCTGCAACACCACGGACATACATGTCGTCACCCTGTGCAACGGTGCTCTGGGATGCCTGGGCAGTCACGAACGGCTTCCTGATGATGACTGAAACGGTGCCGTACTGGGCATCGGACAGCTGGGACTTGTCGTTCGGGGTTGCGACTGCATAGACGGTGTAGGTCCCTGCATCGATGTTGAGGTTGGCGGTCTGCCACTTGTACTCCCAGGTGTTGTCATCGTTCACATCGGTGACGGTGAATACCGGGGGAGTGCAGGAGCCACAGACAGGTGACCTCGGGTCGGTCAGAAGTCCGCCATTGGCGGGCAGGTTCGGACCGGTGATGAACAGGTAGACGTTGTCAGTCTCGGAGTTGGTACCGGAGAGTTTGACCTCCTGTCCGAGGAAGTAGCTCTGGTCGCCGGCTGCAACGACGGTAACGGTTCCCTTCTCAACCTTCACATCGACCTCATCTGACTTGTACTGGCCACCGAAGTTGTTCTCAACACGGATGGTGTACTTCTTGTCGTCAGTGTTGGCGCCGGTCAGGAATCCGACGGTACGGGTTCCGCTGGCTGAGGTCTTGATCTTTGCATAGTAATAGACACCATTGTCAGGTGAGGTTGGAACATCCTGCTTGATGGTTTTGCCTGCGCCACCCTCATAGACATAGGAACCGATGGTATATGGTCCCGCAGCAGGGTCGTTCGCGACATTGTCCTGGCTCGCTGCCATGATTGGCGGCATGTCTCCCGTACCACCGGTCATTGAGCTCGTTCCCTTGACCCACACGTAGTAGAACTCGTTTGCCCTGCCCGTGACGGTCACCGAGAACTGGTTCCCGCGGACAACGGTATCCTTGCTGGCCTCGATCTTCACGGTGTCACCGGTGATCGCAATCGTCTTGAGTGCGGTCACGGTCTTGCCGCTGTAATCGGTGCCATCAGGGGCCTTGTAGTTGTCCTTGATCTTGTTGAGGTTCAGCTCTGCACTCACCGTGTAGGTACCAGCCTTGTACAGGCGGGAGCCTGCGTCATCGGTAGCAGCGGTGTCCCATCCAACAGAGGTGTCCCCGGCAGGTACTGCCCAGTACCAAAGTGACTGGGTAATCGCCTGGCCGGTCAAGGTCTTCATGACGTTGGCCGGAGTCTCCAATGCGGTGTAGGTTGCACCATCAGCGGTCTTCACCTTGATGTTGACGA
>MVZQ01000059.1 GCA_002068435.1 Euryarchaeota archaeon ADurb.BinA087 | reverse complement strand
CCGGGAATTGGTCATCACCGCATCGGTATCCCCGACCACAAACGAGGTCCCGACTGCCTGCCCCTCTCTCCCCTCTCTGCCGATCTCCATCGCAACCTGGAGGACAGATTCGATGACTTCAAGCGTCACATCAGTCCCCTGACAGATTGCTTCAAGTTCCCGTCTGGAAGGCATCTTTTCAGCGACGCCACCAGATTTTTGCGGATAAGGTTCAGCGACACCTGTCTTTCCGGTGGTTGCTGCAATAGTCTCCCACTTCTCTGCCAGATCCAGGTAGAGGCCCCGTTTTTCGGGAGACTTCTCTGCCAGGGCGCGGAACATCTGGGCACAGATATGGGCGCTTGCAGAGGCGGTGGTCAGGTCTCCCTTCCCTTTTGCCTCGTAGTAGATCTTCTCCTGCAGGGAGACTGCCTCCGGGATGTCAGCCATCCGGGGATCTTCCCTTCTTTTCTGGAACAGCCGCTGACCTAGCACCAATCCAATAATAACAATCGCCGCTGTCGAGAGGATTATCAAATATACCTGCTGACCATACGGGGGAGGAGTTGAGACAGCAGGGAGTCCCGGAGGACCGGGATCTTCTGATTGTATATCAACAGTAATCCCTTTGGTGATTGTCTGCCCATCTGATTGGATAGCCGTAATGTTGATGGTAAATATCCCTGGTGCCGCATACCGGTAGGTTGCCGGGAGGTCAGTTACATTCGTGACATTCCCTTCGTCCCAGTCAATACTCACCGATGAGATGGTAACACCAGGTGATCCGGCATTGAGATTCCCGTTCACGGTCACGTTCATACCATCGATCACCGGCTCAAGCAGGGTGAGTACTGGTCCATTGGCCGGGCCAGGTTCACTTGTGGAAGTACCAGGTATCGATATATTCATCGGTTCCCGGGGAGGAACAGCAACTGGTTCATCGACGGTAATAAGGATTGTCCTGGTGGTGTTCAGCCCATCTGACTGGAATGCCGTGATCCTAAGGGTATACGAGCCTGGACGGGGGTACGTGTGGGAATGGGGAAACTCATGCAGCTCGATGGAACTATTGTCCCCCCAGTCCCATTGAAGGCTTGTAATGGTGGCATTGACGGAGCCCGGAAGAGCAGTACCGAAGATGGTGCTGGTAAGGTCCAGGACTCTTGCCGGCATAAGCATGATCTGGGGAGGATTGGAAAAATCCATTGGCTGGGTGTAAGGAACAGTGACATTGGTGGTATTATTTGCCAGATCCTCTCCCTGCATGGCCTGAGTGGGAGAGAGTGTTTGGGTCGTATTCGGGAGATCAGCGATATTTTCCCCGGTTGTTTCGGCACCTGTGACAGATGGTATGACGATACCCGCAATACACAGTATCAAGGCGGCAAGCTTCAGTCCTGAGTAAAAACGGGTTTCCTTGTGCATGGCTGCCCCGGTCGTATCCGTATTAGCTATCGTGGTGATTGTTCTTAAATTTCTGGAATCCTGATGTGCATGATGCTCCCGTCCGTCTCCCGGGGATTGGGAAGCTTGGGAGCAGGAAACAATTTATCCTCCCCGGATCATGGAAAGTTACTTGATCATGGATCTGCAAGGATACCTCGAACTATACCCGGAAAAGGCAAGGGAGCTGAAGATTGCAACGGGATGCAGGTGTGAGAACTGCAGTCTGGAATACCCTCTTGCACTCCTTGATATTCACACCATAGGTTCCGCTCTTTCTGTGGAGACCCCCCATACCGATCTCCAGAAGTATCTCCTGGTGCTCTGCCCATCATGTTCCCGCTCCTTTCGTTCCGGTCTCGTCGAGGTAACAGTACAGCGGGACCTTGTCCGTTTGCGGAACCGTCAGGTCAGGAGGAGGATGAGGGTGATCCTCTCTTATCAACCCCGGACCTATACCCCTTCTGGTGACTTCGATCCTGAGGTCATTTTTAATGAGATGATCAGCAGCGGAGCCCTCGATCAATGCCTGAATGGAGGGTAACTGTTTTTTGTGTAGAAAAATGTCCCAGGATTCCATGGATCAAGGTATCCCGGTAAAAGAGAATCACTATCAGAAACGGGAGGGTATCCAAGTGACCCCTCGATAGACTTCTTCTGAAAAGGGAATTTTGGTGGGTATCGTATCTGACAATTGCCAGAGTGTTTCAACTTAGAAAAGATGGTGAGATGGCTCAATAAGCGCCACCATCAGTTCATGCAAGCCTTTCAGGTTCTTCGCTTTAAGAGGTATACCGCAAACGCCATACCCGGGAGTGCCAGCCATATCGGAAGAGCGAGTCCCTGGGGGGTTTGGTGAGTGGTGCTGTGCATCGTTGTCTGAACAACAGTCGTGGTCATTGCAGTAGTTGTGACCATCGCAGTGGTACCGGTTTGTTGCGGTATCCCTTGGGTTCCTGGCATTCCTGCCGAAAGGTTGGCAGTAGCAGCATTCAGTCCATTCTTAGCCGGGAGATAATTCGGTTCTATTGAGAGGGCCTTCTCATACGCAGCGAGAGCACTCTGATAATCCCCTAATGCGGCATGGGCGTTGCCCTTATTTGTCCAAGGTTCAGCATATCGGGACTCAAGACCAAGGGCTTTTTCATACCACTGAATTGCATCGGTGTATCTGCCCAGGCCTGCAAGAGCGTTTGCCTTTCCGTAATACGCGAGATACCCATATTCCGGATACACGGAAAGAGCTGTATCAAACGCAACGATAGCTTCCTCATATTGTGTGAGACCATTGAGTGCAATCCCTTTCTGATACCATGCTTTCGCGTAGTTCGGGCTGAGCTTCAGAGCCTCTTCGAGGGAACTCTTGGCTTCGCTATATCGTCCCAGTTCATTCAACGCTACCCCCTTACCAGCCCAGGCCATGGCCATCCTTGGTTCGAGGGCGATAGCCTGATCGTAATAGCTGATCGCTTCTTCGTATTTTCCTTCATCAACAAGATCATCACCCGTAACAGTGAGGGTGCCTGCAGATTCCGCGATCGCTGGTGAACAAAAGAAAGCAAGCGCGGTGAGGAGCACGACGAGAATAAATCCTTTTTGAATAGCATTACCCATGATTTCACCTTGGCAGTATCAAATTGCCAATGAGTGAACCTTGGAGGGTAAGATGAAAAATATTCCTCTCTTTAATAGTGGATTCATTTTTTATTCTACAAAAAGAACATTCGGTGCCTGGATGATCTCTGACAATCGTGCCATGGATCTATGGTGAGGCAGGCATGAACAGGCACCAAGTCTCTCATTCAATAAAACCACATGATTCCCTTTCGGAACACAATCATACCGACTGAAAATGGCGGAGCCATTTCCCTATAAAAAGGGGATAGCTTTTCAGGAACATCAGAGGTTCTTGGGGTACTCCTCATTTTTCCTGATTTAAAGGAATGATTATCACGGTGGAGTAATACCCAGCGCCGATGAGATCTCGGCAATCACGGCCTTTTCGGGATCACTTACGGCAACCCCGTGCTCCTTTGATGCCTCCGCAACCTTGAGGCCGATCGCAAGAACCCAGTTTTTGTACGCCAGCGCCTCTTCGGGAGGAACCTTAGACAGCGCAGCTGCAGCCATCCTGCAGGCTTCTATAGTATTCGCCTGATATCCGGCCTTGTTCTGCTTGAGGGCAGCCTGCTGCTTCTTCATGAGCTCCTGCAGCCTCGGCTGCATCTCGGCCAGGAGGAGCCCGACAAGTGCACTACCGCTTTTGGCTGCCAGCTTCGCAGGCTCCTGCATCGTTGCTTTTGTCTCACCCCATACCCCCATTACGTTCGGGGCGGCAACCATGATGGTCATCGATATTGCATAGGGAAGACCGATCAGGTTCTCCCATTCATCGCTGGAAAAGTTCTCCTTCAGTGCCATAGAGAATCTCCTGTATTTCATTGAACTTAAAGGATCTTTTTCATCCCGTGATTGGTGTACTGAAATCCTTTTTGGGAGGGATCGGTCAGCCCGCCTCCTCACACAGGGCGTGGCCAGCAGCATTTTTATAGTCCTTCCTGTATAATGCACCAGCTGCCAGGAGGTTGGAACGATGGCAACAGATCCCGTGTGTTACATGGTCGTCGATGAGGATGAAACGGCATGCAGAACCTATTACCAGGGGCAGGAGTACTATTTCTGCTCTGATTTCTGCAGGAAAAAATTCAAACAGAATCCCGGCCGTTATGCAAAGCTTGCCCGATCACTGGATATCGGGCCTGATATCAGTTGTTAACCGGCCTTTATTTTTCCTCTGGATCATCAGCCCTTCCCGTTCAATTCGCTTCAATGCTGTACCGTTGACTCCCAGGGAATAACTACCGAATCCGCATTCCCAACCTTAAAGTCTCCTCCGGTACATCCCCTTCTTATATCCTGGAGAGGCGATGTTTGAAAAGTGTGACCTGTCGAAAAAGATCGATGATAAAACGTTTGAAAAGGAGATAAAACCCCTCCAGGTTGAGATCGGGGTCCTTACGCGAGCCCTCTGGGAACACCGGGTGCCGATCATCATCGTTGTTGAAGGCTGGAATGCATCCGGAATCACGATGGTGATCAGCGAGCTGATCCAGCATATCGATCCCCGCGGGTTCTCCCTACATTCAGTCGGCTCGCCAAACGACGAGGAACGGGCTCGTCCGCTGCTCTGGCGGTTCTTTACCAGGATCCCGGCGAAAGGCAGGATTGCGATCTTTGCACGGAGCTGGTACTCCAGGTCCCTCGCCGAGCAGGTAAACGGCATTGACTGGAAATCAGCAGTACGGTTCTCGATTGATACCATCAACAGCTTTGAGAGGCAACTCGCTGACGATGGAGCAATCATCATCAAGTTCTTCCTTCATATCAGCAAGGAAGAGCAGAAGCGGCGGCTCGATGAACGTGAGGGCAACCTTCTCACCTCCTGGATGATCACCAAAGGTGACTGGGATTTTCACCATCATTACGACAGCTACCTGCCGGTCATTGAACTGTTTGTCGAGGGAACCGATAAGTCCTATGCGCCCTGGACGGTTGTAGAAGCGACAGACAGCAATTACACCTGCCTGAAGGTATACTCAACTATCATCAAACGTTTGAGAAAGCATCTCGACCGGATCGAAAGCAGTGGAAAACCGGGGGGGAAGAACAACGGGAAGAACGGTATCATAAAACCCCCGAAAACGACGGTGAAAAGACAGTCCGCCCCTCAGGTTGAGTATTCAAGGCCGGAATATGAGAAGCACCTCGTCAGGTGCCAGGAAAAGGTCCGGGATATCCAGTACCTGCTCTATAAGCGGAAGATACCTCTCATCATCGTGTATGAAGGCTGGGATGCGGCGGGGAAGGGGGGGAACATCATGCGGCTGGTCCGGTTGATGAACCCGCGTGGGTACGATGTGGTATCGATCGCCCGCCCGGACCAGACTGAGCTCGATCATCATTACCTCTGGCGCTTCTACCAGCGCTTCCCGAAAGCCGGGCATATCACCATCTTTGACCGGAGCTGGTATGGGCGTCTCCTGGTCGAACGGGTGGAAGGGTACTGTACACCTTCCGAGTGGAGACGGGCTTACCGGGAGATCAATGAGATGGAGCAGGCATATGTGGGGAGCGGGGGAGGTCTCATCAAGTTCTGGCTTGAGGTGAGCAAAGATGAACAGCTCGAACGGTTCCAGGACCGTCAGAATGATCCGCTGAAAGAGTGGAAGATCACGGATGAGGACTGGAGGAACAGGGCAAAATGGAACGAATACGAGGAGGCTGTAGAAGAGATGCTTTCACGGACGAGCACAGCGGAAGCTCCCTGGACTATTGTCGAGTCAGATGACAAATATTATGCCCGTTTAAAAACCCTCCAGACCGTGATCGATTATGGCAGGCAGCTGCTCAGGTGAATATGGGATCAGGGACACCGTGCAGAACACGATTCATTTGGATTTCACCGCGGTTGCTTTAAAAAAGGTATAGGCAAATGATCCGTCTCCCTCTGTTGTGCGGTAGAGATCCCTTATCCCTCTGTGCCAGGTATCTGCATCAATCAGGTCTGCTGCAAGCGCCTGTTCCCTGACTCCCTCTACCATGGAGATGAAGATATTCCTCACTCCTTCGATAGAATCCGGCCGGCTGGAATCGGCATATACCTGCCGTGGGGATACCGTTACCCCCGAAAATCCCGCGTCGTTCAGGAGATGCCAGAGTTCCCTCCCGATCAACGCGTTCCCTCCCATCTGCCGCTGGAGTTCGACAAGGCATTCTATCACCCGGAGGGCATGCAGGCTTTGAGGGGAGAAGAGTGCTGATCCATGATCGCCTTCTATCACGGTTATCGTCCCTCCTTTCTTGAGCAGATTTTTCATCTCTGTCAGGGCACGGGGTGGATTGGGGAGGTGCTCGAGGAGGAAACAGATAAAGAGGTGATCAAAGGACTCAGGAGGAAAAGGGAGACGATAGACATCCCCCTGCTGGAAGATCACATTTTCTATCTGTTCTTCCCTGATGCGCCGCTCGGCAAGACGGAGGGATTCTGATGAAATATCGACGGAGACAAACTGTGCGCCGGGACTGTTCTTTGCCAGGATCACAGTCTGCCCACCGACACCGCATGCTGCTTCAAGCACTCTGCTCCCCGGCAGGTAGCGGGTGTCCCAATGGAGCAGATCCGCAAGTTTTGTTGCCTGGTAGTGCAGCCGTTCGGATTCCGTGTCAGATTGCCCGTGGACATATTGATGCGGGTGGGGGACCATGGCGGATCAAACCTCCTCATGAGTTGGTATCTGAACGTTTTACACCGCAGGAACAATGAATCTGACGGAAGGCAGGGTACCCTGGGACAGTGATGCCAGGAATTGTGGAACGTATCGACACAAGGGGGACATATCCGGCTTACGGAAGAAACTGCGATGCGGGCATTCTGATGTTGTCAAAAGATGTAATAAAAAGAGAGGAGAGTGGCCTTATTCCACGAGGACATTCAGGACAAACGTGTCTTCGCTCCCGGTCACATTCTCCCAGGGTCGCATGTAGATCGCTGAAAACTTCTGTTGCCCTGCGGCGGTGCCTGAAAGGATCCAGTAGTGGGTTCCGGGAGCGCCTACCATTCCCTGGGACGCGACACCCGCCTCATAGGCATCATCGACGATGGTCAGGCCGGAGGTTACCGTGGCGTTCCAAGAATAGCCGGTACTCGGGTTCTCAGCAAGCCTTACGATCAGTCCTCCGCTTCCAACGGGGATCTCAACCGTCGTGTTGTTGGCTGTCTCGTTGTACACTGCCATGTCTACCTCGTTGATGGGAAAGGTCGTGGTCGGCACGGTTGTTGCGGTCGGGGTTGCGGTGGGGGTGCCGGTGGGCTGGGTCGTACAACCACTCAGTATGAGCAATGCTGCAAGCACCACGAAGACCGATAGAATACCGATCGATTTATGTTTTTTCCAGGAATCAGTTGTCATGAAGTATCGTATCTCTTCCTGGTATATAAATAGAAATGACTGAACTCTTGAGGTCCGGTCTACCTGGGAATCTGGAGAGAATCGTAAAAGAAAGTGGTGTTCATCAGGATTCCGGTGCCTGGTACTCCCGATAGGTCACTGCCATCTCCCGGAGCCTTTTATCGACAAGGTAGTTGACAGATCCCTGCTCAAAAGTCCCGTCAGGCAGGCGTTCCCCGGCTTTCATCCCGGTAAGAACCTCGATGCCCTCATCGATGGTCGTTACCGGGTAGATCCTGAACTTCCCGGCTTTTGCCGCCTCCACAATCTCCTCTTTCAGCATCAGGTTCTGGACATTGCTTGCGGGTATCATGGCACCCTGGGTCCCTGAGAGGCCTTTGGCCTTGCAGACCTCGAAGAATCCCTCCAGTTTCTCGTTAACCCCCCCTATTGCCTGGACCTCCCCTCTCTGGTTCACCGACCCGGTGACGGCGATATTCTGTTTGAGGGGAATTTCAGAAAGGGCCGAGAGGATTGCATACAACTCGGTGCTGGATGCACTGTCCCCGTCAACTCCCTCATAGCTCTGTTCGAACACCAGGCGGGCGTTGAGACTCAGCGGTTTGTCCTGGGCGAACTTGTGTGCGAGATACCCTGAAAGGATCAGTACTCCCTTGGTATGGCTGGGCCCCCCCATGCTCGCTTCACGCTCGATATCCATGATCCCCCCTTTCCCCCACACCAATACTTGCAGTAACCCTGGATGGCCTTCCGAATTCGATGTCACCAAGACTAATGACGGAAAGCCCGTTTACCTGCCCCACTTTCTCCCCTTCTGTATCGATCAGGAAGACACCGCGGGTGATGTATTCCCGGATTTTTTCCTGGATCAGGCTTGACCGGTAGGTTCTCTCGTCGATTGCCTTTGTAATATGTTTTGCTTCGACCATTCCCTCCTCTTCCAGGGTTGCATAATAACTTGCTTCCCGGAGGATATCTGAAATCAGTGAAAATCGGGTGGTAAGTTTCGTTTTGTCATCAGCCAGGCGGGACCCATATTCGATAATCTTGGCCATGGCTGATCGGTCAAGGTGTTTGAGGTTATATTTTTCGCAGATCGTACAGACAAACGCCGAATACTTACGTATGTTATCCTCATTCCTCTCCATGGCAAAGTCAAAATCGGCCTTGACTTTGAAGAGCTCGGAGAAATCGGGGTCTTGCGTATAGAGGATCTGGTTGATGATCGGGGTGCCGATCAGGACGACTTTCAGATCAAGGGAAATGGATTCTGGCTTGATGCTTTTCGTGGTGATGTATCCCATCCGTTCCGCTGGTTCTTCAATAGCGATCGTTCCCGTCTTGAGGGCGGACTTGAGTCCGTCCCATACGAACGGATTCCTGAAGAGATCTTCGATGGGCAGAACCAGGAATCCTCCGTTGGCCTTGTGAATCGAGCCCGACCGGATCATCGTGAAATCCGTTGTCACCACGCCATACTGGAATTCCCTCTCGACTTTTCCGAAGAGGTTCGAATAGGTTGGGTTCTGCTCGAAGACAATCGGGGCTCCCTTGCTCTCCGAGTTGTCCACGATGACGTTCACTTCGTATTTCCGGAACGCAAGCTCTTTTAAGAGGGGATTTGGGATCGGCGAAGGCTGCTGGGGTGGATGGACTTCTTCCATGAACTGGGGAAGGTTCCCGACCATATCCACCTGAACCGCATCGATAAAAGCATTCACTTCGGCGACATGTGCATATTTATCCTTCAGAGAGGCTACCCTGTGGCCCATGGCACCGAGTGCCACGTCACGGTTGAGCTGCTCAACCGTTTCCATTCCTTTCTGGTCGAGCTCACGAAGCTGCCTGAAGGTGTTTCGCATCTCTACCGTGAGTTCCTCCCTCTTCTTCTGGTACTCACGCTGTTCCTCTTCCGGAAGGGCAAGGAAGGTCTCCTGTTCCATCGGTGTCCCATCCTTCAGAGGGATCGTCAGCAGACCCTGGGGGCCGGGCTGGATGACGAAGTTCTTCTCCCGGGCACTGGCATCGATCTGGGCAAAGAGCTTGGCCTTCTCGTTCTCGAGGGACTGGAGCGCTGCGTCACGGCGGTTTACGTAGTCTTCGCTCTCAAAGATTTTTGGGATAACCCGTTTTGCTTCTGCGATGAATGCAGTCATGTCATCCTTAAACTCGATCCCCATCCCGGAAGGGAGCCTGATGGCGTTCGGTTCGTACGGATTCTGGAAATTATTCACGTAAATCCAGTCATTCCCCCTGGCCCGGGTCCTGGAAATTTCATGGAGAAATTTTTCCACGGCAGCTTTTCGTCCTGTTCCATGGACCCCCGACACATAGATGTTGAATCCACTCTCTTTGATATTCAGTCCAAAGGTGAGTGCTTTCAAAGCCCTGTCCTGGCCGATAATTCCATCAAGGGGTTTTAATTCTGCGGTACTTTTACACTCCACGAGCGTGGAATCATAGGTGTTTCGTAGTTCTTCTGGAGAGAGGGGCTTTATCATAATAGCACCAGATAAGGGAGCGATATACCGCTCCCCTTATTATTCTATGGGAATGTCCTGAAATTTGAAATAATACCATTCACGTTTTGCAGTTTTGGAGCGTTCTTGTTCTCATCAGTAACCAGCGGTTAACTGTTCCCTGCATCATGAGACGTCTTCTCTCTCGAAAAATTGATTGAACCTGATAAATTCCCTGAAAATACCTTACGAGGGATGGAGTACAGGTTTTTGCTGAAGGGGAAAATCCATGTTCTCGAATGGTTTTCCTCAATGAATGCTACCATCCATGTATTGCGACTGCTGTTTACCTAAGGGCTTACCAGTTAGCTCACGGAGTCGGATCTCTCCCAGAGTGTATTCTGAATAATCCTTAAGGGTATACTTGGGTTTACAGGCGAGGGTCTGGATCGCTACTTATTATCTGGTCAAATCCTCAGCCCGGATTTGAGTAGGTATTGGTTCAATGCCTTTCTTCGACACTATGACACAGTATTTTTTCATTTTATTCTGATTCTATGATATCACGAGCATCTCGATCTGAGAATACCAACCAATACGGGCCTTCACAAATAATATGTGCCTCTCCAGTACGACTATCTATTTGAATCGAGGCTGATGGTATCCCCTCAAGTCTGTCAATAATTACGGGGAGATCTTGATCTATTAAGTGGCATGCAATATCCTTCGCCTGGGTGGCAGATGTGCATACTTTAATGAGAAAAGGAACTTCGGAGGCATCCATAATCGAATCATCACGCTATTAACCGTCATTCAGACGTTCATCTATAAAAAATTTCTAAGTCTTCTGGTTACATGAATAGCAAAAGGGTTAGATCTGAACGGTAAACGCGGCGTGAAATGAGGATATACCGCCCGTACGGAATACCTTCCGGTTCCGACAGGGCGGTGACTGGTATTGATATCAGGACAGGACCACATGCAGCGTGAGAGCAAACCATGCCATGAGCATGACTGTTGTGACGGTGTGGATCGTTGCGGCAGCATAAAGGGCCTTTCTTGCCATGATCAACTCTCTTGTCCGATCTGCCAACGCAACCCTGATCCTAGTTCTGTTGATATCCATTGCTGTTATCTCCTGGGTATCCATCCCGAAAGGATAACACCCTGCCCTACCTCCTTTGAACAGGTATTAAAATAATGGTGCCATAGGCCTGGTTTCAGGAATGAACCGGGCAGTTCACTCATTTGTCATATTTGTGCGTGAAAAGACCTCAAACACTTTATAGAAAGAGATTCTGAGAGGAAATGCCAGAATTTCCTGTTTTTCCAGGAAGCTTCTGAGGTATACCGCTAATCATTGATCAGCTCAAGCATGGTTCCGTCTCTTTATGAAATGAGATCCCTGCTTGCGTTACAATGCCCTGCCTTGGGCATCGGAATAAAAAAGGATTTCAAGTCTTACGATTCCAGTCTCTTCCTTACCTGGGCTGAGTAGAGTTCCAGGGCAATAGCAATGATAATCCCTGTCATCGATCCCGCGATGATCCCTGCACTCTGGTTTCCGAAAAGGTACGTCAGGGGTACCCAGAGGGTAAGCCCGATTGCCAGTCCCAGGACAAGGCCTACCCCCTTTCCGATGGGCTTATCTGGCGCAGCCCTGATTCGCATGACAAGGACAATCGTATTCAGGATCAGCAGCGCCATGATGATGACTGAAAAGAGC
>MVZQ01000058.1 GCA_002068435.1 Euryarchaeota archaeon ADurb.BinA087 | reverse complement strand
GATCCCACTGCATACTCCCCCGAGAAGCCGCTCTGTTTTCGGCCGGTAGAGTCGTTTCATGAAAGACATTTGGGGAATGGCACGTCTTAATGGTTACACTGGAACCCTTCGGTCCTTCCCCCGGAAGAGAGGGGATACCTGGTGCGCGTATTGCCGGCGCATCGGTCCCGATCATTTCCCGGAGCGCTGAACTCGATGCCTCATACCTCGTTCACCATGCTCCGACCTGAGGCAATTCCGTAAAGCCACTTGATCTCAGTGGTACCTCCCGGGATGGGTAAAAGAAGGCAGAATCCCCAGGCAAGTGGGTATCCATCAGTACTCTTCTGCCAGCCTGCCCGGCCCTTCCCTCTTTTGGAACATACCGTATGGCTTATACCCGCCGTTATCGAATGTAGCTCTCATCCATGGGATCCTATTTCCGCGGTGATGTCCTCCTTGCTCCGCTCTGCATCGCGGAGGGGAGGCAGATAAAGGTCCGGCCGGTGGTGGTCCTCGGCCCATCCGGACGTTCCGGGCTGTTCGTCATCGCGGTATCGAGCACCCTCCCTTACAAAGGACCAGTGGTCCCGATCTCGATCGATGACTTTTCCGAAGGGGGGCTCGACCTGGTGGCGGAGAGTTACCTCGTCTGCTCCCGTATCTGCCGGATCAGGGTCTCTGATGTCATCGGGAAGAAAGGCCGCCTTACGAGTGATATGATCCAAAACCTCCCCATTCCGGAAAAGGGCGATACCCTCCCGTAACATCACGAATTTCCCGAGGGAGACCTCGCGAACCTTCCATGAAAGGGAGCGTTGAAGGATGCCTGGTGGCATGCTGGTCCCGGTTGCCGATCCTTGCCTCTAATATCCGCAGGATTAATGGCTGTATAGAAAAATCCTGTATCATGGGATCATACTGCATGATCAGCACGGCAGGATCATGGAAGTTTTCCGCTGTGTTTGGGATCATCGGGCTTCTGTTCGGGGCGATATTCCTGTTCTTCCCCCACTTGTCACTCACCCTTGTGATTTATCTCTTTGCCGCGATTGCGCTGATTGCCGGCATCCTCCTCCTCGCTGCCGCCGCCTTCCTTGCGAAGGGAAGTGGTGGGTTTTTTGCCGTCCCGCTCGTGCTTGGTGTCATTGCAGTGATCCTTGCCGTGTATTCCTTTCTCAACCCCGAGAGCACCGCGACATTCATTGCAATCGTGATCGGGGCAGGGTGCCTCATCGCGGGATTGATCGGGGCATTTACTGCCATCTTCCAGCCTGCCCCGGCGACCAGGAGGGCCCTCCTTGCGGTTGGTGGTTTTGTCCTTGCCGGGCTTGGTATCATCATCCTCCTGTTCCTCCAGCGCTCTGTCCTCCTGATATTCCAGCTCCTGGGGGCATTTCTCATTATTGCCGGGGCGGTTGCACTTATCGGGGCAGTTGTTATGGTGCTCCGGAAGAGGCCCGATGAACCTGATGTGATTGATGCGGAGTTTCGGGAAGTTTAGGGGTGGTCGTTTACATCACGGCCTCTCCCTTTTCCAATGACACTGCCGTTCGCAGTTCCACCCCTGATGATCGACCGGGGGCGTTCACCGGCGATCAATATGAAAATGCTAGCTGGATTTTCATCTTTGTTGCGGGTATCTCTCGAGGGAATCATGTTATTTTTTTTGGAAAAATGGTGGGGATATCCCTTTCCCTGGATTTTCAAGGGGTGCCGGGAGGTCCTAAGATGCAGCCCCTGGGTGGTATCACCGATATCAATGAAGGATACTGGATGCCCCTTCGGCAAGGACGATCATGAGAAGTGATGCAAGGAAGAACCCGATGACCGTGAAGAGAACGGAGGGGAGACGTTTCCACCGGAGGATCCAGGCGATTGCCGGCGTTCCATACAGCCCGATCCCGGGGATCCATGCGATCAGGATGCAGGATACAGGGCCATACCGGTGCAGGGACTGGTGCTCCTGCATCTTCTCCTCGACCCTGCTGATCCAGCGGTTCACCCGATCGGAGGTGAGCGCGAAGGTCTGGAGTGATTCCCAGATGGCAAGGCAGATCCCGAAGGCAAAGGTGGTCATGATCGCGAGCACCAGCCAGGGGTCGAAGTCGAGGATCACCCCCACCGGTGCAGCAAGTGCCTGGAGAGCAGCGGTTGACCCGATGAAGGAGAGGATGGAGGGGAGGGGTGTGCCGGAAAAAAAGCCGAGGAGCAGGGGGATGCCGATGGCGATCAGCAGCAGGGAAATGAGAATTTTTGCGATCTGCACCTCGAGAAGGATGCTTTTTTTCTGCTCCATACCTGGTCAAAGGTTATTTCTGGGGAGATAAATAACCCGCTCCCAGGGGCAGGGATGAAGACGGCCATCCCCTGGTCATCTTTGTGTGACAGGCCTCTGGCCCCATGAGTGGCATACCCGGGAGATTTGGCTGGTGCACCGATGGGCTCATGATAGCGATTCCGGAGATCCGTTTTTCGTCGTCGCTTAAGCGACTGAGTATTTTAATAGTTCCTGACGTAATGTATGATCCCAGTATGAGCCTGAAAAGGAGCCTTGCCGGGATCATTCCCGATGACAAGATCTCCCTCCTCTCTGACCGGTACGAAGTGATCGGGGACCTGGCGATCCTCGACATTCCCGCGGGGCTTGAGGCATACCAGGACGACATCGCCCTTGCTCTCATATCAAAACGGAAGAATATCCGGACGGTACTGAGGAAATCGGGAAAACGCGAAGGGGACGGGCGCCTTGCGGCCTTGGAGGTCGTGATCGGATCCGGCACGATCACCGAGCACCACGAGTTCGGATACCGTTATCGGATGGATGTGGCACAAGTCTTTTTCAACAGCCGCCTTGGGACGGAGCGGATGAGGGTGGCAGCACAGGTCAGGCCTGGCGAGAGGGTGCTTGTCCCGTTCTGTGGTGTCGGCCCTTTTGTGGTCCCTGCAGCAGCACGGGGTGCAAGCGTGGTCGCGGTGGACCAGAATCCTGATGCGATCCGGTGGCTCTTCCAGAACCTGGTACTGAACGGGGTATCCGGCCAGGTCCGGGCAATCAATGATGATGCGTTTCGCATTCCCCGCTTTGTTGAACCGGGATTTGACCGGGTGATCGTGCCAACTCCTTATGGCAGTGATACGATCCTTGCAATCCTTCCTGGAATGACCAGAAAGGGCGGGAATATCCATTTCTACACCTTCAAGCCGGAGGATGAGATCGGATCACTCATGGAATCGTTCGGAGAGAATGGCCTCACCTGCACTGCCTCCCACAAATGCGGATCCGTGGCCCCGGGGATCTGCAGGTATGTATTTGACCTGATAAAGGGGTGATACTGCAGACCTCCCACGCTTCATGCGGGTAATGATACAATCCAGCAGGAATCCGATGTTCCCGCGATAGTCCGATCTTTCGTTAAAGGGTAAGCGATTGATATCCATGCATTCATACCGCACTCCTTCCGTCTGCAGGCAGTCCCTGACGAATGAGTGATCGGTATGCAGTTCTATTTCCCTATTCACGGATTTTCCACCCACCGTGACAAACTTCCCATGCGGCGGAACGCCTCGCCCAGGGGGAGCCTTATCCCCGAACGCCTGGCATTCAGGTAGAATCGCCACCGGTCCCTGAGCCGCGGCCCGGTCTCCTTCCCCTCCGAGAGCAGGTACTCCAGGGTCTCCCGCTCTCTCCTCATCCATGCAAACTGTGCAAGAATGGTTCTCTCATACCGCTCCTGGTCCGGCCAGCACCCGGCAAGGAGTTGGGCACATTCCAGGGAGTAGATGATGCCTTCGCCGGTGAACGGTGCGACCGTCCCGATCGATTCTCCAACACCAATGATTCTCGGGGATGTTCCCTCCTTCCCCCCCTGTGAGAGGGAGAAGGGTCGTGAGTAATAGGGGGAGGCCACTCTGACGATCCCCCTGCAGCTGCAGACCGGGGTAAAGGTGTACCGGTGAGCGTTCTCCTCGTAATACTGCTCCAGGATGCGCTCGTGCTGGTCGAGGCGGATTCCCCCTACGCCGATATGATACTCGCCGTTTCCGAGCGGAAAAATCCAGAGGTAGCCGAGCCCCGGGATCCGGTTGCCATAGACCCCTGCTCCCAGTGGCTCGCATCCGACCGGCTCGACCTTCACCCGGTGCTGCAGCGTCGGGAGGACCAGTTCCGATCGGCAGGGAGACAGGAAAGCGCGGCTGATCCCCGTTGCATCCACGATGATGTCGTAGTCACCAGGATCATGACGATCCAGGGGGTGATGATGCAGGGTGAGCCCTGCGGCAAGATCCCGTAAAAGACGGGGCTTGTTGATGGTGCAGAGCGGTGTTCTGGCGACGAGTCCATCAAATTCCATGGATGACATCGAACCCATAAGGTAATCCTCCAGGTCGAGATCAACGGCAGCAAGGTAGTGCTCTATGCCGGAAGGGGCTCCCCAGCCGCATGACCGGTAATGGCACGGCGTTCCATGATCCATACCATCATAGAGATCGGTTTCAATTCCTCTCTCTGTCAGGAGACGGGATAGGTAGGTGCCTGCAATACCTGCACCTGCAATCGCGATCCTCATACAATCTCTCTCCCTGGTATTAGGATGGGAACGTATATTTCAGCAGGGCTTATCCTTGCTGCGGACTACTGGAGTCTACGGACGGGAAACCGATCCTCCTCCTGTGTCCCCTCCCTTGTTACCCGCATGCCAATCAGAGATCTCTTCTCTTCTGATGTATCTTCTTCACGCTGTCTCACGCCCGGCCTCTGTCCCATCGCTGACCACCCTGCCGTCCCGCAGCCGGATGATCCGCCCGAAGTACTCCTGGTGCCAGTCCTCGTGGGAGACCATCACGATGGTCTGGCCCATCTCACGGTTGATTCGTGCAAACAGGTCGAGGATGATTCGGGAGTTTTCCGTATCCAGGTTGGCGCAGGGTTCATCGGCAAAGAGGATGGAGGGGTTTCCCGCAATTGCCCGTGCGATCGCTACTCTCTGCTGTTCACCTCCGGAGAGCTCGCTCTGAAGGTGATCGGTCCGTTCACCAAGTCCGATGATTTTGAGAATCTCTATAACCCGGTCGCGCGAGGAATCAGGGGGCTCCTCCCTCGCCATAAACGGGAGGATGACATTTTCAAAGACGGTCAGTTCCGGGACAAGGGCATATTCCTGGAAGACGAACCCGAGGCGATGCAAGCGAAACACCTGTCTCTGCTCCTTTGTCAGGGTATTGGTACGGATCCCATCGATCTCGATCTCCCCGGCAGTGGGGTGATCGAGTAGCCCCAGCAGGTGCATCAGCGTGGACTTCCCGCTCCCGCTCGGTCCGGTGATACCGACAAACTCTCCGTGCTGTATCGCGATGGAGACACCATTCAGGGCATTCACCCTGACCTTACCCATGGTATAGATCCGGAACAGTTCCCGTGCGATGATCATGTCAGGCCTTCATTGATTCCAGGATCCCTTTCCGTGCTATCAGCCAGGCGGGGATATATCCAGCTACCGCCGATGAAACGAAGAGATAGAATGCATTTTTTCCGATGTCTGCGGGGACAATGTAAGGGGAGATATTCCCTTCAGGAAACTCGATGGGAAACAGAGTGAACCAGGTAGTGAGGCCGAGGACCACGAAGATGCCGAAGAGGATCCCGAGCAGGGAGAGGATGAGGACCTGGAAGAGGTAGCTGTTGATGATGATCTCCTGGTGGACCCCGATGGCAAGCAGGATCCCAATCTGCCTTCGGGAGTTGAGGGTCTTTATCATGATGACCACAAAAAGCACTACCGCTGCGATGACCAGACTCACCATGATGGTGATCGAATTGATGATAGCATAACTTTCGACTGCGTTCCGGTATGCATTCCCGAGAAACTCAAGCCATGTCTGGACATCCTCCTGGACGCCGTACCGGAGCAGGGTCTTTTTCACTTCATCTTCATGGTATCCGGGATCGGTCTTGACAAGTATTGAGGTGGCCCGGTCGATTCCTCTTCCTTCCACGAGTTCTATCTCGTCCCAGGTGGTAAAGGCCAGGTAATCGGTGGAGTATGAGTAGGTCCGGAAGATTCCCTTCACCTGGTATTCCTTGACAACCCCATTCGTGTACTCGGCAATGATGGTATCACCGGTCTTCACCCCGCCCAGCGACGGGAGAAAGTCTTCGCTGGAATCTCTGAAGCCGGCGACGTACCTTCCGAGGATGATCTCCCCCGTGTCACCCTCTCCAAGATACGTGCCTTCTTCCATGGAGGCATATACGGTAGTGACAAGGACTTCGTCATGAGGCCGGATCCCCTCAATCGCCAGGGGGAGGGTATTCCCCTTGAATGTCAGGACCGCCCCGCTGGCAATGTGCGGGGCTGCCCGCTTCACCCCCGGTACCCGGTTTACCTTGTCAAGGAGGGCGGAGAGATCCTCGATATACCGGGTATCCTCCTTCGGCTCAATGATGACATCAGAAGTATAGGTCTCAATCGTCTGGCGCTCATAGGTCTCGATGGCTCCGGTGATGATCGACGGCATGAAGATCATGTTCGTAAAGACCATCCCAACGATCACGACGGTGAGGGCAAGGCTCCCGACATTTCCTCTCGAGAGCGATCGCAGGGCAAGGAAGAAGGAGACCTTCGCCCGGTTGAGCATCAGGAGGCCCCTCTTCTCCCCTTCCACCAGCGGTACGCCACGTACCCTCCTCCAGCAAGGATCAGTATGGCGACCAATGCTATCCAGGGTCCGTAATTCCGGTAGACGGTCATTTCGAGGTTCCGGGAAAATGTTTTTGTCCCCCAGTCATCCGTGTAGGTGACCTCCACCTGATAGTGATACATCCCCGGGCTTCCTGCGTCGATGGTGAAGACAGCAGGAGCATCATTCCCGGGTTTGATCGTCCCGAGGAACGCCTCTTTTATCCCGGAAAACGGGAGGTCCACCCGGGCGCTGACCGACTTTGCATTTCCGGTGCCGGTATTCTCGATCCTTATCGTCAGGTCAAGGCTTTCCCCCTGCATAACACGGGCAGGAGCGGTCTCGAGCGCTGCGATACCGAGTTCCGCTTCCCCCCGGATATCAAGGCTTATGGATTCATTCTGGCTGCCGATTGTCCCATCGAGCAACCGGTAGGTGACCATGAGCGGAACCTCGACAAGCTGGCTCTCTGCCCTTCTGTCCACAACAAGGCTGGCATTCACTGCAGCAGCCTCCCCGGGATCCAGGTGATCGATCAGGAAGACCGATGACCCTGCAGGGGCGATGGGAAGCCCGCTGGTATGGAGGACGAGGTGGATGTTGTCAGCCCTGACCTGACCATGGTTCCGGATTGATAATAAGCCCTTTTCGGTTGTCCCGGGCTTAACCATTGCGGGGAAGTCTTTCTGGAGAATAAGGGAGGGGACCCGCATGACTGAGATCTGGGTGTTGACATTCACCGGTACTGGATATTTCACGCTCTGGCCACCCCGGACCCTGATAAGGACGTCAGGAAAATACAGTCCACTCTGGTCCGGCGCTTCGATCAGGAACGTAAGGGGGATGATTTGTTCCGGACCAACATACCCTTCGAACTGGCCGTTTCCTCCAAGAACCCTGATCTCCTCTTCGGTCAGGATTACACTGTCAATATAGGGGACAAACACCGTGGTGGTTGCCGAAGATGCAGTAAATCCCGATTCGGGGTAGCTCACCGTAGAGGTCTGCGATCCGGCTGCCGTGCTCCGGATGGTCACCGTCACCGTCCCTTTCTCTCCGGGCATCAGGACTGGGGGCGTGACCTTGTAGGAATCAACCACAACGGAATAGACCTGGGCACTGACCGGAAGAACAATACAGGCAAGGATCAGGAGGCTGCAGAGGGTTAGCCGGGTGATAAGTATGTTCATTCCTCTTCACCTTTCTTCGGGGAAGAGAAGCGTCCATGGCACCCCCCTTTCCCTGGAATAACACATGATAGGTACCATGGCTTATAAAGTCTGGGCTGTGGCTGGCTTTTCAGGATCTGGAGAATCCTGCCGTTTCACCGGATTGAGGAAGAGTGGAATGGTCCCGGTTTTCTTTTGCAGTCGTTAGCAGGGCTTGGGATCCGGGAAGGAAGAGAGGAGGGAAAATTTTAAAATGCCCGTATTGTACCCCTGGATTGTTGTATCATGATACCCAAAACGGCACTTTTATGCCTTATTATCCTCCAATCCGGTAAAAAAGGAGTGCCTGAACTGGATGAAGGTCATTGGGATTATTGCCAGCCCGCGGGGAAAAATGAGTAATACCCTGCAGCTAACGAACGGGGTGCTGCAGGGTGTCCGGGATGAAGGGGCCACCACCGAACTGATAGATCTCTACTCCCTGAACATCGAGTACTGCACGGCATGCGGGAACTGTTATGTCAGCGGCGACTGCACGTTGTTTGATGATTTTCCGGATCTCTTCGATACCCTGATGGATGCCGATGGGGTTGTGCTCGGGGCACCGAACTATATCGACTCGATCCCTGCCCCGCTCAAGGCTATGTTTGACCGGATGGCCGATGCCATCCACTGCCAGATGTTCTACGGGAAGTACGGCTGCTCGGTCTGCACAGCAGGCGGAAGCAACCATAGCCCAGTCGTGGAGTACATGAACCATGCCCTCTCCTCGCTTGGGGCTATCACGGTCGGTGGAGTGGGAGTGGCTATGAAGGATGGGGAGGAGGCGTTTTCAGCCGCGATCCGGGACTCGGTCGAGCTGGGCAGGAAACTCACCCGATCCATCCGCGGAGAGTGCAGCTATCCCGAACAGGAAGAAGCACTCCTGCAGCGGCGGGATTACTTCAGGCAGCTCATCCTCTGGAACAAGGACACATGGACTCACGAATACGACTGGTACAGGCAGATGGGCTGGCTCTCCCCTGAGCAATGAGGTCTGGCGCCAGCATGACGCATGATCCCTCCTTGTCCAATATCTCCTCCGATCATTCTGGTGTGTATGGAATGGAACAAGTGAACTCCGGATCATCGATCGCGGGCAATATCAGATGCCTTGTATAGTACAGCTGGTAGCATGCCCATGAATAGCCGTCTCCTCGCTCCGATCCTTCTCTCCCTTGCATTCCCCCTCGTTCTTGTTGTTCTGTTGCACTCCGGAATACCTCCTGGAAGTCCTCCGTATGTGATGGGGGAGATCGCGCTAATCCTCCTGTTCCCGATGGTCCCCCTCATTTACGGATGGTTTACTGGGGATGCAGGAGGTGCAGTCATCATCGGAACCGTTCCTCTCATGGTCTTTGCGGTCCTTGTCGCTGCTCTTGGCCCTCCCGATGTCCTCACATCCGGACGGATCGCCCAGATGCTGGTCTTTTTCGTGCCGCTTGTCCTTCTCGGGGGTCTCATAGGTTATTGTGCTTCCAGGCAGAAGATCTCATGGCTCATTCTCGCGGCATGCTGTGGGGTTGTCTGGTTGATGTATTTCATACGTGCAGGGTTCAATTGATGCTCGTGCCCAATCATTCCTTCCGCACAAAGGTCCGGACTGACCGATCCCTCCCCTTTGGTAATCAGGTCTCCACCACCTCTTAGATGACGATCGGATTTGGTTTCCCGAGAGATACGATGCAGAAAGCGTTTCCAGATCCTGTCCCTTCTCACCGTATCCTCAAACCTTTCCCCGATGCATGTGGTTCATGGGATTTCCCATGACTACCGTTCGGTCGGGAACTAAGGACAAACATGGTGGAGCCATGCTCATTAGAAACCGGCTCTTCCAGCGTGTTATGGTTCGATCTGCTTTTCCAGCCTTCCTTCCCTGAACACCGTCACCGTCCCCCCGCTCTCCGAGACGACAATCCCGATCGAACGGGTAATCTTTGTCATCGCGGCCACCGAGGCATGGCGGGTTCCGAACCCTTCCGGGATCTCGATTTCCGTGATGTCGGCGAGCAGGTGCCGGGAGGAGGCATGAATAAACCCGGATCCATCGATCACGAAAGCACCATCAAGCAGTGCGAGATTCTTTATATTCTCGATGACCCCGCGATCCTGGATCATCCGCTGGCCCCGATCCTTTCCCTCGAAGGCATTGATAGAGGCCTGCCGTGAGTGTACCATCACTGTCGCTGCATCCCCGATGACAAACGAGGTCCCTATTTTTTTTGCCTCTCTCCCTCCCCTCCCGAGCTGGATTGCCGCATGGAAGAGGAGATCAAAGACCTCTTCGGCGACATCAGTCCCCTGAAGGATCCGGGATTTCCAGTGCCCTGTCCCCGGTACAGGAGGGATCGAGGGGTCGCTGCCACTGATATCCTGTCCTATCCAGACGATACCTGCCGGGATTCCGGAGAGGTCACGGCAGGTGAGGGCACTCCAGGCAGTCCAGAGATGCTCCCCGTTCTTTCTCCGGTTCTCCAGGATATGCAGGGCATTTTCCCGTTCGGACCCGGGATCATGGAGGAGCACGGTCATGTCCTTTGCCGACCGCGAGCCGTTGTCATTGGTGACACTGACAATGTTCTTTCCGCTCACCTCCCGTGCCGGATAGCCGAAGGTTGTTTCCGCCCGGTTGTTCCAGAAGGTGATCACCCCGTCAGGATCGGTCCTGATGATCACCTGGTCCATTTGCTGGAGGATCTCCAGGTATTTCATCTCGTTTTTGGCCATCTTCTCCTGGTAGGTGCTGATAGCCCACTCCAGGTACCTCCGGTCATGGTCGTCTTCGATCACGACCAGGTGCCCTTTCTGCGGATTCATCGGGTTCAGCCGTCGCATCCGGAGGGTGCACTCCACGGGTTCCCCGGATTTCCGGACGAGAGAACAGCGTGCTTTTCCCCACCCGCCGGGATCGTGGTTCCGGGAGAGCAGGGTAAGACCATCCCGGTACGCCCTGTCATCGACAAAAAGTGAGGAGAAAGCCCTCCCGGCCAGTTCCCCCTCGCTCATCCCGAGGATACGTTGTGCCTCCCGGTTTGTCCACTGGATCGTATTCCTGAGGAGGTAGAGGATACCGGTCACGGTATCTTCAACGATGGACTGGAGGACTTCAGTGTCTGCCTGGAACCGGGAGAACTCTCCCTGGTACGCATCGATGCGGACGAGCAGCCGCTTCAGGGTATCGAACTGTTCCTCAATGGACTCATCATGGGAGGAATGATACGAGAGCGAGGTATCAGGGGTCTCAATCTCGAATCTGAAGGAGAGTTTTTTCGGACCAGAACCGTTCCTCTGCGGCGCATGGGCACTCCAGAAAAGCCAAATTCTTGGACACTCTGGTCCCCCGGCACCTGCATGAACGGGAGAGTTGGCAGGGGAGATGATGATGTCAAACCCGGTCTTTCGCATCCGGTGTTCCAGTTCCTCCCTTGAGTACACCCGGGTCACCGAGAATCCCGGGCTGCCCTGGAAATGGAGCCTGAACGCGTTGGATGCCCTGGAGCCATCATCAAACAGAGCAATGGATTTCGTTTCCCGTTTCATGCGAAATGAACAGTATCCAATAGAAAAGCAGACAGATAAATAATTTTGGGAGGAAATGGATGAAATATCGTGTTTTTTCGGTTGTTCCTGCGGGTATACCTCCCCTCCTTCGGTCGCTGACAGGAGCGGTGATGCGGCTCTTTTCTCCCCCACCTTTATATCATGGGAGCCCTATCACTGTCCAGGTGAAGACTGGTATGGCTGAAACGAAG
>MVZQ01000057.1 GCA_002068435.1 Euryarchaeota archaeon ADurb.BinA087 | reverse complement strand
CAGGGAGACGAGGTACCAGGTAGTACCGGTCAGTGATGGTGCAGCCTGTTGTGTGGTCATAGGAGTCGGTTGAACCGTGGGAGAAGTGGTCGGTACGGGAGTGGTGACCGGGAGGGTTTGCGGAGAGGTGCACCCGCTGATGCAGAGCATCAGGACAAGGGCTGCCGCAGCAAGCCCAAAGGCGAGGAATCTCATAAGAGGTGATATGGAATATTCTATATAAGACCTATCCTGGAAGAGGAGTTCTCATTTGGGCTAGGGTAGTCATCGGTCGTGATGATTCAAGCACTGGGATCCGTTTTTGAGGAACTGTCACTGGTAAAAATTTCTGCAGTCAGGTTCTCAACCAGGTGCAGGGACCTTTCTCAAGCCCATTGAGAATCATAGCGTAAGATTTCCTTTCGGCAATCCTTCTGAGCGAGTGTAACCAAGAGGCCAAAGGTGAACGACTCAAGATCGGTTCTCGCAGGAGTTCGCAGGTTCGATTCCTGCCACTTGAATTATACTATAACTTCCAATCCCTCAGGTTATGTTTATATACCCACCTTCAAACAGGAGCACCTTCTCATAGCCCGGTTTTCTCAGGAGTCTGGAATGAACTGGCCCCCTTGCCTTTTTTTCGCCAATACCCTTCCGGCTGGTGGTTCTGTCCCTCCTCCCCCAGCGGGGATGATGAGGTTTCATGGTGCAAGGTTACCTTATCACCCTGATCATGCAAGTTTTATAAACCCCGATGGAGCATTGGAGTATTGCTATGGCGAAAAAGAAAGGCAAAAAGAAGAAACTGCGCAAGGCAGAGCGTCAACAGCAGGACGAAGTCCAGAGCGGAATTCCCGCTGTGTCTGACCGTCCGGCTCCCGGTGCAACGCCGGAATCGAAACCGAAGATGAGCCGCAAGGAATTCGAGAAGGAACTGGTCAACCTCCAGGTTGAGCTCGTCAAGATGCAGGAGTGGGTAAAGGCAACCGGCGCCAAGGTCTGCGTGCTCTTCGAAGGCCGTGATGCTGCCGGCAAGGGCGGTATCATCAAGCGGATCACCGAGCGCACCAGCCCGCGTGTCTTCCGGCTGGTAGCCCTGCCAACGCCCACAGAACGGGAAAAGTCCCAGATGTATGTCCAGCGCTACATCCCGCACCTGCCGGCAGCCGGCGAAGTGGTACTCTTTGACCGCAGCTGGTACAACCGGGCGGGCGTCGAGCGGGTGATGGGATTTGCCACCAAGGAACAGGTGGAGAACTTCCTCCGCTGGGTGCCCCCGGTCGAACACGCGATGATTGCGTCCGGGATCATTCTCGTAAAGTACTGGCTGGAAGAGACCATGGAGGACCAGACCCAGCGCTTCGAGGAACGCATAACCGACTACCGCAAGATCTGGAAGCTCAGCCCAATGGACCTCGAGAGCCATCGCCGCTGGTACGACTATTCGCGGGCCCGTGACGCCATGTTTGCGGCCACGGATACCCCCGAATCGCCCTGGTTTGTCGTGGATTCGCATGACCAGCGTCGCGGACGACTGAACTGTATTGCCCACCTGCTGAGCCTGATCCCCTACAAGGAGATCCCCCGTGAGAAGGTGAAACTCCCCAAACGCCAGCCGAAGGGCGACTACGTGGAGCCGGACCATCCCTTCCGCTGGATTCCTGAGAAGTATTGACTGGGAGTACACAGAATGGCTGACAAGATCCAGCAACCTCCGAAATGGTACTCAGTGCCGCCAGAGGCAATTGCACAGCAGCTCGGCGTAGATCCAGGAAAAGGGCTGAGTGCTGACGAAGTGCACCAGCGCCAGCAGAAGTATGGCCCCAACATTCTGAAAGCAAGGAGAAAAGAGCCTGGCTGGTATGCATTCCTGCGCCAGTACCGGGACTTCATGCAGATCATCCTGGTCGGCGCTGCCCTGCTCAGTCTGGTAATCACGCGGGAGGCAGGCACGACCGTGGTACTGCTGGGCCTGACGGTTTTCAACGCAGTGCTGGGGCTCCGTGGTGAAGCAAAGGCTGAAGCGAGCCTTGCAGCGCTTGAGAAGATGATGAAGAACATCACCCGCGTGCGCCGTGACGGCCGGGCTGTCGAGATAGAATCGGAAGGACTGGTGCCCGGCGACATCGTGCTGATGGAAGCCGGCAACCGCGTACCGGCCGACGGGCGCTTGTTTGTCGCAGCGAACCTCGAGATTGAGGAAGCCGCCCTGACCGGTGAGAGTGTCGCCTCGCCAAAGAACACTGAGTCGATCCCAAGGCCGGAAGTGCCCCTGGGCGACCGCCATAACATGGCCTTCATGAACACCTCGGTGACCCGCGGGCGTGGCGAGATGATCGTGACTGCCACCGGCATGGAAACCGAGATGGGCCACATCGCTGACCTCCTCAACAGGACCAGGTCCGATAAGACGCCGCTGCAGAAGCAGCTCGACAGGCTGACCATTATCATCGCCGGCATGGCCGGCATTGCATTCGTCCTGATGGTCATCCTCGGCCTGAACCGCGGGGACTCGTTCGATACGATCTTCGTCGCCGGCATCGCGCTCGCGATTGCGGCTATCCCCACCGGCCTGCCGGCAGTCGTCACCACCATGTACTCCATGGGGACGCGGGCTCTGGCCAGTCTGGGTGCGATTGTCAAGCGGCTGCCGTCGGTCGAGACCCTGGGTTCGGTCTCGGCCATCTGCTCGGACAAGACCGGCACGCTGACGCTCAACAAGATGACGGCCCGTGAGTTCTCCATCCCCGGCCAGAACCGCTTCAGGGTGACCGGTGAAGGGTATGGTACGCAGGGGACCATGGAGCTGTCCACGGGTATGACAGAAAAACAACCCTGGCAGAAGGGAACGCTGTCGTATACCACTGAGGGCAAGCTGCTGAGCGCCGGGGGTGCCAGGATCGACCTCGATCCAATCCTCCTGCCCATGGCGTTGTGCGCCGATGCCCGGCTTGATAACGGTACCCTCATCGGTGACCCAACCGAGGGCGCCCTTATCGTGCTGGCTGAGAAAGGGGGCATCAGCGTGGACGGTGCACGGGATATGTACCCCCGTATCGCCGAGGTTCCGTTCGATTCGGATTACAAGTTCATGGCCACGTTCCATGCCATGACCAATGAGGATGGCAAACCGGTCGTGCGTTGTTTCGTCAAAGGTGCCCCTGATGTGCTGATTGCCCGCAGCAGCTCGTACTGGATGCCAGGAGGCGGTGTGTTGCCTGCTATTGAGGAAAACCGTCCTTTGGCCCTCAAGGAGAATGACCGGATGGCAGAGGGGGGGGGAACGGGTGATGGTGGTCGCCCGCCGTGACTTCGATCCCAAGACCTTTGACCCGAATGCCAACCTTATCGAACAAGTGAGAGATCTCACCCTGCTGGCCATGGTGGGCATCGTGGACCCGCCGCGCCCGGAGGCCAGGGATGCCATCGCGAAGTGCCACAGCGCCGGTATCCAGGTGCGCATGATCACTGGCGATCATGCCGTGACCGCGGCTGCTATCGGGCGCGAATTGGGCATCGTGGGTAAGGCCCTCACCGGCGCTGAGTTCGCGGCCATGAGCGATGAGCAGCTCCTGAAGGAGCTGTCCGATATCGGGGTGGTGGCCCGGGTTGCCCCGGAGGACAAGATCCGCCTCGTCGATCTCCTGCAACGGCAGCAGAACATTGTTGCCATGACTGGTGATGGGGTGAACGATGCGCCTGCGCTCAAAAAAGCCGATATCGGCGTGGCGATGGGGATCACAGGCACCGAGGTCTCGAAGGGGGCTGCAGTGATGATCCTGACCGATGACAACTTCGCCACGATTGTCAAGGCGGTTGAGTTCGGCAGGGCTATTTATGGGAACCTCTTCAATTTCGTCCGCTTCCAGATGACATCGCTCGTGGGATACATCGCAGCATACCTTGGTGCAGCAATCTTCGTGATTACGGGCGGTGTGCCGTTTGCGCCGTTCGTTGTCCTCTGGGTCAACTTCTTCGTGCAGGTACCCGTTGCCATTGCGCTGGGCTTTGACAAACCCGAACCGGGGCTGATGGAGAAAAAGCCGCGGCCGTTGAAACAACCCATCCTGAACCGCCCCCAGTGGTTACGCATCGGATTCATCGGGGTTCTCACCGCAGCCGGCACCCTGTCCCTCGCGGCAGTCGCCGAGTCGACAGGGTTCACGCTCGCTGCCACCATGGCTTTTGTCTCCTTCTCTCTCTTCTGTGTCACCCGCGGTCTTGCCTGCCGTAGTGAAACCCAGAGCGCACTCAACCGGGATGTTCTGCATGATCGAAATCAGTCGATGCTCTTCGGCCTGGCTCTGCTGCTCATCTTCCTGCCGACACAGTTGGACTTCCTGCAGCGCGGGCTGGGACTGACCTCTCTCGAAGGCAGCCAGTGGCTGCTCTGTATCGCTGCTGCTATTGCCCTGCTCCTTGTTGATGAGATCGTCAAAGTCTTCCTGCGGAGCCGTCATATGAAGGATGTGATACCGCCTCAGGGTGCAGTACCAGCCCGGGTATGATCACCCGGGCGGGTGCTTGTTTTTATTTGAGAACACTTCTTATGGCCGGTTTTCTCAGGAGTCTGGAATGAAATGGCCCCCTTGCATTTTTCCCCCGTCAACACCTTTCCGGCTGGTGGTTCTGTCCCTCCTCCCCCAGCGAGGGTGATGAGGATTCAGGTTGCCGTAGCGTGCTATCGGATCCGGGTCCCACCGGATCAATCACAATCTCATGACGGGTTACGGCCATACTCCCGCCCAGTCCGACCTCAAGTATGGAAAATGTGGAGAAGGGCACTCCCTCCCTCCCCACAGAACCGGGATGCACGAAAAGGACATCACATGCCCGAATCGTGAAGGGCATGCGGGAGCTGCCGGAGACGATGACGGAAGCACGGGCCTCGTTTGCAATCTCGCACAGTCTCTCGGTGGTTGTTTTCTCATCAAAGCTCCAGATGGCGGTTTCCGATGAGTCACCCGTGATCAGGATGCTTTTTCCGGCAACAAAGACCCGGAGTGAAGTCGGGAGGGTGCGGAAGAATTTCCTGGTTTTCTTCGATTGTCTCTTCCGGGATTGAATAACACCGGAATCACCATCTGTCATGACCGATGAACTCCCGTCGAGGATCTGGAGATCGTTGGCTGTCGCAATACTGACAACGCCTTCTTCTCTCAGTAGATCCACCGTCTTCTCAGATGCCCGGGGTGATCCCAGGGAGGTGCCCGTGTTCAGGACAAGCGATGCATCCCGCGAATAACATTCAGCGAGGACGCGGCGGAGGGCTGTTGTATCTCCCGAAATATTACCAAGGATTCCAATCCTGACCGGAAGATCTTCACGCAGTGCGAGGGGCAGGATGAACTTTTCCATCAGGCCATACCAGAACTGTCGACTTTCGAGTTCACCCCAGGTAGTGAGGGTGATCTCATGGAGTTGTCCCCTGCGTTCCCTCCGTTCCCGGGCAAGAGCCTCGATACCCGGGACGAGGCTTTTAAAATGGGTGTCGTTTCCAAAGAAAACCCTGCATCGTTCCTCCTCTCCCTTGAGAAACTCCGGAAGGTATTCAGTCCAGACATCGCAGTCGTGGAGATCTCCGAGGAGATCCTGGAATTCCTTCAGGGCACCGATCTCCTTGTTAATCGTTCCATCAAAGAGATCCCGCCAGACTTCAAGGGTATACCGCAACCGCTTCACCGCAATTCGCAGGGCATGGTGCTCCCTGATCTTCCCGGGATCAGCCAATGACTCACTGAAAGAAAGTACCTCCTCTATCCTCAATGCTATCGAAGTGAAGGCAGTGGCATAGGTCTCGCGCCCCACCTGCAGTGATGCCCTTTCAACCGGCCTGTGCCTCTGAAGATACTTCTCCATGGCTCCGAGGATCCCGGCCTTCTCCATTTGCCAGATGGTCTTCTTGACCTCACTCTGGTAGTCTGACCTCTCCTTGTTTTTCCTGAAGAGGAGGTACTCGAGGCCCGGTATCAGGTCTGCCTGACAGGAGAAGCAGTCCCCACCTGCCAGATCCCCTTCCACTGCCGTATGACTGAAATAGTTCCAGGCCCGTGAGAGAGCAGACTGGAATGTGGTCACTAGTTTCCGATATGAGATGGACAGGGTATACCATTTTGGGTTGAACGGCACGGGAGGGGGTGTTTCGGGAACCACAGAAGGGAGCAGAACCCGGTTTTCCATCGGCCTCCCCGCTTTCAGGTCGGCAATAAATTCTGTCAGAAAGGAGATCTGGACATCCAAATCACGTGCCTTCCCCAGGGACCGGGCAGTATTCCGCAGATCCCGCCGCCACCGTTGAATCTTTTTTTGTGGAAGGCAGAGAGGGAAGAGAGGCAGGGCACTCCTGAGGCGTCGTGTCGCCACCCGCATCTGGTGGATATGTTCAATATCGTGTGCAGCTATGACACCGGGGATCTGTTTTCTCAAAGCTGAGATCTGTTTCAGAAGGTATTTCGTTCCATAGCTGCAGGTATAGTCCCTGTTGCCTTCTCCAGCGAATTCCTGCATAGCGCCTCTCCTCTGCGAGGTACTTTTATTGTCTGATATTCCCTCTCTGAAATTATAAGGTACCTGTCTTTCCTAGGCCAGTATTCTCAAAAAGGGGGAAACGGCAGATGTGGTGCCTGCCAGGAACATCGCCCTAAATCACCTGCACTGCCCCATCTTCGATAAATGACGCCCCAATCTGTCCTCGCCAGACCGTATTGATCTCGTTCGATTTTAACGCTCTGTTTCATTAGGTCCTCCCGTATATCAGGTATCCTGAAAGATTGGGTAAGTCATCCAACTTCTCATAGTCCGACTTCACCTTCCAAAGGGCTTTCAGATCCTGAAAATTCAAGGCGTCTTGCGCCATGTGGAAGTATTGGCTCAGGATCTGGTATCGATTGCAGCGTGGATGTCACGATTACCCCGAAGACTGGTCATCGTCACCAGAAGAGTTCCCTTTAATCCGCTCGAATGCAGCCGGGTTGATCTTCCATTCGGATCGCCGCATAAGGCCATGCAGCGTCGTTGCTTCCCGCGAGGTGAGCATGGCACGGCCGAGGACTCTCCGGATCAGGAGCATGGTTGGCACCCGCTTGAAATCAGGGTGATCGATCTGGGTGAGGTATGAGTCGATATGGGCATACAGGTATTCCATCTCCTCTCTCGTGGCAAGGAGATACTCCCCCCTTCTGATATGGGCAAGTTCGTAGCAGACGATCCCCACGGCATGAGAGAGGTTCAGGATCGGATATTCCTTTGATGAGGGGATGGTGCAGACGATATCGCTCTTCTGGATCTCCTCGTTGTTCAGCCCCCAGTTCTCCCTTCCAAAGAGGATGGAGATGCGACCATCGATATCAGCGATAAGCTCCCGTATCTCGTTTGGGGAGAAGTAGGGCATCCGCATCGGGTTGCAGACCGACTTGCTCACCTCGCCCGTGGTAGCGATCACGATGCTGCTCCGGGCACAGACTTCTTCAAAGGAGAGCCGTTCGGCGTTCTCGAGTACGTCCGAGGCATGGGCTGCCCGCATGAACGCTTCGTCCCCGATCTCACAAGGATCGATCAGGACAAGCCGGGTGAACCCGAAATTTTTCATCACCCGTGCGGCAAATCCGACGTTCCCTTCATAGAGCGGAGAGACGAGGGCTATCTCGATTTCAGGCATGGAAGGGGAAGATCACTGGATTGCCCTGACGGTCTCTTTCAGGACCCCGATGCCCTGGTCATAGACGGCATTGCCGACCACGATGGTGTCTGCATACCTGGCCATCTCGGCGGCTTTTGCGGCCGAATTGATCCCGCCCCCATAATAGATGACCGCGTTCTCCACCGCAGCCGCTGTCTCCCTGACGACCCCGGGATCGCCATAGATCCCGGAATACTCGATGTACACGATGGGGAAGTGGAAGTAGTGATCAGCGAGGGAGGCGAATGAAGCGACCTCCTTTCCGGTCAGGGTACAGGTCGCCTTCGTCAGCTTCCCCACTGCAGAATCAGGATTCAGCACGATGTATGCCTCGGGGACCACCTTCTCCCACTCCACCTGCTGCCTCTGGATCCAGGAACGGTGTTTCCCCACGATCCACTGGACTTCCGGAGAGTTCAGTACCGAGGGGACAAAGACAAGGTCCACGCCGTCCCAGAGCACCGCCTCCGGGCCGGCGGGTTCCACCACCAGCGGAAGCCCTGATGCCCGTGCCTCCTTGGCAAGCGCCGCCATGTTCTCGGCCGTCACATTGAGCGTCCCAGAGAGCATCAGGGCATCGGTCCCGCTGGAGACGATCTCTGCGATCGCCCCCGCAGGGAGCATCTTGTCAGGGTCAAGCTTGGTCACATGGACCCAGTTCTTCCATCGGGTATGCATCATCAGCACCTATACCACTATAATATCGGGCTCCGCCTTTTTTGCCCTTTCCTGCAGCACGGCCTGGTACCTGCGGAGCCTTGCAGGGGAGATACCGGTCCGCTCACCAAGACTCTCCGGATCTGATTCAAGAAGGAGGAGGCCGTTGATGATCCCTGCTCTCCAGAGCCGGCGCAAGTCCTCTTCCGAAAAACCGGGGAGCGAGGTGAGTTCCTCTCTCCCTTTCGCCACCTGAACCTTGGTGTATCGCACCGGTGCCGGCCTCCCTTTTGCCGCGGCGACAAGGCTTACATGTTTCTGGACGGTATCCAGGCTGATCCCGGTGGTGTCAGAGATGAAGACCGGGTGGGAGGAGAGAAAATCCTCCGGGGAGCTGATGCCGGCAGAAAAATATTTTTTCATGCTCGCCGCGGGAATGCCGGCCTGTTTCAGGAACCGCTCATTCTCGACCATCTTTGCCTCATGGAGGATCGACTCTGCCTCTTTGTCAGCAATCCCGACCCTCTTCAGCAGGGCTGGATCAGCCGTTCCAAGGGAGGCGATGTCGTTGATCCCTGCTTCCTGGAGTTTCTTGATCACACTGGCCGGGCTCCTGCCCTTTCTCGGGACAAGCATCCTCCGGATGAGTTTCCGGCAGTCCGATCTCCGCCTGAGCAGTCCAAGGACCCCTTCCGCTTCACGTACCAGGTCGCCGGCCTTCTCCCCGCTGATCCCAAGGAGCGGGGCCAGTTGCGCAGGATCCCTGCCTGCAAGGTCGGTCACCGTGTAGAGGTGTGCAGCGATCATCCGTTCATGGATCTCAGGAGTCATGGATGCCATGAGGAAGAGGGCTTCTTTATTCGAGGCGATCTGGTGGCAGAGGGGGCACCCGATCTCCCACGGCCTGCTCCCCTTCCTGACAAGCCGGACAAAATGGAGCTGGTGGATCGGGCAGGTATCATCGGTCCGGACCGCAAATCCCCACATGGCCTGGGGAAGCCCGATATTGAAAGTGCAGTCAGGATAATGGGTACACCCGATGAACTGGGTCTGGTTCCTCATGTGGCGGATCCTGATGTCATGGGAGCAGACCGGGCATGGCCCGAGGGTCAGTTCCTCTGCAGTCTGCTCCATGATCTCCTGCCCGACCACCTGTTCGTTGGGTTCGAGTTGATCGAAGACCGAGTGCAGCATCCCGCGGGACTCGGCAACGACATCGTCCCTGCTCCGGTGCTGTTCCTTGATCTGCTGCATGTGCTCTTCGAGTGTCTGGGTCATGGCAGGCCGGGTGATGGTGTTGGCGTGCCGCTCCAGGGACTCGGTGACTGCCCTGCCGACCAGCGTGGGGCGGAGGGGATTTCCTTCGATATACTTGCGGGAGAGGAGCTTCTGGATCACTTCGTGCCGGGTGCTCTTGGTCCCGAGCCCGAGTTCCTCCATCTTCTGGATCAGCTTGCTCTGGGTGAACCGTGCAGGCGGCTGCGTCTCCTTCTCTTCGAGGGTTACCTCCCGGATGGGGAGCTGCTCGCCGACCTTCATAGGGGGGAGGATATACTCTGTCGCGGTACTGTAGGGGTATACCTTCCGCCAGCCGGGCTCGGTCAGCTGCCCTCCGGTGGCGGTGTAGGGCTCCTCTCCTGCCCTGAAGTTCACCTTCATCGTCTTCCAGCGGGCATCAGGGGAGAGCGTTGCGAGGAACCGCCGGACCACGAGCTCGTAGATCTTCCAACGCTCTTCCCCGAGGGAATGGCGGGTTGCGGCCGAGGCGGGGTGGATGGGAGGGTGGTCGGTGCTCGTCTTCTTCCCGCGGGTCGGCGCAGGTCTCCGGTGGGTGGTGACCCAGGCCACCTCCCCTTCAAACTCGGTCGCGGAGAGTGCTTTCAGCACTCCCCCGAGGTCAAGGGTCGGGGGATATACGGTGTTGTCCGTCCGGGGATAGGAGATATACCCGTTCATATACAGGTCCTCTGCAATCCGCATTGCACCGGCAGCCGAGAAGCCGAGACGGGCGGCAGCAACGATGAATCCCGTGGTGTCAAGTGGGACAGGCGCCCGCTCGATCTTGGCCCCTTCCTTGACCTCGGTCACGATAAGCGGAGGGAGGGTACGGTCGCGGGCCCTCACCGCTTCAGCCTTGTCGCAGAAACGGGGGGTGGCATGGCGGGCCTCGATCTCCTCGCCATCCTTCTCGGTCATGAGCGAGAGCTGCCAGTACTGCTGGGAGACGAACTCCTCAATCTCCTTCTCCCGGTCAACGATCATGGCAAGGGTGGGAGTCTGGACCCGGCCGACCGAGAGGATGTTGCTGCCACCCCTCCGGGCAGCAAGGCTGATGAACCGGGTGAGGGAGGCCCCCCACATCAGATCGATCACCTGTCTTGCCTCTCCTGCCGAGGCAAGGTCAAAATCGATCTCCGTGGTCTCGCTGAACGCCTGCCGGATCTCATCGGGGGTGATCGCGCTGAACCGGGCCCGCCGGACAGGAACCTCCCGGCTCACCTGGCGGATCAGCTCGTACGCCTCCTTTCCGATCAGCTCCCCCTCGGTATCGAAGTCGGTCGCGATTGTGATGAGGCTGGACTTCTTTGCCAGTTTCTGAAGGATATGGACGATCTTCTTTTCCGTAGGGACCTTGATCGTCCGGGCATCGATCAGGGACCGGGGGGTCCGTTCGGTGCTCCGCCAGTTCGAGTACCCCTCTTCAAAATCGATCTCGACCACATGCCCCCGGAGCCCGATGACCGCGGTATCCCCGAACCGGTAGACCGGGACCCCCCCGTCCTTGTCGGTGGCCACTTTTGTTTTGCCGGCAAGGATGGAGGCGATGCGGTGAGCCGAGATATTCTTCTCGGCAACGATCAGGTGCATCGCGTTCAGCCCTCTTTTCCGAGGATTGCAGACAGAACCTGGTTCACATCAGCGGGCTTGGCACGCCCCCTGGTCTTTTTCATGACCTGCCCGACGAGGAAATTGAACGCTTCCTTCTTTCCTGCCGCAAAATCGGCGACTGCCTGGGGCTGCTCGGCAACCACTTCCCGTGCCGCTTTGACGACCGGGTCGTCATCAGAGCCGGTCTCTGCGGTCCGTTCCAGGACCCGGAGTCCGAGCCTCCCGACACAGACACCCGGAGTTTCACAGGACCCCGACTCCCTGATCTGGTCGAGAAGGGATCGGAGTACCTCAACCCCGCCCTTGTCAGTCACACTCCCTTCCTTTACCAGTACTATTAACTCACCGAACCAGTCCGGGGATACTCTGCCGACACTCATGTCCCGGTAGTTGAGCTCACCAAGAAGGGTATCGGCAACCCACGTGGCGGTAAGCACCGGGTCGATTCCGGCAACCTGCTCGTAGAATTCCGCCACCCGGAGATCACCAGTGAGTGTCCGTGCATGGATGGGCGAGCATCCATACTGGGTGAGGAACCGTGCCCTCCTGGCATCCGGGAGCTCCGGGAGCACGATCTCGTCAGCCCAGGCACAGACCCGCAGGGGGCGGAGGTCAGGCTCCGGGAAGTACCGGTACTCCTGCTCCATCTCCTTGCTCCGCGAAGAGGTGGTCACTCCCCGTGTCTCGACAAAATGGCGGGTCTCGGTCCCGAG
>MVZQ01000056.1 GCA_002068435.1 Euryarchaeota archaeon ADurb.BinA087 | reverse complement strand
TCATGATCATCAGGGTTCTGTGCGATCTGAGTTTTTCCATGGGATAGGGTAGTACTTAAAAAAATATTATTAATATTAGGGGCTTCTGCACAATCAGAGCCCGCAGAATCAGTATTCTGGCTTGCGTCAATTTCCGTGCAATTGCCATGGGATTGACGCGGGATTGTGGGAGAGATCGTGACAGATTCGCTTCCATCAGAAGCAGAGGTACCAGCAGGACCCTCTCCTCCATCCAGCCATACCGAACCACCACCCGACCAGATCTGATACACACCCCTGTCAAAGGTGTAGGCATTGGTCCGCCTTCGCATGGAGAGACTGCCGCCCTCTTCTTCACTCACGACGGTCCGGTCAGTATACGCAACAGCCGGGCATTTCTCCAGGAGACCGGAGTATGTCTTGCCATGTGTCGAATACCCGTGAATGAGCCGATGAATGGTATTGTTGGAAAGCCCGGTCACCCTCTGGAGCTGCGGGATGGTGAACTCCCCCCAGTCTCCCTCCCGGATAGTCTGAAGCAGGTCAGCCTCCTTCCGGGTGAGCTTTGTCTCCTGCCCTCCAGAGGTCCCATTCAGCAGCCCATAGAGACGGGCTGCCTCATCAAAATCCTCATGGGTGGCCATCAGGCACCGGATCCGGCCGGACATGATCTGCTCCCGCTGCATGAACCGCATGACCGCATTCGCCTTGATCAGGTCCAGGAGCATCTCGGGATTCCGCCGGTTCGAATGCGACGAGAACTGGATCCGCAGGGCGAACGGGATCACTACATGGAACCGCCGTGCACCAATCTCCTCCCACATCGCCCGGCAGGCCAGGACCTGGAGGGATTCTCCGCCCTCATCCACCGGGATCTCGGCATCCCGGTGAAGGGACCGGGCAAGACACCGATCATCCTGCTCTGCTGAGTCATCGATCCAGCAGGTGAGCATCCGGTTGAAGACCTGGTCATCCCCGACCCCCTCCACCTTCGCAACCCACCAGATACACCGCTCCGGGATGGTGCATCGCATTCCCTTCCGATCGGTGCTGACCGTCAGGTAATGGAAGGGTCTGCAAAACGACGTGGTGACCCCTTTCAGGATCTCGGCCATCTCCTCGGAGAGACCACGATCATCAAGGACAATCGCAGACCCCGGCTGGGGATTCTCCATGTAGAAGAGGGCCTTGTTGCTCATGCGGTCTGCCAGCCTGAGCCGTTCAGGGACCTGCTGGAGCATGGTGTTGAAGGCATGACTCTTCCCCTTGCCACTCTCGCCGGTCACGGAGACGTGCAATCCATGAGTGTTTTCGACCGAACGGGAGGCAAAGGAGAGGATAAGACATTCGGCCACCACTTCGTCGCCGACATGATCAAGGCTGAAGGCCTTGAGCATGGCCTGTTTTGGATTCCCATATTGCAGGACGGTGATGGCCTCATCTCTCCCGGGCATCTCTTCAAACTCGCGAGCCGAAGAGGTCCTTGCTCGGGATCCTGGAGCCGGAAGCGTCCTTGCCTTCGTGGCTTTCCGTTTATCCTTGGGTTCGTACTTCTCCCGGAGTTCCTGCCATCGCTGTGACCCGCCACCACAGGAGGCATGCTGGCATCCGGCGTGGATTGCCCCGTTCGGGAACTGGATCGCAAAGGATCCATCCCGGTGGGCACCGGAGAACGGGCATTCGTCCAGGACGTAGAGCGTACCACCTTCGTAAGGTTTCTCCCTGGCAACCCCGATCCCATGGTCCCTGAGCCAGGCAGCAAGATCCAGCGTCTTGCTGCTTCCCTTGCCCCGATGAGAGGCATTGGCCGGGGAGGAGGGGAGGGCAGAAGCCAGCCTCTCCAGGAGCTCTTTAGGCACAACCGCAGCCTCGCCAGGGACCGAGATCAGGCGGGACCTCCGGTGTGGCCGGTCAGGGGTGTTGTCCCCCTTCCCGCTCATCGTCCCGTACAGCTTCCAGATCCGTGCAGCGTTGTGGTTCGCCGTGTCGATCGAGGTCGTAGTGTCATCAAACATGGCAGCCAGGACCTCGAGACCTCGCTTCACCAGGTCCCGGGACCGGTCATCATTCGGCAGGTCGATCTGATAGATGAGATGAGCCCCGTTCCCCGAATCAGCGATGACTGGGTCCGGCCATCCCAGCTCAGTCAGGTATTCAGACACCCGGGTTGCCGTATCAATCGCTGCCTGGTGCTCCTCGTCAGTAGAGGAGACACCCGATGGTCGAGCCGGGTCCACATCGACCGGGAACCAGCGACGGTGCAGGATATCCGTATCCGCCGTTGTCGCATCCTTCTTCGAGAGCCGGGACTTGATCCGGTTCGCCCGCCGCGAGAGAAGGGCCGGATTCACCTCGTTTAAGGTGACATAGATCCCCTGCACCCCGGGCAGGCTATCCAGGGTATCCACCTGGTCCGCGAGCTTCTCCAGGTCATCGAAATACCCGCTCGCCATCCCCTCGTCCATGATAGCCCGGACTTCAACAACCTGACCGGGAAGGAAGAGGACCCTGGCGGCCTGGAGGGTTTCATGGCTCATGATCCCTCCCGGAACGGGTCGGATGCCCCTCGATGATCTCACAGTACCAGAAGGTCCCACCCATGAGCGTGCGAGGGTAGGCCGCTGCACAATTCTTCCCCTGGCAGAGGACGATACCCTTCGCTTCCGACATGATGGGACAGATCTTCCGCTCCATCATCTGGCCGTTGTCCTCTTCACGCCACATGGCCATGCACCTCGAGAACCCCGCCAGGTAATATCTCGAAGAACCGCCAGCCTCTCGGACCGGCGTGGACCCAGAGCTGCACCGACACCCCCTCCCATCGTGGGATGGCCTGCAGTGCGGTGATGTCATGCCGCCAGTGGGCGGCTACCTCGGATGCACCAGCCACCTCCTGCCGCGTCCGCTTTACATGGACAAACAGGGGATGGCCTCTGTCGCACCACGCAACCAGGTGCACCATTGAGGAGTACCGCATCGAACGGATGACATGGTATCCTCTCTTGTGCAGGAGGGCATAGGCCATCGCCTCCGCAGCCCGGCCCCCGTTGTGGTTGGAGAGTGGTGCAGCCTTGGTATCCTCACTCGCCGGCATCCGGCACCGGCTCCATTGATTCAGGATTGGCCTGACATCGGAGATTCGGGCAGAGCCCTCCCGAGGGCAGGGTACAGACCATCTCGGTCCATTTCCCACGCTTCCGGCTCTGGTAATGGGGGCATTTCTTTGCCTTTCGGGCAGCCATCAGAACGCCTCCGGGATATCCGGAATAAAAAGGTATTTGCTCTCAAAAAGGAAGGAAAATATGGGTTCCCTCTTTGTTGACGTTATGGAAGGCGAAAACATACCGGGGGAGCCCGCTATTCTGCACATGACGATTCCTCTTCCTTGATGACGATCAATCCCTCTTCGACCAGAAACTGTCCGATGCCTTGAAAACCGGTGTGACGCTCATAGGCATCGATGGCGCCACGACGAGTATAGAGTATTTCCGATTTCAATTTATCACCTGTATGCAACCGGATCGGAAGAGGGAAGGAGACCGTGGATCACATACAAGAAAAAATGAAGATGAAAATGGGTTTTAAATCTTTCGAACCGGAGAGTGAAGGTTATTCTGTTCGTTTTTGTTCAAATACTCACGAATTATCCTGGGATGAGTTAAGACAAACCGTCGGATCGCTTCCTCCTCAGAAATGGCCTGAATCGATAACGCTTCCATACATCCCCGACAATAATCTTCACCGGGCGGATTAATCAAATTACACGTCGGACATATCCGTGGAATTAGCCGCGCATTTTCTTTCTCTTTGGTATCTTCTTCGAGCCCGTACAGACGTGAGATATCAGCATCAATGTCCCGGCCGGTGAGGTGAGCATACGTCGTGAGCATGTCCGTGCTCAGCGAACCCCACATCATAAGCTTGACCGTACTCTCTTTGGCCCCTTCCTGGAGCAGGTGCGTAATCCGGGAGTGACGAAAGAGATGAGGAGTGAGATGCTTGGTGATCCCTGCCCGCTTGGCTATCCTCCGTATTTGAGCGGCGATGGTGTGCCACTTAAGCTCCTCTCGTGTTTCAGTGAGGAATACGGGAGACTTCTCGGTGATGGGGAGTGGGTAATCGGCTCGCCATTCGGCTAGGAACTTCTTTGCCATGACCAGCCGGATGTATCGCGTGATTCCGGTCTTGAAATTGACATTCACGGCGATACCCTTTGAGTCGGCTTTCAGATCTCCCCAGGCAAGTTGGCAGATCTCCCCGGGACGGAATCCTCCTTCGTAGAGGGTCATTATCATGGCACGGTCCCGGGAACTCCTGCAGTACTTGATCAGGGTCTGGATCTCATCGGGTGTCAAGAGCTGTGATGCAGTCTTGGTCTGCGTATCCCTTCGAGGGGTTTTGATGGCCCGGATCTTCTTCTCGGGAAGGTCCGAGTACTCGTTCTCGATCATCCAGAGGAGAAACAGCTTGAGGATTGTCACATGATCGGAGAGGGTGTTCTGCTTGAATGGCCGGCCATTGTTGTTCTCGGCGTGTTTGATGGCCTCGATTCCGGTATAGACTGCCCCTATCGTGAGGGAAGTAAATTCCGGAAGGTAGCGACGCCATCCCAAGAGGGTATAGGCAAGTTTGTCAGACCTCTTTTGACTGATCCCTCCGGCTGCCCGTCGCTCGGCAATAAATTCATTGAGGAACCTGGCATCGAGGGTGGTGATTTTTCCCTCATTCAAATACCGCGAGATATGGCGTTGTGTGTCATCAATCCTGGTCTGAGAAAAGTGCTCTTGTGTATGAGTTATGGAAGGCATACAAAAAGCTGTTTGTAAAGTGGGTATATAAACAAAGCCCGAAAGCATTGAACCTTACGTTATAATGCTGCGGGTGGGATCCGAACCCACGATCTCCAGATGTCTCAGATGACGGCGCCTCGAATTGCACATTACCCTATGAGTCTGGCGCCCTAACCAGCTAGGCCACCGCAGCGCACAAAAGTGCATAATAGAAACGATACAAATCCTATTAAAGGTTCTCTTGTGTTTGCTCAATGTTTATTTTATCGTCGGATTTTTCGGTTCCGGAACTTGTGCAATTGTGATTTGAAAAAGTGGGAGAACGAAAAAAGAGAGACCACACCTGGATAAGTCAATCACGCCTTTTTCCTGTTCTGGAGATAGACATTGACTGCACCGGTTATCGCCGCAATCTCTTTTCCCTGGCGAAGAGAGGCGGCGAGTGTCTGCATTCTCTTTTCTTCCTCGCGGACATAACGAGGGAGGGTCTTCATGATATGTTCTTCCTGGAGGAAATGCGTATGGGTATCCCCATTAATGAAGTGCTGGTTGTGCATCACTGCATGATGGAGTGGCAGGGTGGTCTTGACCCCGATGATAACATACTCATAGATAGCCCGGCGCATCCGGGCAATCGCCTCTGCCCTGTTCATCCCCCAGGCACAGAGCTTGGCAATCATCGAATCATAATTGGTAGGGATGGTGTATCCCATGTGTATCCCGGAATCAACCCTCATCCCTGGCCCTCCGGGTGAACGATAGCGAAGGATCTTTCCCGGATCGGCAGCAAAATTGTTGAGCGGATCTTCTGCGTTGATTCGGCACTCAATCGCATGTCCCCGGATGCTGATGTCCTCCTGGTCATACGGCAGGGTTTCTCCGGCGGCGACCGCAAGCTGTGCTTTGACAATATCAATGCCGGTAATGAGCTCGGTGACGGTATGTTCCACCTGAAGACGCGTGTTCATCTCCATAAAGTAATAATTCCCTCCGGAGTAGAGGAACTCCACTGTTCCCGCGTTCCAGTAATCGGAGGCTTTTGCTACAGCTATTGCGGATTCTGACATTCGCTTTCGGAGTTCGCTCGTCATGATCGGGGCGGGAGCCTCCTCGACAAGTTTCTGGTGACGCCGCTGGATTGAGCATTCCCTGTCAAACAGATGGATAACATTGCCGTGCTCATCTGCGAGTACCTGGAACTCGATATGTCGCGGCTTTACAAGGTATTTCTCAATAAATACCGTCGCATCACCAAATGCAGATTCGGCCATGCGCATTCCCGCGCTGATTGCATCCTCGAGGCTTGTTTCGTCGTTGACGATCTGCATCCCTATTCCGCCGCCACCAGCACTTGCCTTCACGATGACAGGGTAGCCGATCTCTTCAGCTATCTTCCGTGCTTCATCCGGCTCCCTCACCCCACCGGGGGTACCCGGTACAACAGGGACTCCCGCTTCCCGCATCATCTGTTTGCTCTCGATCTTGGATCCCATTGCCCTGATTGTCCGCCAGGAAGGCCCGATAAATGTGATTCCTTCCTCGGTGCATCGTTCTGCAAAATGGTAATTCTCGGCAAGGAATCCGTATCCCGGATGGATCGCTTCACTCCCGGATTTTTTTGCGATATCAACAATCCGCTCGATATTCAGGTAGCTCTTGGAGGGCGGGGCCTCCCCCACAAGAAATGCCTCATCCGCGTATTTGACATGAAGGGCATCCTTATCTGCATTTGAGTAGATGGCCACTGCTTCGATATTCAGTTCCCTGCAGGCCCGCATCACCCTGATGGCAATCTCTCCACGGTTTGCAATGAGAACCTTCTCGAAGTATTTCATTCCACCACCAGGAGCACATCCCCGCTCTGCACCACATCACCTGCATTCACAAAGATATCAGAGACTCTGCCGTCAGTCGTGGCGTGGATCGGGTTCTCCATCTTCATCGCCTCAAGGACGACGAGCAGATCTCCTTTTTTCACCTCAGATCCCCGGTTTACTACAACCTCAAGTACCATCCCCTGCATATTCGATTTTATCCCACCCTGAATATCTCCCCTGGGTATCTTCTGAGCAGGAGCTGCTGATGAGGCTACCGCACTGCCACCAACAGAGAGAATGCGGACGTTGAAGACCTCGCCATCCACTTCCACCTCCATGGCATGAGGTATGTCAGCTGGTGAGGACAGCCGCTGGTTTTTCACAGGGAGTTCCTCAGGTTTCCGCTCACCTTTCAGGAACGAAGGGGCGATTGCAGGATAGAGGATGTAGGTAAGGACGTCCTCATCCCCTTTCTTTATGAGACCATCTGCGATAGCCTGCTCCTTCATTTTTTCGAATACCGGTTCCAGAAGATCAGCGGGCCGGACCGTAATAACCGGTTCATCTCCGATTATGAGTTTCCTGACCTCATCGCTGATAGGAGCGGGAGGTTTTCCGTAGAGCCCACGGACATAGTCCTTCACCTCGTTCGTCACATTCCGGTACCGGTCACCTCCGAGGAGCACATTCAGTACCGCCTGGGTTCCCACTATCTGCGAGGTGGGGGTCACCAGGGGAGGATAGCCAAGATCTGCTCTGACCCGTGGGACTTCCATGAATACATCATCCAGCTTGTCGAGAGCATCCTGCTCTCTCAGTTGAGAGACGAGATTCGATATCATGCCGCCGGGTAACTGGTATAGCAGGACATTACTATCGACCCGCTCTGATATTGGATCCAGTATTCCCCCGTATTTTTCCCTCATTTTGCTACAGATATCCCTGACTTCGAGCAGCAGATGAAGATCAAGTCCTGGATCCCGGGAGGTCCCTTTTTGTGATGCCACAACACTTTCAGTCGGAGGTTGGGAGGTCCCAAGCGCGAAGGGGGACATTGCGGTATCAACAATATCCACCCCGGCTTCGATTGCAGCCTGGTAACTCATCGAAGCAATGCCGCTTGTGGAATGGCTATGGAGGTCAACCGGGATATCTATTTCATCCTTGATACCGGTGATGAGATCCCTTGCCGCATGGGGCATGATCAATCCCGCCATGTCCTTGATGCAGATGGAGTCACAGTTAAAAGAATACAGTTCTTTGACCATCTCGATGAACCCCGGGATAGAGTTGACCGGACTCGTCGTGTAACAGATCGCACCCTGAAGGTGTGCCCCCACCTCCTTCACCATCTTCATTGATTCCCTCATATTCCTGATGTCATTCAGGGCATCGAAAACCCGGAAGATATCTACCCCGACAGAGTAGGCATGGGTTACAAAACGGTCAACCACATCATCCGGATAATGACGATATCCAACAAGGTTCTGGCCGCGGAGAAGCATCTGTATCGGGGTGTGCTTCAGCTCTTCCTTGAGGAGTCTCACTCTGTCCCATGGATCCTCTGCAAGGTACCGGATGCTTGAGTCGAATGTGGCTCCACCCCATGCTTCCACTGAAAAGAATCCAACCTTATCGATGGTGCGGGCAAGGGGGATCATGTCCTCGGTCTTCATGCGTGTGGCAATCAGGGACTGGTGGGCATCCCGCAGGGTGGTGTCGGTGATCAGCAGTCTGGTGTGCATCAGGTTACTCCGGCTCGATGATAAATGAGGGATTTTTTCAAACCTTTAAATCTTTTACAGTACAAGTATAAAAATATCACGAACTGCCATAAAAGAGACAAATAAAATAAGAATTGCGCACAATGACGCAATTATGTCACGATTTGAGGTCTGGAAATGCGGGCAGCAGCTTCCCCCTGATTTGTATCCCCGGGTGATGAGCAAATCCGCCTGGTCACCCGCCCGTAACAGATGGAGATGAATCATCAGAAAGCTGATAGGGGCCAGGTTCCTAATGTCGGGCCGCATACCCTTCAGCTTCATCGCAGTGATGACGCGGGACCAGTCCCGGGCAGCATCATCGGTCCCCTGAACTGTTAATTCGATGGCGAGCCCGATGTCAAATCCGATCCCGGGTCCAAAGAGCCAGACCCCCAGGTCAAGGAATTCCCCTGGTCTCCAACCCCGGAATATGGTGAAGGCCAGCAGAAGGAGAATCCCAATCCTGATGAAGTACGATAATCCGTTCTCTCCCATAATATGCATGACGAGTGCGAGAATTGCGGTGAAAGGGAGGAGAATATACAAAGCCTTTGACCTGATTGCAGACAGGAGATATGCCGGATAAAGAAAAAGCCAGATCAGGGTGAGCAGTGCACCTGCTATGCTGGCATAAGCGGCCACAGAAAGGAAGAGCACTGATAAAATCCTCAGCCTGGGATCCTGCACAGGGCTTCCTCCAAATCCTCTTCTGTCAGGTTTGCCGGGATCACCCCTTTCCCGATGAGAGACCTGATATGGGAGGGGGCATGCTCCCATAATGGAAGTGCTTCAGGTACTTTTCCAAGGAAATTGAGGACGCCATCGCACATCTCCCAGAGATAGTCAGTCTTCGGGAGAAACCGCTGTTCATGAGTGAATAGGATTGTAATCGCAGAAGAGCGGGTCGAAAGGTGGCGTGCCGCTCTCTGCTTCTCCCGGCAGTCGAGGGCACTATAAGGTTCATCCAGGACGAACAGGTCGCGGTCACACAGTGAAAGGCAGGAGAACTGGAACCTCCGGAGCTCCCCTCGGGAAAGGCAGAAGGGATCTTCCCCACCCCTTCCAGCTAAACCGGCTCTGTCAAGCGCTTGTTCGGGAACAACGCCATATGATTCAGCCTCTTTTTCGAGTGTCGATCCGACGATATTGTATTCAGGAAACTGCTGGCAGAGCATCCAGGATGAGATCCCATCAAAGACTACCTCTCCCGATGTTGGTTCAAGAATCCCGCAGATAAGCTCGGCGAGGGTCGTTTTCCCCGATCCAACCCTCCCAGTTATCAGGTGAATCCCAGGAAGCAGGATACCATCAGCGGCGCAGGACCAAGATCCCCGCTTCCTGGTGATCCTGTCAAGGACCAGTTTCAACCCGAGACCTCCATGCAAATGGGACATAACAGGTCCCGGAAAGCGTGGAAAATACTTCATAAGGAGCGCCAATTGAACGGATCCGGCCATTAAAAAGGGCGATCAATGTCTCAGACCGGGACGCAATGTCCATATTCTGGGTACATCGTATTACGTATCCTGCTCCAGAACTGCTGATGACCTGTTCTGCGGCATCAACTGTATGCTCATCGAGGTGTGAATCAAACTCGTCCAGCAGGAGCACTTCCGGTGAATGGATGGTAGCCGAGAGAAGTGCTACCAGCACCTTCTCCCCTCCTGAGAGGGTATGGATGCGCCGATCAGCGAGGCGGGAGAGCCCTGCACGCTCAATAGTCAGGTCCACTTTCCGGGTAATCTCTTCACACGGGAGATGAGAAAATCGCAGCGCTGATGCCAGCTCTTCCGAAACCCGGGAAAAAAGCACATTTTTATCAGGATACTCATTGACAAAACCAATACGGCATTCCCAGGGGGGCATATCATGGATAAGGACAGCCCCTTCTGAGGGTTTTAGGAGACCCGAAAGAACCCGGAGAAACGTTGTCTTCCCGCTGCCGTTCGGACCAATCAGTGAGACGCACCCGGGGGGTATCGTTAGTTCCGGGATGGAGAGCCTTCGAAAGGTTAAGTTCCGGACAACGATCATGTGCCAGGCACCTCTTCTCTCTTCATTGTATGCAGCCTATCCAGGCGCTCTCCGATAACCCAGACAGCATATCCTTTCACTACGTCACCTGGGATGAAAGGGAGCACTCCGACAAGAAATGCGATAGAGGGAGAGAGCCCGGTGGAGAGAATCAGCCATGCGATTCCACAAAGAAAAATGCACCCATCTCCGAGCAGTATTCCTAGGAACCTTGAAAATCGTTCCCGACGTTCGAAAAAAATTCCTGTGATGCATGCACCAGGAATGAAGCCAAGGATATACCCTCCTGTGGGCCCAAGCAGGATCCCCAGTCCTGCACCGCCATTGTGAAAAACAGGGATGCCGAAAAGGCCCATCAGGACGTATAATCCGTTGGGCAGAAGTGCATAGCGCTTCATGACAGCCCCGGAGAGGAGAACGAACAGTGTCTGTAAAGTGAAAGGAACGGGAACAAATGGGACTGATATCCAGGATCCTAATGCAATAAGCCCGGTGAATGCAGCGGTCTGGGTGAGAAGGAGCGCCCGCTCCGGTCCCTGGAACATCGTCAACCCTATATTTTTTTCATGTTGACGATAAAGTATTACCGCTGGATACAGTCCCCGCCAATCACCCTCTCGATCTTACCATTATCTTTCCTGATGAGGAGCGCTCCAAACTCATCAATATCAATTGCTTCTCCCTCAAAAGTCGCTTTCATGGTATTGATCCGTACACGGTGCTCCAGAGTACATGAGAGGGATTTCCATTCCCGGGTAACTGCTTCATACTCCCCCGCTTCGATAAGGAGATAACGGCTCTCGAATTCGCGGAGCATCCGTGCAAGAAACGATGCCCTGTCAACATCATGACCCATCTCGGCCGAGATCGAGGTGACCGCGCTTTTTACCCCCTCGAGATCCTGGGGAGAGATATTGACATCTACCCCTATCCCGAGCAGACAGTAGTGGATATCATCTGCTTCGGCAAAGAGTTCGAGAAGGAGACCTGCCACCTTTTTATCACCGATATAGATATCGTTCGGCCACTTGATCAGCGCGCCGAGATCATATTCTTTCCTGATTGCACGAGCGACGGCAACCGATGCCGCCATCGTAACCATGAAAACACGATCAATGGGAATGCGGGGTTTGAGTACTATGGTGATCCAGACGCCCCCGATTGGCGATACCCAGGACCGTCCGAGTCTTCCAATCCCTCCCGTCTGCTCTTCGGCTATAATAACCATGCCATGAAGAAGCCCGGCATCCCCTTCGCTCGCAAGCTGCTTTCCCACCCAGATAGTTGAAGGAGTATTTTCGAAGTAGCGCATTTTTTTCCCAATAAAGCTGGTCCTGAGTTTCTTATGGACCTCATACGGGAGAAGTCGGTTGCTTTTCTTGGTGAGGCGGTATCCTTCTTTTTGTGAGGCAGAGATCTCATATCCCATGCTGATCAGCTCTTTGACGTGTTTCCAGACGGCTGATCGCGATATCCCCAGCTTACTGCTGATATATTCTCCGGAGACAGGACCTTCTGCTCCCTCAAGAACTTCAAGGACTTTGAATGCCGCGTCGTACATTCTCATTACCTTTTTGCATTGATCTGTTCGGAAGGAAGAGGGCAGGGATCCTTCCCGCATACCTGCTCGAGGATGAATGCCTGGTGCTCCATAAGGGTTGCAAGGTCAAATATGCCCGTTATATCAACGACCCCGATAGCGGCGATGGCATGCCCGTCGCTGTCACGGATTGGACTAACCACAACGGGAACGCCCTTATACGCGCCAGACTTCGGGGTTACTTTTAACACTTTATTCTCTTCCAGAACCTGTTCGAGCACTGGCCCTGTATACTCC